>CAMCZQ010000218.1 GCA_945887835.1 Bordetella parapertussis | reverse complement strand
GGCTGGCACTGATTGTGGCGTATCCGGCCTTGATTCGGCGGCCCTTGATAAGCTACCTAGATGGGTCAGTGACTGTTGGTTTTAACGAAAAACGTTTGACCGAAAAGCTGGGCCTGACATGTTAGAAGCCACTTGGTTGCTAAGCGTCTGTGCGGCAGCGGCTGCAATCGCCGCCGGTGTTGCTGTTCTGATCTGGTTCAAAGTTCGCGCACCGGTGGCCGCTTCCTCAGATCCTAAACTTGATCAGATTCTTGCCGCACAAGAGCGCTTTGAGCGCACGCAGCGCGCCGAGCAACTAGACAGTCAGCGCCAGTTGCGTGACGAACTGTCGGGGTCGTCGCGTGCCTTGCGTCTTGAACTCTCGCAGGCTGACGCCGAGTTCAGGTCGGCTGTGGCGCGCGATGCTGCAGCGGGGCGCAGCGAAAGCGCCGACTCGCTCGCGCGGTTCACTGCGGGCTTTACGGCGCAATGGCAGGGCTTGATTCAAACAAACGATCAACGGATGACTGAATTGCGCGCAGCGGTCGAGCAGCGTTTGCTGGCGTTGCAAACCGACAATGCCAGCAAACTTGACGAAATGCGGCGCACCGTTGACGAAAAGCTGCACGCCACGCTTGAGTTACGGCTGGGCGAGTCGTTCAAACAAGTGTCTGAACGACTCGAAGCCGTGCAAAGAGGGCTCGGTGAGATGCAGACCCTGGCGACCGGTGTTGGGGATTTAAAGCGCGTGTTAACCAATGTCAAGACGCGTGGTACTTGGGGTGAAGTCCAGTTAGCGCGTCTGATCGAAGACGGGATGACACCCGAACAATATGGTCGCAATGTCAAAACGGTGCCCGGTAGCGACGCACAAGTCGAGTTTGCGATTCGTCTGCCTGGCAGCACCGAGCTTGAGCAAGTCGTTTGGCTTCCGATTGATGCTAAGTTTCCGAAAGAAGAATACGAACGCCTAATGGATGCCCACGAGCTGTCAGACCGTGACGGCATCAAAGCGGCGGGTTTAGCACTCGGTAAAGCAGTTGAAACGCAGGCAAAGTTGATTGTTTCAAAATACGTATCGCCGCCGTACACCACTGATTTTGCGATTATGTTTTTACCGAGCGAAAGCCTGTACGCCGAAGTGTTACGCCAGCCTGGCTTACTGGATAAGCTCCATGACCTACGTGTCAATGTGGCGGGTCCGGCCAACTTGGCGGCCTTGCTCAATAGCTTGCAAATGGGATTTCGTACGTTGGCGATTCAGCATCAAACCTCTCAGGTTTGGCAGGTGTTGGCTGCGGTTAAAACTGAGTTCAATAAATTTGGCGACACCTTGGCAAGCGTTAAAAAATCGCTTGAGACCGCCAGCAATAAGCTCGGGCAAACTGAAATCCGCACCCGCGCCATGCTAAAAACGTTAAAAACAGTAGAAGCGCTTCCTGACGATGAGGCTCGTGCACGCTTGCGCGAGGGCTTGAGTGAGGCGCAAGCGCAAGCGCTTGACGAGGTCACGCCAGCGTCTGAGCAAACCGAGGCTCAGACGCCCGAGCCAGGCGCTGACAAAGACTAGGACGCTCAGGTAGATTGTCGAACGAAATCAGCTCAGCTATTTTAAAGGATCGTTAAATGTTGTCGCAACAAGATCTCAAGCAGCAGGCCGCAGAGGCCGCCTTAGCCTACCTCGAACCCCTGCTAAGCGCCGAGGCCGTGATTGGGGTCGGTACCGGTTCGACCGCTGATTTGTTTATTGATGGGTTAGCGCGCTATCGCAGTTTGTTTCGTGCGGCGGTTGCAAGCTCTGAGCGAAGCGCAAAAAGGCTGTCCGCACTAGGTATTCTGGTGCTCGATCTCAATGACGTGCAGACGATGCCGGTGTATGTCGATGGCGCAGACGAGATCAACGCCCAAAGACAGATGCTAAAAGGTGGTGGCGGGGCGCTCACCCGCGAAAAAATCGTCGCCTCGGTCGCAAAAAAATTTGTGTGTATTGCAGACGAATCAAAACTTGTACAAATCCTGGGCAACTTTGCGCTACCGGTTGAAGTGCTGCCGCTGGCGCGCGAAGCGGTCGCGCGTGAGATCCGGGCGCTTGGCGGCAAGCCCGTCTTGCGGGCGGGCTTTACGACCGATAACGGCAATCAGATACTGGATGTGCACGGCTTGAGTATTACCGAGCCGCTTGCGCTTGAGCGCAGTTTGAATCAAGTGCCCGGTGTCGTGACGAATGGGCTATTTGCGTGCCGCCCTGCGGATGTTGCCTTGTTGGCGACACAACAAGGGATACGGACGCTTTAAGGGCAGGGGGATTACTCGAAGGGATGGATGGTAGTATTCACAAAACTGTCATAGTTTCGTCTTATACTTAATCCTTCAACCTGATTGGATTCGCCATGACCGAGCACACCAATAAACAATTTGACGCAGACCTTCAGCGCATCCGCACCGAGTTGCTGCAAATGGGTGGGTTGGTTGAGGCCATGGTCTACGACGGCATGCAAGCGCTCACCGAGGGCGATCTTAGTCTGGTCGATCGCGTGCGTGAGCACGAAAAAGAAGTCAATCGGTTTGAGGTAGAGATTGACGAACGTGTGACTCAGATTTTGGCGCGTCATCAGCCTACCGCAATCGACTTGCGTACGCTGTTAGCGGTAACCAAGATGTTGACCGACATGGAGCGCTCGGGCGACGAGGCCGAAAAAATTGCAACGATGGCACGGCGTATTCATGAAGATGACCGCTCGTTTATGCCAGATATCGAGTTGCGTCATATGGCCAACAGTGTCAGATTGATGATACGACAGGTGATGGATGCATTTGCGCGTCAAGATGCGATTCTTGCTGCAGCGGTCGTGCGCAGTGACAAAGAAGTGGATAAAGAATGGAAAGCCACCCTGCGCAACCTAATCAGCTACATGATCGAAGATCCACGCACGATTTCTCGCTCAATCGACTTGCTTTTTATTGCGCGCTCGATGGAACGCATCGGCGACCACTGCAAAAATATGGCCGAACGCGTGATCTACATGGTGCACGGTGCCGATGTGCGACATCGTGGTTTGAAGATGGCAGAGCGTCTGGTGCGCGGCGAACCCGAACCCACCCCCGAAGAAAAGCTTGCAGCCAAAACGCTGCGACAGGCAGAGACGGCCGCTCGCGCGGCTAGCGATCAGGGCGGCGCAGGCTCGGGTAACTAAGTTAGGTAACTGAGCTAGTCAAAGAGCTAAGTGACTAAGCTCGCACCGAAGGTCTTGCTGGGCACGTGAAGTGCAACCCAGTCAGGCCTTTGGGTGTTAAGCCGTTGGCGGCACGAAGCCTTGTGCTTCAATATCTCCACCTTCAAAAAGAAATTTTTCCATTTGCTCTTTAAGGTATTTTCGCGCGCGCGTATCGGCGAGATTCAGCCGATTTTCATTCACGAGCCTAGTTTGGACGGCTTTCCATTCCTCCCAAGCCTCTTGCGAGATGCTTTGCCAGATTTTTACGCCCATCTCGCCAGGGTACGGTGGGTACTCAAGGCCTGGGGCCTCTTTGTTGAGTTTGAGACACTGAACGGTACGACTCATGGCAACATCCTGCAAGAAAAAGTAAAGTGAATTGTAGAGGGATTCAAGGCGACGCGAGCAACAACCCTTGAGCTAGACAGGCGTTCGATAAAAATCACAGGCGTTTGATAAAAATCAGGCTATTGCGCGACCGATTGTAGTGAGCCTGTTTTTCTTTTGGCAGATCGGCCACGCCCCCTTGCACAAAACCTCGTTTAATAAACCAGTGCGAGGTAAGCGTCGTTAAGACAAACAGCCGCTTGGCGCCATACCCGCGGGCACGCGACTCCATATGCCGCAGCAAGATCTCGCCTTCTCCGGTGCCCTGCCATTCAGGGTGTACGATCAGGCAGCCCATTTCGGCCATTTGATCATTGGGAAAATCATTTAGCGTGGCACAGCCATAAATGACGCCATCGTGCTCAAGCACCGTAAAGTTCTCAACCTCGCGTTCAATAATGCCGCGGCCGCGAGGCAGCAACGTGCCGTCGAGTTCGAGCGGTTCGATCAGTTGCAAGAGCGCGCCGACATCGTCGATGGTGGCGGGGCGTAGGTCATCGAGGGTGTCTTCGACCACCATTGTCCCGATCCCGTCGTGGGTAAAAATCTCAAGCAAGACAACGCCATCCATCGAAAACGGAATTAAATGGGCGCGTGTCACGCCGCGCTTGACTGCACGCGAGGCATATTGCAAATAAAAAGCGGTGTCGGGGTCGATTGAGCCCTCTGCCAATAGGGCATCGGCATCGAGCCGTGCAAGCTCGGTGTCAACCGAGCCGTCGGGTGAAATCACCCCAGGTGTTTCGGTCAAAAAAATCAATTTTTCTGCGCGACACGCAGTCGCGACGCTAGTGGCTAATTCTTCCATCGACAAGTTGAACGCGTCGCCCGTGGGTGAGAATCCCAACGGCGAGAGCAAAACGATTGAGCCCCGTTCGATCGCAAAGCGCAGCGCCTCGACGTCAATCTTTCGAACCTGACCCGTGTGTTGGTAGTCGACGCCGTCAATAATGCCGGTGGGCCTTGCGGTAACAAAGTTACCCGACAGGATACGAATCTGAGCATGCGACATCGGCGTGTTGGGCAGGCCCTGACTAAACGCGGCTTCAATATCGAGGCGAATCTCGCCAGCGGCTTCTTTGGCGCATTCGAGTGCATTGGCATCCATTGGTGCGCGACCACGACCGAATTGCTGTTCAAACCCTTTTAAACGCAGCTGCTCATTGACTTGCGGGCGCGAGCCGTGCACTAACACCAGCTTAATGCCCAGTGCCGAGAGCAAAGACAGGTCTTGTACCAGCGTGTTTAAAACATTGGCCTGAACCAGTTCGCCGCCAAACGCCACGACAAAGGTTTTGCCTCTAAAAGCATGCACGTACGGCGCCACCTCGCGAAACCAGCGCACAAACTGAGCGGCTGCAAATTCAGGGGCCTCTTGGGCGGATACGGTCTCTTGCTCGGGTGTGTCGGACATAGTGGCTTGTATTGAAAACCTCTGGGTGCTGTGAAAGATGTGGATAAATTTTATCGGATTTGCGCGTAAAACCTCGCCGTTCAGGGCGGGGATGTAAGCGCGGAAGGCGAAGCCTTCTATTCTTTGACCTTTAATTTAGCGTGGCGCGTACCGTTCCTTAATATACTTGCAAAGAACGGAAATTGGCGCACTGCCGCAGCTTCCTAAAAAATAACTTGGCGACCACAAAGCGCCGCCCCATAGCTTGTCACAGATGTTTGGGTCATTCTTTTTGCGAATCATTAAGCTAGAGATACCCTTGAGACTATTCACGGGTTTTGACACGGCCACTTTAGGTGGATAGTTCACCGGTAAGTGCACCTGATCGTCTTCCCCTTCAAACTATATTAGCTCTGACTCGAAATCAGTACAAACGCTAGCAAGTATCGGGCGCAGGTCGGCAAGTATGTCTTTTGTGAATCCATCACGCCTATATTTTGTTACAAAGAACCAGTTTTTGTTGCAAAGACTCAC
>CAMCZQ010000217.1 GCA_945887835.1 Bordetella parapertussis | reverse complement strand
GTCAAATCTGCGCCAGGAATCGGACTTTCAAGAGGTGTTTGCTGTTCGGCCGCGTGCGCCAGTTCGGCCTCAAGCAAGCGATCGAGGCCCAGCAGCGAAGGATGCGCTTGAAGGGCTTGGCGCGCAAACCCCCAAGCCACGTCAACGCCCTGCTGGGAACGCAACGCACGAAACACCACGTTAAACAAATCAAGAGAGGCAAAGCGGTTGTGATGCTCCTGCAGCAATGCAAGACCATCAGCAGACTCCTGCGTCAAGGCAAAGTTTTGCAATAACTCCTCGGCAACCAAGCCAGCAAACTCAGGGGCCTGTTCGAGCACTTTTTGAAAACACGCACGTTGCACCAACGTTTGCTGGGCAGAGCCCGCTATCGAGGCGTGGATCAAAGCCACACGAACGCTTGCAGCAGAGCCAGAGCCTGTCTGAGCCGCCTGCGCTGCGCGTTCTGCCAACTTTAAGGCCTCTTGTGCCTGCGCGACCTCGGGCGGCTGAGCGGCTAGCGCGGCCTGCGCCTGTTCGCAGTAATAATGCACCAACTGCGGCACGGGCTCGTCAACCAGCTTTCGCAAGCTTTGCACCGCTTGAATCGCACGCGTCCAGTCATGTTCAGACTCATAAATTCGGATCAACGCGTGTAACGCAGCCAGGCCAAAGCTGGTTTCTTTCAGGACGGTAAAGGCTTCTTCGGCGCGATCGAGCATGCCCGCTTTCAGATAGTCTTGCGCCAGTTCATGCTGTGCGTGCTCGCGCTGACCCACGGGCAGATCAGCACGCGACAACAAGCTTTGATGCACGCGAATCGCGCGCTCCATTTCGCCTCGCCGGCGAAACAGGCTACCTAACGCAAAGTGAAGCTCGGTTGTTTCAGGATCAAGCTTAGCAACCTCAACAAACGCGTCGATCGCGCGATCGGGCTCTTCATTAAGCAAAAAATTTAGGCCGCGAAAATAAGAATCGGGCAGGTTACGCGTTTCGGACAAAATTTGTCGAATATCAAAACGCGCCGCCAGCCACCCTAACGCGAACAACAAAGGCACAAAAATCAGCCACCAAGACTCAAAATCCACGCGAGCTTCCTAAAATCAAAGAATAAGGGCCCGGGGCCAACGACCACGTTTTGTAAAAAGCCACGGAGTCACTCAAATCGGCGACAAAGGAACCAAGGCGTCAGGCGAAAGCGGCGAGGCACCTGGCGGATTGACTGCTGCCTGAATGCGTTCGAGTTCTTTCTTTAGTCGTGCGGCTTCGCGACGGCGCCGAACCGAGCCAGGCACCGTTAACAAGAGCCCAAACACTGTGCCCAGCACAAAAGTCGAAAGCATCACCACAATGAGTGGCACACTTTGGACCGCCCAAGTGCCATAAAATGTGACGCCCACGGGGTCGGTGTTTTTTAAGGCAAACATTAAAACAGCGACAAAGACTAGTAAGCGTAAAGCCCAGACAAGGTAGCGCATGGCTGATGCTCCAAAGTGCAAAAGTCGATTGTAAGCGTCCTGCCGTTTCGGCGCATAAAAAAACCGCCTTTCGGCGGTTTTTCTAATAAATCAATGGTCTGTCGCACCTGTTGGGTCGGTGCTAGGTGCACCGCCATTCAAGTCGACACGTTCGCGCAGCTCTTTACCGGCCTTAAAGTGCGGCACCTGCTTACCAGGCACCAACACTTGCTCGCCCGACTTAGGGTTGCGCCCCACACGTGGTGCACGCTCAGACAACGAAAAACTGCCGAAACCACGGATTTCGATGCGTTGACCTTCGGCTAGCGCCTCGGTCATGGCATCGAGCACCGTTTTAACAGCGTAATCGGTGTCACGAGCGGCCAGCTGTGTGTAGCGGGCCGCCAGTGCAGCGATGAGTTCAGACTTAGTCACTGGGCGGCTTATTCAGTATCGCGAGCCTGATCGAGCTTGGCCTTGAGCAACGCGCCCAAATTGGTTGTGCCCGACGATGCACTCGACTCTGAAATACGCTGCATGGATTCTGCAGTGTCTGCGGTATCGCGCGCTTTGATCGACAACTGAATTTGACGCGTCTTGCGATCGACGTTGATGACCATTGCTTCGATGTTATCGCCAGCCTTAATTGCAGTGGTTGCGTCTTCAACGCGGCCTGTTGAGATCTCAGACGCGCGCAGATAGCCCTCAACCTCAAGCGACAGCGTCACGATAGCGCCCTTGGCTTCAACTGACTTAACGGTGCCAGGTACCACAGCGCCTTTGTCGTAGGTTGACACGAAGTTGTTGAACGGGTCGCCTTCAAGCTGTTTCACGCCAAGCGAAATACGCTCTTTGTCAGTATCGATCCCCAACACGGTTGCATGAAGCTCGTCACCTTTTTTGAAGTTACGAACCGCTTCTTCACCGGTTTCGGTCCAAGACAAATCAGACAGATGCACCAAACCATCGATGCCGCCTGGCAAGCCAACAAACACGCCAAAGTCAGTAATGGACTTGATCGCGCCCGATACTTTGTCGCCACGCTTGAAGTTAGAGGCGAACTCTTCCCAGGGGTTTTGACGGCATTGCTTCATACCTAACGAAATACGACGACGGTCTTCGTCGATTTCAAGAACCATGACTTCGACTTCTTCGCCCAAAGTCACAACCTTGCGTGGATCAACGTTTTTGTTGGTCCAGTCCATTTCAGATACGTGCACCAAGCCTTCAATGCCGGCTTCGACTTCAACGAATGAACCGTAGTCGGTGAGGTTAGTGACTTTACCGAACAGACGTGTGTGCTGTGGATAGCGACGTGCGAGACCCACCCATGGATCTTCGCCAAGCTGCTTGACGCCCAGTGACACACGGCTTTTTTCTTGATCAAACTTAAGAACTTTTGCTTCGACTTCTTGACCAACGGCCAAGACTTCTGAAGGATGACGCACGCGACGCCATGCCATGTCAGTGATGTGCAACAGACCATCGATGCCGCCCAAGTCAACGAACGCGCCGTAATCGGTGATGTTTTTAACCACGCCCTTAACGATCGAACCTTCTTGCAGATTTTCGAGCAGCTTCTGGCGATCTTCACCCATGCTGGCTTCGAGCACAGCACGACGCGACACCACCACGTTGTTACGCTTGCGATCGAGCTTGATGACCTTGAACTCCATGGTCTTGCCTTCGAACGGCGTTGTGTCTTTCACAGGACGCAGATCAACCAGCGAGCCTGGCAAGAAGGCACGAATGCCTGCAGTCATGACAGTCAGGCCGCCTTTGACTTTGCCGGTAATCGTGCCGGTAACCAGTTCGTTTTTCTCGAGTGATTTTTCGAGTGACAGCCAGGCCGACAGGCGCTTAGCGCGATCACGAGACAGTACGGTGTCGCCGTAGCCGTTTTCGAGCGAATCAATAGCAACAGAAACAAAATCGCCAGGTTTGACTTCGAGCTCGCCTTGATCGTTTAAGAATTCTTCAAGAGGAATCAGTGCCTCAGACTTCAGGCCGGCGTTTACCACGACAAAATTATGGTCAATACGCACGACTTCGGCAGAGATAACCTCGCCGGACTTCATATCCTGCTTTTCGATACTTGCTGCAAACATCGCTGCAAAGCTTTCGCCTGCATCGGTTGAGAGTTGTTGAGTTGACATGTGAAGGAGATCCAGGTGGCCTTGGGAGCCGGGTAACACGCCGTCAAGACCGCAGTGGCTGTCAGTGGGCAAAGTTTGCCTGACTAACGGCCCCTACACCTTTACGGGTGGGGTGAGTAGAACCCTTGACCACAGGTCAAGGACGTTTTGCACCGTTTGCTCGATTGTCAGTTGCGACGAATCAAGCACGTGTGCGTCTGGTGCTGGTACAAGCGGCGCAACCGCACGTTCAATATCACGTGCGTCGCGCTCGCGCATATCAGCAACAAGGTCTTCTAGATTAGCAGAAATTCCCTTTTCGATCAACTGCTTACAGCGCCGTTCGGCACGTGCCTGCGCGTCAGCGACTAAAAATATCTTTAGCGAGGCGTCTTTAAAAACGATCGTCCCCATATCGCGCCCATCGGCCACCAGTCCAGGCGCTCGTCTAAACGCTCTTTGTCGCTCAAGCAAAGCCTGACGCAAGGCTGGATTAGGCGCCAAACGCGAGGCCAGATTGCCCACCTGCTCTTGCCGGATGACCTCAGAGACCTCGCGACCAAAAAGCGTCACGCCCTGAGAGTGAAAGCTCACCTCGAGTTGCCGCCCTGCCAGCGCGACCGCGTGCAAGTCTTCGGGATCAATCGCCTGCTGCAAGACCGATAAGGCGGTCAACCGATACAGGGCTCCGCTATCGAGTACGCCCCACCCCAAGGCCGTGGCCACCCGATGGGCGACCGTCCCTTTGCCTGACGCCGTCGGTCCATCAATCGTAATGACGGGGCTGAGCAGCGGGCTAGTAGAGGCGTTCAATTTAATAACTTTGTAAAGACCGAAAAATAAGTTGGAAACGTCTTGCTGACGCAACCTGGGTCCATGATGCGCACGCTCGCCGGTCCAAAGGCCGCAAGAGAAAAACACATCGCCATGCGGTGATCATCGTAGGTGTCAATTGAAGCGTCGCGCCACTGCCCTGCCTCGAGCGGTGTCACCCGCAACCAATCAGCGCCGCTTTGCACTTGCGCCCCCAGCTTTTGCAATTCGGTTTGCATGGCTGCGATTCGATCTGTTTCTTTGACACGCCAGCTGCCGATATTGCGCAAGGTACACGGGCCATCGGCGAATAGCGCCAACATCGCTGCGGTCATCGCCGCATCTGGAATCAAATTAAAGTCGGTGTCAAAAGCCTTGAGGCGCTCGCCTTTCGCTAAGTCGACCCCCGACACCTCGATTGAGGCGGCCTCGCGCCTGACGCGCGCGCCCATGGCTTGTACCGTCTCGGAAAACGCCACGTCGCCCTGAATACTGTCTTGCCCCACGCCCAACACGCGTAGTGGTCCTAAGCCCAAGGCGCCCATCGCTAAAAAATAAGAGGCTGACGAGGCATCGCCTTCAACAAAAATCTGACTGGGCGATTGATACGCCGCATCCGCTGGCACAATAAACTGCTGCCAGCCTACGCGTTCAACCTGCACCCCAAAACGCGCCATCAGGTTCAAGGTAATGTCGATATAAGGCTTTGAAATCAGTTCGCCCAGTACCTCAATGACAAGTGGGCGACCCGAGCGCGCCACAGCCAAGGGTGCTGCCATCAACACCGAAGTCAAAAACTGGCTCGAAACCGAGCCCTGCACGCGCACGCGCTCACTCAATGCGCCTGGTGGGGCAATCTGAAGCGGTGGATAACCGTCTTGGCCCGCGTAGGTGACGTTCGCCCCCCAGTCGCGCAAGCCATCGACTAAATCCCCAATCGGGCGCTCGTGCATGCGCGGCACACCCGAGAGCCCATAGTGCCCACCCATCAGCGCCAACACCGCCGTCAACGGGCGAATCGCCGTACCAGCGTTTCCCATAAACAAGTCAGCCTTGCCCACTGAAAACCGCGACACGCCTTGCACCGTGACTGACTCGGCAGCGTGACGTGTGACCTGCACCCC
>CAMCZQ010000216.1 GCA_945887835.1 Bordetella parapertussis | reverse complement strand
TAGGTGATGCCCTACGGCAATTGTCGGGCATGACAGCGCAACAGCTGATTGATCACCGCCTTGAGCGTTTGTTGTCGTACGGACGTTTTCAAGAAGTGCGTGCCTAAGGTTTGGCTTGCGTCATGGACGCCTCGTATTCCAATCTAAATACCTTGCTGACCAAAGCCTTAGAGCCCTTAGGCTCAGAGGCGCCTATTGCCGTCGCGTTGAGTGGGGGCGCTGACTCGGTTGCCTTGGCGCTCGTTGCAGCAGAACACTGCGCTGACACCAAACGACCTCTCTATTTTTTTCACATTCATCACGGTCTGATGGCTCAGGCCGATGCTTGGGTTGCGCACGTGCAGCAGTTTTCGCAAGAGTTAAACATCCCGTTACAGGTGCGTCACGTGCAGGTGGATCTGGCCGCGGGCTTAGGCATCGAAGGCGCTGCGCGCGACGCGCGTTATCTGGCTTTAGCGCAGTTGTGCACTGAGCACGGCTTGGCTGCGCTGCTGCTTGCCCATCATCGTCGAGATCAAGCCGAGACGGTCTTGTTGCGGCTGTTACGCGGAACAGGCGTGTCGGGACTTGCGGCGATGCAGGTCGACGTGCAGCGCGGTGGCATGCGTCTGCTCAGGCCTTGGCTTGAGGTCGAGCGTGCCGAGCTACTTGCTGTTGCACAGGCTTACGAGCAGCGCACGGGCTGGGCTGCCGTCCAAGACCCTAGTAATACCAACCCTAAATACGCACGAGGTGCCTTGCGTAGTGAGCTCGCCCCGGTGTTGAACACCTATTGGCCAGCCTGGTGCCAAACCCTAGTGCGTCATGCCAAGCAGGCCGGCGAAGCCAATGAGGTGCTGGCCGAGGTGGCGGCCCTTGATTTGGCAGCCCTGGATGTGAAACCAGAGGATCAAAGTTTCAGCTTATTAGCTTGGCGAGCGTTAAGCGCGGCTCGTCAGACGTTGGTTGTGCGCCATTGGTTGCAAGAGCAGGGGGTGGCGATGCCAGGCGAACGCCGTTTAGCCGATTTGCTTCGTCAGTTGCGGCAGTTGCATGCCCTAGGACACGATCGAGAATTGCTTTGGCAACATGGGTCAGTGGCAGTTCGCTGCAAACAAGGGCGGGTCGTGCTGTCTTCGGGCTAAAATAGTGGACTTTGTAGTTAATACGCTGACTTCGCGGGTCTAATCCCGCGAATCTAATTATTCAACATCATGTCAATTATTGTTCATAAATACGGCGGCACCTCGATGGGGTCGGTCGAACGCATTAAAAACGTGGCGCGTCGCGTGGCCAAGTGGCACGCTGCTGGTCATCAAGTTGTGGTTGTGCCTTCGGCGATGTCAGGCGAAACTAATCGCTTGCTTGGGCTTGCGCGCGAGCTCTCGCCAGAGGCCGATGGTCGCGAGCTCGACGCGATCGCAGCCACTGGTGAACAAGCCTCAAGCGGTTTGCTGGCAATTGCCCTGCAAGCCGAAGGCCTAAAAGCCCGCAGTTACGCAGGCTGGCAGGTGCCGATTCGTACTGATTCTTCTCACACAAAGGCACGGATCACTTCGATTGATGACACGCGTATCCGCGAAGATCTTGGCGCCGGCTTTGTGGTGGTCGTGACCGGGTTTCAAGGGGTAGATGATTTAGGCAATATCACCACGCTCGGTCGTGGCGGCTCAGATACCTCAGCCGTTGCAGTGGCCGCAGCCCTAAAGGCGCACGAGTGCCTGATCTATACCGATGTCGATGGTGTGTACACCACCGACCCACGCGTTGAACCCGATGCGCGCCGGCTCACTGTCATCTCTTTTGAAGAGATGCTTGAAATGGCCTCGTTAGGCTCTAAGGTGTTGCAGATTCGTTCTGTTGAGTTCGCGGGTAAATACCGCGTGCCAACCCGAGTGTTGTCATCGCTCACCGATCCCGATATGTCGCTAGACGAAGAAATGCGCTCTGGCACCCTGATTACCTTCGAGGAAGACGAAAAAATGGAAGCAGCCGTTGTTTCAGGCATCGCCTTTAGCCGCGACGAAGCCAAAGTCACACTGTTGGGTGTGCCCGATAAGCCAGGTGTTGCCTTTGCGATCTTGGGTAAAGTGGCTGATGCCAATATTGACGTCGACATGATTGTGCAAAACCAGTCAGTGGCGGGCACAACAGATTTCACCTTCACCGTGCACCGCAACGAATTCAGTCGCACGCTCTCATTGCTTAAGGGCACCATCGCACCGGCCGTTGGTGCAAGCGAAGTTTTATCAGACGATAAAGTCGCCAAGGTATCGATCGTCGGTATCGGCATGCGCTCGCATGCGGGCGTCGCAAGTTTGATGTTCAAGACCCTTGCCCAAGAAAACATCAATATCCAAATGATCAGCACCAGCGAGATCAAAACCTCAGTACTGATCGAAGACAAGTACATGGAGCTCGCCGTTCGGGCGCTGCATAAAGCCTTTGGGCTTGAGACTGCTGCGCCGACTAAGGTTTAGAGGCTGTTAAATATACTTAACTTTTTTGATAAATGTTAGATATATTTAACTTTTTATTTCACGCTAAATACGCATAATGTGTTAAATTTATTTAACTTATTTTGTTAAGTTAAATCTTATGAACACTCTAAAAGCGATCGCCAAGGGCTTGCTCAGTGGACGCAAACCACTGACTGACATTAATCTTGCGCGTCAAACTGGGTTAACCAGACAAAGTGTCAGTCGGGCTCTGAGCGGAGAGCATAATTTTGGTGTGACAACGCTGTTGGCAATTGCCGAGGCCAACGGCCAAGAAGTGCTGATTGTGCCGCGCGACGTCGCCCGCGCCTTTGAATCCTCTGGTCAAGTCAATGTCCAGCACGTCGCGACCATGACAGAAGGTCTTCAGGATCTCTAATGTCTAACGTAGAGATTTTGGATATCTTTCTGGCGCAGAGGTTGATCGGCAAGCTTTTTCGTTTTGATAACCGCGCAACTGCTCCGATGATTCGGTTTGTTGCCGACAAACGTTTCTCTGCTGATTCCCATCAAGCCACCGTGTCGCTGAGCATGCTGGCGCAACATCCTGAACAACAAGAGTCGCTTTGGAGCGATCTTGATAGTTCGCTGTTCAACGGCAGCGATGGAAGGTTACCCGCATTTTTTCAAAACATGTTGCCAGAAGGTGTGTTTAGAACGCATCTTGCGCAACTTCGAGGCTGTCGAGAGGACGACCACTTTGCCTTATTTGCGGCCTGCGGTCTTGTTCTGCCAGGTGCTGTCAAAGCGCTTCCCGCGACGCTAACAAAAGAACAGTTGGCGGCACTGCTAGCGCAAGACAATGCGCCCCTAGACATGTCGGTGACCGCAGATCCATTGCCATTAGGGGTGTCAATTTCTGGTGTGCAACCCAAGTTAGGACTGATCGAGTTAGGTGGGCGATATGTTGCACGTAAACGCCAAGGCGTCACTCGAATTATTGGTAAGTTGCCGCAAATTGACCGGCTAAGGCTTCCAGAGGTTGAACACTTAAGCCTCACGCTGGCGCACGCTGCGGGCGCGAATGTCTGCGAGCATAAGTTAGTACCTTTAGCGCAGATGGATATCGAGCATGGATACACGCTCGGGGGTAGCAGTCATTTCTTAGCAGTGACGCGATTTGATCGTGATGGTCCCAAACGGATTCATTGCGAAGACTTTGCCCAAGTGCTGAATGTCGATCCTCAGCAAAAATACATGGGCGCATCCTATGCTGCCATGGGATCGCTGATGATGCGCTTTCCTGAAAGTTTGGGCGTCAATGCCGTACACGAGTTATTGAGATTGCTAGTCATCAATGACCTGATGGGCAATTACGACGCGCACCTTAAGAACTTTTGTTTGATCTACCCTGATAGTCGCACACCCTTTCTATCGAAAGCGTTCGATATTGTTGCGTGGTCTGTTTATCTGGGCGGGCAGGGCAGCGCCTTGGCGCTTTACCGAGATAACGCGGGCAAAACAACGCCAATTGGGCTGAGCCCTGCCACGCTCAGAACCTTTTGCGAGCGCGTTGGCATCGCAGAAAAGCCTTGCGACAGTTTGATTAAAGAGACGGTGTCAACAGCGTTTGAGCTATGGCCTGCATTAATCGAAAGCAGTTCGATGTATGACATGCAAAAAGAGAAGCTTTTGGCACGTTTAGCGTCGCATCGTTTTGCGAAAGGGTCACGAGTCGATATGTAGTGCGCAACTTTCAAAGTGCAATGGGTTTGAGTTTTAGCAATTTTGCACTTTTCAACAAGCCGACATCCAAACTAACTAAGCCTGTAGCTTTGTTCGCGGTGGCGCTGGCCAAATGCAACGCATCGCCTGCTCGCACGTTAATTGCAGTGTCGATGGCCAGTAGCGCTGCGTCATAAAAATGTACCGCCGCATTGGACAAGAGTTGCAGGTCTTGTTGGCACAAACGTTCAAATTTTTTCCATGAGGCCTGAGCTTGCATTTTCGTCAACTGGCCGGTTTTTTGCTTCAGGCCAAGGGCGCTAGCAAATTCAGTGACGCACCAGTGCGAGGACGCTAGGTCTTGTTTGCAACTGCTGTACCACTTTATGACATCGGAAGTTTTGCTTTCTTGAGTGAGTAGGGCCACTAACACACTGGTGTCGACGTAAAGCATTAATAGCGTGCGCCTTGCCGTAGTGCTTCCATCACAGAGTCACCCATCGGCATGTCATGTTGTTGAGCTATTAGTTCAAGTGCAAAGGCCTTTCTACTGAAGGCGACTGATCTTAGCGTGAGCGCGCCATCGGCATCAAAATTTGCCTCGAGATGGTCGCCGGCCTTCATCCCGGTTAGACGTAAGTATTCAGTCGGGATACGTATCCCGACACTATTGCCCCACTTTGAGAGTCGCAGACTTGGCATAAAATATTTTCTAAATGATATCCGTTAATGTATATTAATATTAAATCCTGAATTGTCAAAAATCAAGTGTTTTTTTGTAAAAGTATGTAAGCAGATATTGCTGCCAAGACGCCACTTGCAAAATCTGATTCACGCAAACACGCGTCGATTTACGAAAATCTAAAACGCCTAGTGATTACCGAAGTTTTGGTGGGTACATTGCCTCTAGACCCCCCAAAACTGAGCACAAAACATGTCAACGCCACAGTCCCGTAAAGCCATTGCTGTCGGAGCAATCGGAAATATTCTTGAGTGGTACGACTTTGCGATCTATGGCTATTTTGCGACCTCAATTGGCCGTGTTTTCTTCCCCAAGGCAGATCCTGTTGCCCAAGTGCTGATGGCGTTTGGTATCTTTGCCATTGGTTTTTTGATGCGCCCGCTTGGGGGGATTGTCATTGGCTATATCGGCGATCGTGTCAGCAGGCAAGCTGCGCTGATTGTGTCGATTGTCGCCATGGCGATACCAACCTTTCTAGTTGGGATCATGCCAGGCTATGACGCGATTGGGATCGCTGCTCCAATCCTCTTGACACTCTGTCGCGTCATCCAAGGGCTTTCAGTCGGTGGCGAGTACCCGACTTCGCTGATTTATATGATTGAGACCGCTCCAAAAAATAAACGCGGGTT
>CAMCZQ010000215.1 GCA_945887835.1 Bordetella parapertussis | reverse complement strand
CACAACGTCGGGTGGCAAATCGGGCGCCAAATCCGCTAGTTCGTCGGCGTCCATTGTACCGGTCGCTGCTACCAGATCTTGGCGATCCATCGCCTCGATGAGTGACTCGCGTAGCCAATCTGCCACTTCGAGCAGCACGTCGGCATCGTGCTCTGCGCCAACCAAACGCCAGATCAGCAGGCGATCATCGTTAGGGAGGGATTCGAGAATAAACGCGATGTCAGCAGGGTGCAGACCGTTTACGAGCGCGGTGAGCTCGGCCTCGTGCTGGCGGTGCAGCAAGCCTTCGACTAACTCGGAGCGTGAATCATTTTGCTCTTGCCGGTGAACCAGGTTTTCAACTAACTTGTGCCGATGCAAGACCTCTTGCACAGTCGCAAGGGCCAGTTGTGCGTCTTCGGGGTCGAGACGACCAACTGGAGTGAGCGACTCGGAGGCAGTTTGGGTCATAAGCAGTGGCCGGAAAAACGTGCGATTCAAACTAACGGGCACAGCGATTCAAACTAACGGGCATAGCTTTAGTGCGGAAAAAAGGCTTAGGTCACCAGCTTGACGAGTGCATAGCCGCCTAACCCCAACAGTATAAACAAGATCACGCCTAAGACCATGACGCGAGGCCCGGCCTGACGCATTTGCGCAAAGCGCGTCTCAATGCCTAAGGCGGTCATGGCCATGGTGAGGACAAAAATATCAAGCGTGCGTAAGGCCTGTAGCACTGGCGCGGGGATGACCTGCGCCGAATGAATGAGTGCCAAGACTAAAAAGCCGATGGCAAACCACGGTATTGGCAGTTTGGCTTTGACGCCGTTTGCGCCAGCAGTGGCTGTGGCTGAGCGTTGTAGCCAAAGCCCCAGCACAAGCAGCACCGGCACCAGGAGTGCGACACGGGTCATTTTTACAATGGTGGCGACCTCGGTGGTGGCCGCGTCGATGTTGCTGGCAGCACCAACGACCTGTGCGACCTCGTGGACTGCCCCGCCTAAAAAGATTCCAAAGGCGCGCGTGTCAAGGTCAAGCCAGCCCGTTTGATACAAAAGGGGATATAAAAACATCGAGATTGTGCCAAACAGCACAACGGTTGCAACTGCGACGGCGCTTTTGTGTGGCGCCGCTTTGAGCGTCGATTCAAAGGCAAGCACTGCGGCTGCTCCGCAAATCGCGCTACCGGCTGCAGTCAGCATTGCAGTATCGCGATCAAGTTTTAACAGGCGCGTACCAATCAAGGTGCCTACAACCAGAACAAAGAGAACGATTGCGCAAGAAACCAAAATGCCAGGCAAACCGACTTCAATGATTTGTTGAATGCTGATATTGAGTCCGTAAAAGGCGACCGCGACCCGCAGCATGCGCCGAGCCGTGAAGTGAACGCCTGCACCCCATTCTGCCGGCATCGTGCCACGCAAGAAGTTGCCATAAAGCATGCCGCAGACGATGCCAACGACTAGCGGACTAAACCCTAGTGCCTTGATGGCCGGAGTGGCTGCCAACTGCACCACCGCAGCCGCCAGCAAGCCAACAAAGAGTACGCCATTGATTTTGTCGCGCCAGGGCGAGAGACTTGCAGGAAGAGGCTCAGACATGCTGTGAAGGAAAAAAGGGTGAAAAAGTGAAAGCGGTGACCGTACGCCAAAATTGACCGAGTGCTCGCCTTTTGGGTTGCCGTGCTTACGCTTAGGTGGGTTGACCGTGATACTACCCTGAATTGGGGGCCAAAAAGCCGTTTTTAGCCTTTCGCTGGCGCTCACCTCTGACCGTGCCGCACATCCCGTTAAAATCAAACCCATCCGTTGCTCAACGAAAAGACGCAAAACATGAATGCAGTTTTCGCGCGTGTGGGCCTGCACGTACGCGCTGGCCACCTTTGATGGAAGACCCCCAACGCCACCAAGTGCTCAGGCTCTTAGCGTTACCACAGGCTTGGTCGACTCAAGCGTCGTACACCATTTTGGATTTAGACGATCCATGCGGCTTGCGCTTTGTAACCCTTTGGGCCCTTTGGAGGCACGACCCTAAGCGTTGCACGAGACTGCATGTGGTCTTGGTGCTGGCCAAGCTGCCTTGTGTCCAAGCTTTGCGTGCGCGCTTGTGTGCGGTCTTGCCACCCGAGACGCATCGTCTGGTCGAACAACTGGCCTTGCAGTGGCCGTTAAATCTGCCTGGCTTACACCGACTCGAATTCGAGTCGCTCAGCGTCACCCTGACCTTAGCGGTAGGCGGTACAAGCGTGCTGTTAGCACGACTGAGTCTTGCTGCTGATATGGTGCTTCTGTCGCCTCAGGTGTTGGCGATGTCAGAGCACGAGCAACGGGTGGTGGCAAATGCCTTGGTTGGACTTATTGAACACGACGCTCTGCTGCTGGCACCATCAGAAGCGCGTAGCTGGCCACACTCTTTTGAAAAAATATTAGGCCTGTCTGAGCAAGCCTCTTACGCTGGTGAGCACGCCCGCCTTGTTGTGCGTCAAGAGCAGAATAAAGCGTTAGCCACCACGCAAAAACATTCGTTTTTTTTGCGGGCGCGGACGTCAGCTCAAGCGGTTGCGGTTGGTTACCCTAACGCGTGGCGGGGCCTGGCAACAGCCTCGCGGCAAATGATTGTTGTGGGGGGCGGACTCGCTGGGTTACATGTTGCCCACGCGTTATGCCTGCGGGGCTGGCAAGTGACGGTGCTCGATGCTGCACAGGCCTGCGTCGGGCAGCAAACTACCCACCTCGCTGCGGCGCTGACCCCAGTGGTTTCGCGTGACGATGACCCCTATGCGCGTTTGTCGCGCGCCGGGTGTTTACGCGCCTTGGCACGCTGGGGAGCGTTGTCTGACGCAGGCGTGACGGGTTGCGGTGCCCTTCAGCTACAACGTGCCACTGGGCGCATTGTCGACTTAAAAAAAATCGCAGACGAGCTGGATTTTCCAGAACAATGGTTGCGGTTTGTCGATGCGGCGCAGGCCAGCGAGTTAGCTGGGATGACGCTTGCGCGCGGCGGCTTGTATTTTTCAAAGGCGCAACGGGTGCAGCCCCACCGTCTGCTCAAAGCGCTGGCCCAAACTGAAGGGCTCACCATCAGACACGCTTACGCTGCGCGCTTAGAATCCCACGCGCAGCAATGGTGTGTGCGAGATCGTGCCGGACACGTGGTGGCACAGGCGCCTCAAATCGTTTTGGCTGGCGGACTGGAGACGCAATCCCTGCTTGAGGCGAGTGGTTTGCGGGGAATGGGCTCGCGTTTGTCTTCTATGGACGCAGTCGCGGGCGAGCTGACCTATGTTGAACAAGCGCTGCTAGCGGGTGGCCCGCGTTGTATCGTGTCGGGCGACGGCTATGTGTTGCCAGCGCTCGAAGGGCTTTGTGTGGTCGGCGCCAGCTACCTGAACGAGCCTCATCCCGCGGGCTCCACCAACGCAGGCAGGCAAGCAAATCTTAAGAGGCTTGAGCGTCTGTTCAATGATCCTTTGTCGCTCGGGTCGCGCGAAACCGGTGCGTTTAAAGGTTGGGTCGGTCAAAGGGCTGTCGTGCCAGACCGGTTTCCGGTGGTGGGGCCTTTGTTGCATGCGCCGGGGCTTTGGGTGGCGACTGGTTTTGCTTCGCGTGGATTGACCTGGGCGAGCTTGGTGGGTGATCTGATCGCCGCAGCCTTAAATAGCGAGCCCTTACCCCTAGAAAACGATATAATTATAAAAATTAGTCAAATCTAACAGTGTCTTGATGAAAAAAAAGCAATTTTAATGGTTCATCAATCGTTCAAACACCTTGCAGTGCCAGCCAGTTCTAGCCTTATTCGCCCACGCAAAAATATATTTAGGTCGCTTGTTTGCGACTTGGGTTTATTAAAGTGGCTAAATCCGTCAGAATAGCGCCTTTGGTCGCTTAAAGCTCCGCGCTAAACAATGTATCTAGACACCCTCAAGCTAGTCGATACGCTTCCCACTAAGGCAAGTTTCGACGTCGGTGCTGGGCTTAGGCTCGCAGTAGAGCCACACGCGCCTGGTGTTTACCGAATTCGTTGCGGTCGCCCCGAGGCGCTGAGCGCTGATATTTTGCCTGGCAGTCGGGGTCGCGCCCACGCAGAGGTTCTGCTGGCTCGCCCAGAGGCGATCGGCGAGGCCGTGCTCGAGCCGTTGACCGGCGAGCTTAAAGGCTGGCAACTGACCCAAGGTGAGGCAACTCTTGAACTGCAAGCAAACCCCTTTCATTTGCTTTTAAAGCGTCAAGGTCTGCCCGTCCTGGCGTTGTCCGTGGCTGGCATACAAGGCGCAGAAAACTTTTGGACCCTCGGCTTTGAGCTCGGCTCACAAGAAAAAATCTTCGGTTTAGGCGAAACCCATGGCGACCTTGACCGTCGGGGCGAAACCATTTTGTCTGACGACCCCGGCCATCGTGCCTTGCCCTTAGCCTGGAGCCCGAAGGGTTGGGGCGTTTACATCAATTCACTCGGTCGCGTTGAGCATGATCTTGGCGCTGAGAATCCAGCAGAATATGCGATTGCGCTTGAAGATGCGACGCTCGATTTTTTTCTGTTTGTTGGCGACCCCGCCGAAATCCTCAATCAATATACGCAGCTGACTGGCCGGGCCGGTCAGCCCACTTTATGGTCGATGGGGGTATGGGTTGAGCAACCGCAGGGCCATAGCGCGACACAAACGGCTGAAATGATTGCTGAGTTTCGTGAGCAGCGCGTCGCAGTTGACGGCGTCCTGATGCTACCCCCCGCGGCCTGGACCTATCAGGATTCAAAGCTGTTACCCGAATGGGATAGCACGCGCTTTCCTGATCCTAAACAAGTGCTGGGTGTGTTTGGTAAGCATGCTGTGCATCTTTGTCTGCACACGATACCCGCCTCGCTTGCGGGCACGACCAATTTTTCCGAACTCGAGGATCGCGGTTGGTTGCTCGCCAACGAAAACGGCGACGCCCATGTGTTTGCTGGCGTTCAGGCGACTGGCGGCAAGCCCTTTGGGTTGTTAGATCTGACGCACCGTGACGTCTTAAACATGTGGTCAGAGCGGCACCGCCATCTGGCCGAAGATGGCGTGGGCGCAACGGCCTGCGATGTGCAATTTGATATTCCTGACACGGTCGTGGCGCGGGGTGGTGAAACCGGCGCGGTGCTGCGGTCAATTTATCCGGCGCTGGCCAGGCGTGCGTTGTTCGAAGCGGTGGCGGGTCATCGCGTGCCGCCCGAAGGGATTGTATTCAGTTCAGATTTATTTGTGGGCGCGCAACGTCTGCTCTGGCAAAGTGCGCCTCGCGTACCGAACACCTGGGCGGGGCTGCAGCACACGTTGCGCACGGCTTTGTCGATTGGCGCAAGTGGTGTACCCGTGCAAATGCACGCCTTGGGTAACGCTCAGGCGCCGGCAGACGCAATGACGCCAGAGCTGTATTTACGCTGGTTGGGGATGGCGGTGTTCTCGGCGAACTTTGCTTTCCAGTCCAATCCAGAACTGATCCCGACTAGTTTCGACGAGACCACGCGTGCGCATATCCAGACTTGGTTGCAGTGGCGCTATCGCTTGATTCCTTATGTTTTAGGCGCGATCGAAGATGCGGCGCGTACAGG
>CAMCZQ010000214.1 GCA_945887835.1 Bordetella parapertussis | reverse complement strand
TAATCGGCTCAGCGTACGGCGTGATTATTATCCCGCCGGCCGTGGCGGGCGCGAAGATGCCTTTGTGTTAAAAAAAATGTTTAATCACTCTTGAACACTTTTGAACTCTAGCGACGGTATGACCCCAAGTCCCGATCCGAAACCCTTGCAATACTCGGCTTTACAGCTAGCGTGGTTGCGTGAGTTAGGCGTAGATAAACCCTGGCTGCCGGGCGATACACGCGCGGTGGTCGCGCCTGCGCGCGGCACTGCGTTGCTTGGCGCACCCGCACCGGCACCGGCACCCGCGGCCACAGCCACAGCCACACCCACAGCCACAGCCACAGCCACAGCCACAGCCACAGCCACACCGGTTCGTGCCTCGCCTCGTGGCGTGGCGTCAAAACGCCAACAGGCCGCAGCCCCCGTCAGCGCAATAGCGATCACTGCAATGACGGCACTGACAACGGCAGCGGCCGGTGCCGCAACCGACCTTCAAGCGTTGACGTTAGTCGCCAGCGCTTGCCAGGCTTGCGGGCTGTGCCGTGAGCGTGAACAGATTGTGATGGGTCAGGGCGTGACGCAACCCGCTGTGATGGTGGTTGGTGAAGGTCCGGGCGAACAAGAAGACCGCAAAGGCTTACCATTTCTGACCGAGTCTGGTGCGCTGCTTGACCAAATGTTAGCGGCGATTGGCCGTGCTCGCACCCGCGATGTGTATTTGGCCAATCTGGTCAAATGCCGTCCGCCGGGTAACCGACGCCCACAACCCGAAGAACTTGCGGCGTGCAAACCTTATTTGCTGCGCCAGTTCGAGTTGGTGCGACCCTTTAGTATTTTGGCGCTGGGGCGCGACGTGGCGCAATCGCTTTTGAACACGGATGAGCCCTTGCAAAATTTGCGAGGACGGGTGCATCACCTTGAGGTGGGCGGCCAACGCATTGCCTTAGTGGCGAGTTACCATACGGGGCACCTGCTGAATCACCCTGCAGATAAAGCCGCAGCCTGGCAAGATCTGCAACTGCTGCGTTCGCTGCGCTAGTCGCACTGCATGCTTACCTGCTGCGTGCGTGCCTGCACTGCGCTTACCTGCACAGCGCTTGCCTGCAGAATTCAAAGCGCTTTGCCGTGTCCTTCCTGACCGATTTCGTCTAACAGGCCAGGGTTGCGCTTGAGGTTGAGTTGATTCCAACGCATCAGCACCAGCATCAGGCCTGCCACCAGCGTTCCGAAGATTGCGATGATGAGGCTGATCGAAAAATTCAGCCAAAGTAGTAGTGTATAGATCGCTACCATCAGCAAGATGTTGAGCTGTTCATTGAAGTTTTGAACTGCGATTGAATGCCCTGCAGAAAGCAAAACATGGCCACGGTGCTGTAGCAATGCGTTCATGGGCACCACAAAGTAGCCCGACGTTAAGCCAATTAAAATCAGCAAAAGATAGGCAGCCCAAGGCAAATCAACCCCCAAAATATGGATCGTCCAAGACGACTGCACAAAGGGCATTAAGAGCACGATAAATCCCATCCCCACGCCCAAGGGCAGTACCGTTAACGCGCGCGGCAGGGTGACTCGGCTAGCGAACATGGCACCGAAAATGGTACCAATGGCAGTCACCCCCATTAAGATCGAGGCCTGATCGAGCCGGTAGCCCAGATGGCTGCGGCCCCATTCAATGACCAACAATTGCAGTGTGGCACCCGCACCCCAAAATAAGGTGGTGACTGCCAGTGAAATTTGCCCGAGTTTATCTTTCCAGAGGATGCAAACATAGCCCCAAAAGGCCGTCATCAGTGCCAGTGGGTTCTTTTGCTGTTTGGGATATTGGATATTGGTTTTTGGGATCATCAGCGTGCAAATCGCGGCGGCAGCGTATACCAAGCCGATGACCAAAATAGCGGCCTCGGCGGGGGTCGACACGACGCTATGCAGCCAAGGGTGCGAAAGTAACCAGGCCGATACGCCTGGCGAAACGAGCACGCCTCCAACTAGCGTGCCCAAAATAATGGATAAGATCGTCAGGCCTTCGATCCAGCTGTTGCCCTTAACAAGCTGTAAGGGGGGCAGCATTTCAGTGATTATTCCGTACTTGGCGGGCGAGTAGGCGGCTGCGCCAATTCCGACCACCGCGTAGGCCACGCACACCAGGTTGACCTGCGCACCCGCCGACAAACCCAAAAAGGCGTAACAAAACATCAGCACGCAGCCACTGACCTTGATGGCGTTGGTCACAAACATGACTCGGCCTTTGGGGTACGAGTCCGAAATCGCCCCGACAAACGCGGCGAGCAAGACGTAAGAGGCTGCGAACCACCACTTCATCATGGGCGCCATCCAGTCGGGCCCCTGAAGCTGTTGAATCAGTGCGATTGCAGCGATAAAAAGCGCATTGTCAGCAAGCGATGACAGCGCTTGCGCCGCCATGACCGTATAAAAGCCTCTGTTCAAAGTGGTGCTTCTTTTAAAAAGGGTTCAATCGAGAATTCTGAGCGTTTAAGGGCAGCGTTCGCCCTGTCTCTCTGTGCGGAGTATACCGAGTGGGGTCAGTATCTGGGCGCAGCGAAGGTAGGTCACTTTGCGGGATTTTGCAAGAAAAGTGAATGAGGGATTGCCCTTGGTTCGCTCGCGGTCAGAACTCGGGCTTTACCCACTCTTCTATAAGGCTAAATTGCTCTCAGGCTGCGTTATGATCGGGGGTATTCAACTTCCCTATTGTGTCCATCTATTGTGCGCCTGACTCAGATCAAACTTGCCGGCTTCAAATCCTTCGTCGATCCGACCGTGATCCCGACCCCTAGCCAGCTAGTTGGCGTCGTGGGCCCCAATGGTTGCGGCAAATCGAACATCATCGATGCCGTACGCTGGGTCATGGGCGAAAGTCGCGCCTCTGAGCTGCGTGGTGAGTCGATGCAAGACGTGATTTTTAGCGGTTCAAGTCAACGCAAAGCCTCTGCGCGGGCCTCGGTCGAATTGGTATTTGATAACGCCGACGGTCGCGCCACTGGGCAATGGGCCAGTTATGGCGAAATCGCCGTGCGTCGAGTTTTAACCCGTGATGGCACCAGTAGTTATTTTATTAATAATCAGCAAGTGCGCCGTCGCGACGTGTACGATATTTTTCTGGGAACCGGGTTAGGCTCGCGTGGCTACGCCATCATTGGCCAGGGCATGATTAATCGTCTGATCGAGGCCAAGCCCGAAGAGTTGCGTGTGTATCTCGAAGAAGCCGCTGGCGTCTCGCGCTACAAAGAGCGCCGTCGCGAAACCGAAAACCGCTTGTCTGATACGCGCGAAAATCTAGTCCGAGTCGAAGACATTTTGCGTGAACTGGGTTCGCAACTCGAAAAACTTGAGGGTCAGGCCGAAGTCGCGCGCGAATATCGTGGCTTGCAAAGCGAAGGTGAGGCCAAGCAAAGCGCCTTGTGGTTTCTCAAAGAGGCCGCCGCTCAAAAAGAGCGTGAGGCCACTCAGCAAAATATCGAACGCGCGCACACCGAGCTCGAGGCCTCTACCGCTGGTTTAAGGGCAAGCGAAGCCGCGTTAGAGTCACGCCGTCAGGCCCACTATGCGGCAGGCGACGCGGTGCATGCCGCGCAGGGTGCTTTATACGAAGCCAACGCAAAAGTCAGCAGCCTCGAGGCAGAGATCCGACACGTGGTCGAGTCTCGCAACCGGGTGCAAACGCGGCGCGCGCAATTGCAAGTGCAAATTACCGAATGGGAATCCCAGCGCGAGCATTGTCAGCAGCAAATTCTGGATGGTGAAGACGAGCTCTCGACTAGCGCTGCACGCTCTGAGCAAGCACGAGAACTGGCGTTGGTCGCTCAGGCCGGTTTGCCCGAGATCGAGACGCGCGTGCGCGAGGCGGCTTCTGCGCGCGAAGAGTTACGCGTGAATTTGGCCCGGGTTGAGCAAAGTCTGGCGCTTGCCGCACAAACGCAGCGCGACGCTGACCGGCAACTGCAGGCACTTGAACTGCGCCGTGAGCGGTTGACGCAAGAACTCAAAGGCGTTGAATCGCCAGATTTAGCCAAACTCGAGCAACTCACGGGCGACAAAGTGTCTTCTGAAGAACTGCTCGACGAGTCGCAAGCCAAACTCGTCGAACTCGAAGATCGCCTGCCGCAGGCCGACACGCAACGCAATCAGGCGCAGCAAACTGCTTTAGCCGAGGCCGAGGCTCTGGCGCGCCTAGATGCTCGCTTATCGGCTTTGGTACGACTGCAAGAAGACGTACAAAAGAAAGGTGCGCTTGAGCCCTGGCTGGCCAAGCACGAATTGACGACACTGGGTCGTTTATGGCAAAAGATTCAGGTCGAACCCGGTTGGGAGACCGCGATCGAGGCCGTGCTCAACGAACGCATGACCGGCCTTGAGGTGCGTAACTTAGATTGGGCGCGTGCCTTCGCGGTTGACGCTCCTCCAGCACGTTTGGCGTTTTATCAGCTACCTGTGGCTGCTGCAGCTGCGCCCGCGCCCGCTGGGCTCACCCCGTTGACGACCTTGTTGCGCATCAGCGACCCCGAACTGCGCACGCTCTTGCAGTCTTGGCTGGGGCACGTCTTTATCGCTAAAGATATGACCGAGGCCTTGGCGCAACGCGCCTCGCTTGCAGCGGGCGCTTTGCTGGTGGTGCAAGGAGGGCATTTGGTCGATGCGCACAGTGTGCGCTTTTATGCACCAGATTCTGAGCAGGCGGGTCTGTTAGCGCGCCAGCAAGAGATCGAAAACCTGCAGCGCGAAATCAAAGCACGGCAGCTGATCGCTGACCAGTCGCGCTCGGCGGTCGCGCGGGCAGAGGCTGCTTGGCAGCAGGTTTCGCAGGCCTTACCACCGCTGCGCCAGCGGGTGGGCGAAGTCACCCGTCGCCTGCATGATTTGCAACTTGAACATACGCGCTTGCAGCAGCAAGTTGAGCAAACCCGTGATCGCTCGGGCCGGCTCGAACAAGATCTGGCTGAGGTGGCTTCGCAACAAGAAGAATTAATGGCCACCAAGCTAGAGGCCGAGACGCGTTTCGAAGAACTCGATACCGAGATCGCTGCCTTGCAAGAGGTTTACTCTGAGGCCGAGCTTGCGGGCGAAGCCCTGGCTGACGAAGCTGACACCGCGCGCAATCGCCTGCGTGATCAAGAACGCGGTGCGCAAGAGGCTGAATTTAACGAACGCGGGATTCGGTCTCGTATCGCTGAGCTGCAACGTAACTTGCAACTCGCCACCGAACAAAACACACGGGCGCAACAAGAGCTGCTAAGCCTTGAGGCCGAGCTCACCACGCTGGATGCCGCCGCGGCCGAAGCGGGCTTACAAGACACCCTCGAATTGAGAGCGGAGCGCGAAGAGGTTCTGGGCCTGGCGCGCATCGAGATGGACACGTTGGCCGCCCAGCTACGCGAGGCTGACGAAGAGCGTCTGACGCTTGAACGGTCTCTCGAACCGCGTCGCGAACGGATTATGCAGTTGCAGTTACAAGAGCAAGCGGCCCGTTTGGCGGCCGAACAATTTGCAGAGCAACTCAACGAGCGCCAAGTCGACCGCGCGGCTGTGCAAGCCTCGCTGGTTGACCAACCCCAAGAGTGGTCGCGTCCGGCTTGGTTGCAAACTGAAGTTCAGCGCATCACTAAAAAAATTGAAAGTCTGGG
>CAMCZQ010000213.1 GCA_945887835.1 Bordetella parapertussis | reverse complement strand
CGAGTCTTAACCGCTCAGATGGCGTTACTGATGCATCAGCCTTCGGTTTGGCGTGCTGAAATTACGGCGCTTCAGGCCTCTTTGGGTACTCGCTACGACCCCAACGCGGCTGATACAGTCGCTGCCCTACGACTAGTGCGTGAGCTTGCTGCGGTGCCTGTGGGCGTGGCGCTGCCGGATATGACAAACAGCATCGCTGCTCTTGAGGCGGTGCGGCTACAAGAGTCCAACAACAAAAGCGAGGATTAAGTATGCGTACTTGGTTCTGGACCTTGTTGCTGACCACGGTTGCCGTGGTACTGGCGGTTGCGCTGCGAGAAAACACCGGTCAAGTGCTAATCATGTTAAACACTTGGCGCATTCAGGTGTCGTTTGCCTTTGCCGTCTTGGTGCTGGTTGCAAGCTTCATCATTTTGTATGTGGTCGTGCGCCTATTGACCTGGTTGACCGGCATTCCCATGCGCGTGCGGGCCTGGCGCGATCGCAGGCAAGTCCGACTTGACCACGAATTACTCGAGCAAGGTTGGACCGAATTACTTGAGGGGCGTTATGCCAATGCCGAAAAAGATCTGACCAAATTGTTAGATCAAAGTCGCAGTGCAAATCGTCAAGTTCTTGCGGGCCTATCGGCTGCTAGGGCTGCGCACGCGCTAGGAGAGTTCGCAAGGCGTGACAGCCTGCTTGCACAGGCCAAAGACAAGGCCGGCTCAGATACTGGCCTAAGCGAGGCCGTGGCAACGGCGGCAGCCGACTTGTATCTGGATCAGGGTTTAGCGCAACAGGCACTTGATGTCTTGCTTCCCTTGCAACAGACCGGCGCACGTCACGTGCATACACTGCGTTTATTGTTGCGCGCCTACCGGCAGCTGAACCGGTCTGATCAGGTGCTTGTCTTGGCTCGTACCCTTAGCCGTCGCAAAGCGTTGCCAAGTATCGAAGCGCGGCCGCTTATTGAAATGGCGGCAGCTGCGCGTTTGCGCGAAACCTTGCCCTCGGGCGACTGGCAAAAAATCTGGAAAGACCTCAAATCAGACGAGCGTACCCTGACCGAGGTTGCCTTGGCGGGTGCGGCTGCGTTTGAAGTCGCGGGTCAACCGCTTGAGGCCTCAAAAATTCTTGAAGCAGCCCTTGAGCAGGCGCTCGATCCGCGGTTGCTCGAGGCCTACGCCCGCTGTGATCCCTCGCAGGTCGCACGCCGTCTCGAAAAAACCGAAGCCTGGTTACAAAAGACACCCGAAGCGCCAGAGCTGTTGACTACGTTGGGAAATCTTTGTTTGTCGGGTCAGTTGTGGGGGCAGGCCGAACTTTATCTGACGCGTAGTCTGGCGCGTCGTAGCGATGCGCGCGTGCATGCACTGCTTGCCAGCCTGTTTGACAAGCTAGAGCGCCCTCAAGAGGCCGCCACGCAGTGGCGCCTGGCAACCGCG
Source organism: Bordetella parapertussis (assembly GCA_945887835.1). Taxonomy (GTDB): domain Bacteria; phylum Pseudomonadota; class Gammaproteobacteria; order Burkholderiales; family Burkholderiaceae_B; genus Zwartia; species Zwartia parapertussis_B. The sequence continues at coordinate 4,217 of CAMCZQ010000213.1, read as the reverse complement.
GTGAGTACAGTTTTACCCGTCTTGGCGACAGACTCCTTTTTGCCTGCGGCTGATACCGATTCAGATCCAGGCGTATTGCATGCAGAGGGCTTGGCCTACCTCACAGATAGCGGGTTTCCGGCTCAATGGGCGCAGGGGGATCGTGGCGTTCAGGCAGAGCCCGTGGGTGGCGCAAATACCTTGCCCGCGAACCCTAACTTTGCCTCGCGATCGAACGAGCTTGACGAGTATTTTGATAGCGCGCCGGTTGCGCATCTAGGCGAACCCGCGGCAGTAGCCCCGTACACAGGTCAAAGCGCGCGCGGTGAACCTGCAAGCGCGGCGGTTGCTTCAGCCCCAACGCCAGCGGACGATAGCAGTCAAGCCAAACGGTAAGGTGCCATAAGAACGTGTTCATGCGGTAGCTTGTTGCCGCATAAAGTTTTTATGTTTCTTTAAGTTTTCAATTGTTTTTATTTTTTTCAGGATTCAAGCATGAGTCAGTATGCAGTAGAAGCCCCCGCCATTGTTGGCTTGCCAATCGCCGGAAGTGCTGAATTGTTTCCGGTGCGTCGTGTGTATTGTGTGGGGCGTAATTATGCCGAACACGCAAAAGAAATGGGTTTTACCGGTCGCGAAGATCCTTTCTTTTTTTGCAAACCGGCCGATGCGCTAGTTGCCATCCCTGCGGATCAGCCTGGCCAGATTGCCTATCCTTCTAAAACGGCCGACTTGCATTACGAGATGGAACTTGTCGTTGCGTTGGGTAGTGGCGGGGTGAATATCGAAGTCGGACGCGCAAATGAATGCGTGTTTGGCTATGCGTTAGGCCTCGATATGACGCGTCGAGATTTACAAAATGATTGCAAAAAACAAGGCCGTCCCTGGGAGATTGGCAAAGGCTTCGACGCCTCAGGGCCGATTGGTCCGATTCACCCTCGTGCGGTCACCGGGACGCTTTCACAAGGCAGCATTACCTTGTCGGTTAATGGAGTACAAAAACAATCCAGCGACTTAACGCAGATGATCTGGAATATTCCCGAAAGTATCGCGTATCTGTCTGGATTGTTTGAATTAAAAGCAGGCGATCTGATTTTTACCGGAACCCCCGAGGGGGTAGGCGCTGTCGTTAAAGGCGACAAAATGATCGGCCACATTGCTGGCCTAGGCGACTTCGAGGTGCATGTCGTCTGACAGCCGCGGGTGCAGCGTGCGCCCTCAGTCGTTGGCTTTTTTTTACGACTTGGCGCAGACCTGCTTCAGGTCACGCCGCGGGCTTTAAAGTCAGCCTGTTGCGTTGCGCTCAGCCCCAGCGAGTCTAGAATTTCGGTGGTGTGCTGACCAAGCGAGGGCGCAACGCGCGTGATTTGACCCGGAGTTTTGCTCAATTTCGGTACGATGCCCGGAACCTGAATCACCGAGCCATCTGCGAGTGTGGTCTGAAGGATCATGTCGCGCGCTTGATAGTGCGGGTCGTTTGCGATGTCTGAGGCGTCGTAGCTTTTGCCTGCTGGCACGCCAGCGGCGTTCATCGCGGTTAAAACCTCGTCTAAAGGGTGCAGTGCCGTATAAGCTGAGATCGCAGCATCGATCAGTTCGGCGTGTTCTGCGCGTCCCGCGTTACGTGCCAGCCGTGGGTCCTCTGCAAGGTCTGCGCGCCCGATCATCTGCATCAGTCGCTTGTAGATACTGTCGCCATTGCCCGCGATTAAGGCGTATTTGCCGTCTCGACACAAGTAGGCGTTGGTCGGGGCGATGCCAGGCATGCTTGCGCCCGATGGCTGTCTGATTGCGCCGAATTTTGAGTATTCGGGCAGCACACTTTCAAGCATATTAAAAACAGATTCGTACAGTGCAACATCAACCTCTTGGCCCACACCGCCTTGTTGTTCGCGGTGACGCAAGGCCATTAAGACGCCAATGACACCGTGTAAACCAGACAAGGTGTCACCAATCGAAACACCCGTGCGCACCGGAGGGCGTCCGGGTTCGCCCGTCAGGTAGCGTAAACCGCCCATTGCTTCACCGATCACCCCAAACCCTGGGCGATCTTTATACGGGCCGGTCTGCCCATAGCCTGACACGCGGAGCATGATCAGTTTGGGATTGATGGCATGCAAGTCTTTGAAGCCGATCCCCCACTTTTCTAGGGCACCTGGCCGAAAATTTTCAATCACAATATCGGCATCTTTGGCCAACTGTCGGATGATCTCTTGGCCTTCGGGTTCGCGCAAGTTAAGTGTGATTGAGCGCTTATTGCGCGCATGGGCGGCCCACCAGACTGAGGTGCCGTCATGCAGCATGCGCCACGTCCGCAAAGGATCGCCAGTTTCTGGTGGCTCAACTTTTATCACGTCAGCGCCAAACTCAGCCAACATTTTTGAAGCAAAAGGCCCGGCAATTAATTGCCCAAGTTCAATGACCCGCAGGCCACTCAAAGGAAGTGTCATAGATCGTGTTGAGATCGCGTTGAGTCGTGGGGCGCGCGAGGCGCTGATCCCTCGGATTATGCCAAACTTAGGCTAAGTCTGTGCGCGGCTGGGTAAGGTTCTGTTTACCCCTACTTGGTGAGCCAGTCGCGCAGGCAAGCAAGGTAATGAGACGCTGCGCTCTCAGATTTAGGCTATAAACAGCGTCTGATCACTTTTAGTTGGTATTCAAGGATTTAGCATGAGTCAAAAAATCAAAACAGCGATTGCCGGCAGTCTGCCCAAACCCGCCTGGCTCGCAGAGCCCGAAAAGCTTTGGGCGCCCTGGCAACTTTCAGGCACAACGCTTGAGCAAGCAAAAACGGATGCGATGCGTTTGGCTGTGGATGATCAGCTGCGAGCCGGTATCACGGTAATCGGAGATGGCGAGCAAACCCGCCAGCATTTTGTCACGACATTTATTGAAAGCTTGTCTGGGGTTGATTTTGTGAATCGTAAGACGGTTCGAATCCGAGATCGTTACGACGCGGCTGTGCCCGTAGTTGTTGATAAAGTGACACGCACAAAATCTGTGTTTGTTGAAGACGCAAAAAAATTACGCGCCTTGACCACAGGGCCAATTAAGCTGACGTTGCCCGGGCCGATGACGATGGTCGATACGCTCTTTGACGGCTATTACAAAAGCCGTGAAAAACTCGCCTGGGCTTTCGCTGAAATCTTAAACCAAGAAGCAAAAGAACTCGCAGCAGTTGGCGTGGATATTGTTCAGTTTGACGAGCCTGCGTTTAACGTGTTTTTTGATGAAGTCAAAGATTGGGGCGTTAAGACACTTGAACGTGCGGCGGCAAACTTGGGTTGCAAAAGTGCTGTACATATTTGTTATGGTTACGGAATTGAAGCCAACGTCAAATGGAAAAACGCATTGGTGGGCGAATGGCGGCAGTACGAACAGGTGTTTCCACTTTTAGCAAAAAGTACCATCGATCAAGTGAGTCTTGAATGCATCAACTCGCGTGTGCCCATGGAACTCATCGCGATGCTCAAGGGCAAAGACGTTTTGGTTGGCGCCATTGACGTGGCAAATCATCAAATCGAAACGCCCGAGCAAGTCGCCAATGTTTTGCGCCAAGCGGCTAAATTCGCCGACATTCAGCACATTTATGGTTGTACAAATTGCGGGATGGTGCCTTTGGCTCGCGAAGTGGCGAGCGCCAAATTGCAAGCCTTGGCTGCTGGCGCTGCGTTGTTCAGTCAAGAACTCGGTCTGAACTAGACGTAGAAAGCCAAGAATGTTTTGCATGGTGCGCACGCTCGAAGGCCTCGATGTCGGCGCGATAGCCTAAGGTGAGCGCTAATTCGTCGACGCCTTTGAGCAGGCACTCTTGCCAAAACGGTTCAATACTGAAGGGTAACGCCCCTGAGATACCTGGGCCTTGCACGGTGCAGCGTTCAAGGTCTATGGAAATCTGGAGTTCGTCGGGCTGGTGCTCTCTTTGTGCGATTGTGGCCAGTATCTGTCGAAGTGTCAAAATCGTTTGCGCAGCGAGTTTCAGTGGCAAAACACCATTTTTTAAACAATTATTAAAAAAGATGTCCCCAAAGCTTGGGGCGATAATAGCTCGGATTCCAAAGTCTGCCAGGCAATAGACCGCACCCTCGCGCGAAGAGCCGCAGCCAAAGTTTTCATCGGCCACCAAAATTTGTGCGCCTGTAAAGGCAGGGCGGTTCAAGACAAACTCGGGTCGCAGCTCGCCCTGAGCATCAAAGCGCAAATCGTGAAATAAATAGTTTTTATACAAGGCATCGCGA
>CAMCZQ010000212.1 GCA_945887835.1 Bordetella parapertussis | reverse complement strand
CCAGGTAAGTATTGCAGGGGATCAACAGGCGTACCTTGCCTGCGCACTTCAAAGTGCAAGCGCACCGACGCTGCATCGGTTTGACCCATTTCGGCGATCTTTGCGCCTTTTTTAACCTCTTGATCTTTTTTAACTAGCAGAGTCCGGTTATGCGCATAGGCTGTGATAAACCCATTTGTGTGTTCGACGATGACTAAGTTACCTAAACCACGAACCCCGTTACCGGCGTACATCACTTTACCGTTGGCCGCCGCTTCGATCGCGTCGCCTGCGTTACCAGCGATGTCGATCCCTTTGGTCGTTGATGTAAAGCCTTGAATCACCTTGCCTTGCGCAGGCCAACCCCAACTGATTAAACCTGCATCGGCCGCAGGCGCGGGGGTTTCGCCCATTTGGGCGCTGCCGCCAGAGGCATCGAGCGCACGCGCGTCGGGCTTGCTTGAACTTGCAGGCCGCACAGGCGCGGCAACTGACTCTGAGCCCTCTGAGAGCCGTAAAGTTTGACCAATAAGCAACCGGTTGGGATTGACGTTCTTGTTCAGCCGCAGGATGGTGGCCTCGTCAACGCCGGTTGCGCGCGCAATTTTATTGACCGTGTCGCCAGCCTTAATGACATAGGTGCGAGCCGTGGCCAAAGAACTACTGTTTAAGTCGGTTACGGGGGCGCGACTGCCAGAGTTGTTGGCGCAGCCCCCTAACAAAACCAGGGCACACGCGAAGACGACGCCCGAGCGCGCCCAAAGCGGCCAGCGAGCCTCAAGCTCGTTACCTTGCACCATATTGCTTTGTCTAACGTGCCCAACGTGCATGCGTTTCTCCTGTTTGCTCATGTTTGCACCCCTGCCTTGAGAGGCACAAATCTGACTTCTTCGAGTTCTTGCCTGTCCCAGCTCGAAGCACCTGTTCTGGTCACGCGAATCAACCGCTGTGCGCTCGTTCCTTCGGGGGCAATCAAGACCCCGCCAATCCTTAACTGCGCAAGCAAAGTCTCCGGAATCCGGATGCCCGCTGCCGCGACCACGATTGCATCAAAAGGTGCAACCGAAGGCAACCCCAACATACCATCACCATGCACCAGACGCACTTTAGTGAGCCTAAGCAACCGCAAGTGTTCTTTAGCCGTATCGTACAACGCGCGGATACGCTCAATCGAATGCACCTGCGCAAACACCTTGGCCATGACTGCCGCCTGATAACCGCAACCGGTACCAACCTCGAGCACTCGTGCAGGCATCGTGGCGTTGCACACTGCCGCAATCATACGAGCTACCACCCATGGCTGCGAAATCGTTTGCCCGTGACCAATCGGGAGTGAGGCGTCGTCATAGGCACGACTTGCAAGCGCTTGGTCAACGAACACGTGTCTCGGAATCAACTGCATGGCGGCAAGCACCTGGTCTTGCGTGATGCCTTGAGCGTGCAGGCGCTGCACCATCGCCTCGCGCATTCGTTCAGAGTTCAAGCCTAAATTTTCGCCAGCAAGCGCCGCAACCGGTGAGCCACTGGCCACCCGATTTGGAATGCGGGTGGCTGAGATGCGGGTGTTACTGTTCGAGGCAGTAATTCCGTGCAACCCTCGCCCAACCCCCGAACGCGAGTCTTTGACTGCCATTCGCAAGGTTGACGGCCGGCCTAGAGGCATAAAGGGCTCACCCAATCAGACATTTGCTCGAGCTGCGCGTGCTGAGTCAGATCCAGACGCAGTGGAGTGACCGACACAAAACCCATAGCGATTGCATCGAAATCGGTGCCAGAAGTTGCGTCGTTGGCAGCCCCTGAGGGGCCAATCCAGTAAACGGTCTCGCCGTAAGGGGTCGCCGAGCGCACAACCGGCTGAGACGGATGACGCTTACCCAAACGGGTGGCCTTAAAGCCCTTGACTTGTGTGACAGGCAGATCAGGAAAATTCACATTCAACAAAACAGGGCCTGAAACCGGTTGCGCGAGCTGTCGCACCACCAGACGCTGCGCCTGCGCGACCGCGGCCTCTAGGTTTGACCAACTTCTGGACACCAGCGAAAACGCAATCGCAGGGATACCAAATAAGTAACCTTCAGAGGCCGCCGCAACCGTGCCTGAATACAGCGTGTCATCACCCATATTGGCGCCATTATTGATGCCTGAGACAACTAAATCAGGACGGCGATCCAGCAGCCCAGTGAGGGCAACGTGTACGCAATCTGAGGGCGTTCCGTTGACGTAGATAAACCCGTTCGAGGCGTGGCGCACAGCCAGTGGCCGAGTCAGGGTCAAAGAGTTTGAAGCGCCGCTATGATTAACCTCGGGCGCGACGACGGTGACTTCGGCGATGGTACGCAGCGAGGCCACCAAAGCCTCGAGGCCCGGCGCCGTGTAGCCGTCGTCATTTGAAACAAGAATGTGCATATGCCTTGGCTAAATAATACTTTTTAAGCTGAATGATAATTGTACTCGCTAGCGGTTTTTTTTTGCTATGCAAACCACACCACAGACGGCCGCGCGTTAGAATCAAGCGGAACTTTTCTTTACGCCGGAAATCCCCTATGACTTTAAGTGCTTTGGCGTTCACAGATTTAGGCTTGCTTGGACTGGCCTATCTGCTGGGCTCACTATCCTTTGCTGTCGTGATGAGTCGTGCTTTTGGTCTGGCGGATCCGCGTACGTATGGGTCGGGCAACCCCGGCGCCACGAATGTGCTGCGTTCGGGTAACAAATGGGCTGCCGGTTTGACGCTTCTGGGCGACGCAGCCAAAGGCTGGCTCGCCGTTTGGGCCGCAGGTCAACTCAATCCCTCAGCCGCTGTGCAAGCCTGCGTCGCGCTCGCAGTGTTTTTGGGCCATCTGTACCCCATTTTTTTACGCTTTAAAGGAGGCAAAGGAGTCGCGACCGCGTTTGGCGTGATGCTGGCGGTGCAACCCTTGCTCGCACTTATCGCAGCCGTGACTTGGTTCTTGGTGGCAAAAATCTTTAAGTATTCATCGCTCGCGGCTTTGGTCAGCGCAGGTTGCGCGCCACTGTTTTATCTGTTGGGAGGCGTGCAAGGCTGGTGGCGCGCCGAACCCGCTTTCGCGTGGGCCTTATTCATCATCGCCCTTTTTTTGTTGCTCCGACATCGCAGCAACATCGAACGCTTGCTTAAAGGCACCGAACCGCGCGTTGGCAAAAAATAGCAACGCGCCAGGCTAAAGCGTTGCTAAATCCCAGCGAGGATGGACATCAAACCCATGCGCCTGCTGAGACAAATCACATAAGCCTCTCTGAACACGCTGAGCCGCCGCAAACGCAATCATGGCGCCGTTATCGGTACACAGCTCGAGTGGCGGAAAAAACACCTCTATTGTTTTTTTAGCCAAGCGCTGCGCTAACAACTGGCGCAACAGACGATTGGCGCCAACCCCGCCTGCGACGACCAGTCGTTTTAACCCTGTTTGCTCAAGCGCCGTGGCTGCCTTTGCGACCAGCACTTCAACAATCGCAAGCTCCGTCGCCGCAGCCAAATCCGCCCGCATCTGGGCGTCAGCTTGGCCTTGGAGCTGGGCGGCCTTCAGTCGCGTCAGCACGGCCGTCTTTAAGCCGCTAAAGCTAAAGTCAAGGGTATGGCTGTGCAGCATGGGGCGCGGCAACGCGATGCGCAGTGGCTCGCCCTGCTCTGCCAGCTTAGACAGCGCCGGCCCACCCGGATAGCCCAGACCCAACAATTTAGCGGTTTTATCAAACGCCTCGCCGGCCGCATCATCAAGAGTTTCGCCCAACAAGGTGTACTCACCCACGCCGTCCACACGTAACAACTGGGTATGCCCGCCCGAAACCAGTAAAGCAACAAAGGGAAACTCTGGACACGGCGTCGCCATACGTGGCGAGAGCAAATGGCCTTCAAGGTGATGGATCGGGATCGCAGGCAACTCAAGCGACCAGGCCATCGACTGCGCCACACTGGCGCCCACCAATAACGCACCAGCCAAGCCAGGGCCGGCGGTATAGGCAATCGCCCCGACGTCTTGCAAACTTAATTCGGCCAACGCCAGCACCTGCCGAGTCAAGGGTATCACCCGCCGCACGTGATCGCGCGAGGCCAGCTCGGGCACGACGCCACCGAACGCAGCGTGCATCTCTACTTGTGAGTGCAAGGTGTGCGCCAACAACCCACGTTCAGTGCAAACCAGTGCCACACCGGTCTCGTCGCACGAGCTTTCAAAACCCAAGATGATCATCGTCTGGTCTCGCGTCGCCTAGCCTTCGATCCCGCGCGAAGCTAAGTACTCTTCGTAGGTACCGCGATAATCCACCACGGCCCCACCAGCCTGGATCTCCCAGATACGCGTGGCAAGTGTTGACACAAACTCACGATCATGCGAGACAAAAAATAAGGTGCCTGCAAACTTATCGAGCGCAAGCTGCAAGGATTCGATCGATTCCATATCCAAGTGATTGGTAGGCTCATCCATCAACAATACGTTGTGACGGCGCAGCATCAGGCGTCCGAAGGACATGCGATTTTTTTCGCCTCCCGAGAGCACATGCGGCTCTTTGGGTAAATCATCGGCCGAGAACAACAATCGACCCAAAATCGAACGAATCTGTTGATCATCATCGGTTGGCTGACGATAACTTGTCATCCAGTCAAACAGGTTGCTGTCTTTTTGCAAGAACTGATCAGACACGTCTTGCGCCATATAGCCGGCATCGGTGTTTTCTGACCACTTTAAAGTGCCTCGGTCTGGCGCCAGATCATTGGCCAACATGCGCAGCAAGGTGGTTTTACCGGCTCCGTTTGCACCAATGATTGCGATTTTTTCTCCGGCCTCTACCATGGCCGAAAACGCTTTGATCACCAGAGAATCAAACGATTTTTGCGCATGCTCGAGCGCGACCGCTTGACGATGCATCACCTTCAGTATCTCAAATCGAATGAAAGGGTTTTGACGCGACGACGGTTTAACCTCGACTTGCGCCGCTTTGATTCGATCAATCTGCTTGAGCCGCGAGGTTGCCTGCCGCGCCTTAGACTTATTGGCCGAAAAACGTCGCACAAAATCCTGCAACTCAGAGACCCGCTCTTTAGCCTTCGCATTCGCACTTGAAACGCGCTCTCGTGCTTGCGTCGAGGCCAGCATGTAATCGTCGTAGTTGCCGGGATATACCCGCAGCTCTCGAAAATCAAGATCCGCCATGTGCGTGCACACTTGATTTAAAAAATGACGATCGTGGCTGATGATGATCATGGTGCTTTGGTAACCATTCAACACATTTTCAAGCCAGCGAATCGTATTGATATCGAGGTTGTTGGTCGGTTCGTCAAGCAGCAACACGTCGGGATTGGAGAACAATGCTTGCGCCAACAAGACGCGAAGCTTCCAGCCAGGCGCGATTTCTCGCATCGGTAACTGATGCTGATCGACCGGAAACTCAAGCCCGAGCAACAGTTCGCCGGCGCGTGCTTCGGCGGTATAACCGTCATACTCAGCAAATTTTGCCTCAAGATCAGCCGCGCGCATGTAGTCGTCGTCGGTGGCATCAGCGTTTGCATAAATCGCATCGCGCTGGCTCATCGCCTCCCACATCTCGGTGTGGCCCATCAACACCACGTCAAGCACGCGCAAGTCTTCAAAGGCGAACTGATCTTGTCGCAACTTACCTAGGCGCAAGCCCGGTTCTAAAAAGACGTTGCCCGCCGTCGACTCAAGATCGCCGCCGATCATTTTCATTAAAGTCGATTTACCTGAGCCGTTTGCGCCAATCAGGCCATAACGGTTGCC
>CAMCZQ010000211.1 GCA_945887835.1 Bordetella parapertussis | reverse complement strand
CCAGCCTTTGCCATCTCAGCACACGCCGCCTGCACGCTGGCTGTATCATAATTAGGTGCCTTACCTCCACGCAAAATCACGTGGCAATCTTCGTTACCAGTGGTTGACACGATCGCTGAGTGCCCGCCTTTTGTGACCGATAAAAAGTGATGCGGTGCTGAAGCAGATTTCATAGCATCGACTGCAATCTTTACGTTGCCGTCGGTACCGTTTTTAAAACCAACCGGACACGATAGGCCCGAGGCTAACTCGCGATGCACCTGACTTTCGGTGGTACGCGCACCAATCGCGCCCCAAGACACCAAATCAGCGATGTACTGCGGGGTAATCATGTCAAGAAACTCGCAACCCGCAGGCAAGCCCAGTTGATTGATTTCAAGCAGCAGGCCACGTGCGGTTTTTAAACCCTTGTTGATATTAAAACTGCCATCCATATCGGGGTCATTGATCAGGCCTTTCCAGCCCACCGTGGTGCGGGGTTTTTCAAAATAGACGCGCATCACAACTTCGAGCTCGCCTTTAAAGCGCAGGCGCTCGGCCTTTAACCGTTTGGCATAGTCTACGGCGGCCGCAGTATCGTGAATCGAACACGGGCCAATGACCACCACTAAGCGATCATCCATGCCGTGCAAAATTCGGTGAATCGCCTGGCGCGATTCGTAAACGACCGAAGACACTTCAGGCGTGCACGGGTGCTCTCGCATGGTGTGCGAAGGTGGCGCAAGTTCTTTCATTTCGCGAATGCGCAAATCGTCGGTATTGTGTGACAAAAGATACTCCTGGTGCAAAAAATAATAAAAATTGTTACGCCGTTCCGCCGACAGTCAGGCCTTCCATCTTGATCGTTGGCATTCCTACTCCGACCGGCACACTTTGGCCTTCTTTGCCGCAGGTGCCCACGCCGTTATCAAGCTTCATGTTGTTACCAATCATGCTGACGCGGTTCATGGCTTCGGGACCACTGCCAATCAGGGTCGCGCCTTTGACGGGATAAGTGATGCGACCGTTTTCAATCATGTAGGCTTCAGAAGTTGAGAAGACAAACTTGCCGCTTGTGATGTCAACTTGCCCACCGCCAAAGTTTGCGGCGTAAATCCCTTTTTTAACCGACGCAATGATTTCTTCGGGTGGCGTTTTGCCCGAGAGCATAAAAGTGTTGGTCATGCGAGGCATGGGAAGATGTGCGAACGACTCGCGCCTTCCGTTGCCGGTCGCCGCGGTTTTCATTAACCGTGAATTGAGGGTGTCTTGCATGTAGCCGCGCAAAATACCATCTTCAATCAAAACATTACGTTGTGTGGGGTTGCCCTCGTCGTCGACATTGAGCGAGCCCCGGCGGCCTTCAAGCGTGCCGTCATCAACCACCGTCACGCCTTTTGAGGCGACGCGCTGACCAATGCGATCGGTAAAAACACTCGAGCCCTTGCGATTAAAGTCACCTTCGAGACCGTGCCCGACGGCCTCGTGCAACAAAATACCGGGCCAGCCTGCTGCCAGCACGACTGTCATTTCTCCGGCCGGTGCTGCCTGCGCATCAAGATTGATCATGGCTTCGTGCACAGCCTGCTCGACGTATTGGGTCAAGGTTTCGTCTGAGAAATAACCTAAGCCTGTACGACCACCACCACCAGCGTGACCAGTTTCGCGTCGACCATTGCGCTCGACTACGACAGTCAAGGACAAGCGCACTAGCGGCCGCACATCGGCGGCTAAGCGGCCATCGCTGCCCGCCACCATGATGACGTCGTACTCCATGCCCAAACTGGCCATGACCTGTGCCACGTGCGGATCGCGGGCACGCGCCATTTTTTCAATGCGCTCGAGCAAGCCTACTTTTTCAGGTGCACTCATCGTGGACAACGGGTCGACTGACGTGTACAAATTTTGCCCATGACGCGGGTCATCACCGATACGCACTTTTGTCTTGCCTGCGCCCTGGCGCGCAATGCTTTTGACTGCACGCGCTGACGATAACAAGGCGTCAGGAGAAAGCGTGTCAGAGTAAGCGAAGGCAGTTTTTTCGCCCGCGACCGCGCGCACCCCTACGCCTTGCGAAATCGAAAAGCTACCGGTTTTTACAATCCCTTCTTCGAGGCTCCAGCCTTCGCTGCGCGTATATTGAAAATACAAATCGGCGTAATCAACCTTATGGGTAAAAATCTCGCCAATCGCACGGGCCAAGTCATTTTCGGACAAACCCCAAGGGTCGAGCAGTAAGCTTTTTGCTGTAGCAAGCGAAACAATAGCGGGGTCAGTCAGTTTCATGAATCAACTTATGATTAGGTGAAAAGTTTGCGATGAGCGAGCGCTGGCAAAGACTGCCGCACTTCAGCCAACCGCACAGGGTCTATCGTACCGCTTACCACCCCCTCATGCTCGGGTAAAACTGATAAAACCTCACCCCAGGGGTCAATCAGAATCGAGTGCCCCCAAGTACGACGACCGTTCTCGTGGGTGCCACCTTGTGCAGGGGCTAAGACATAGCACTGATTTTCGATTGCCCTTGCACGTAAAAGAGTCTCCCAATGCGCACGGCCAGTTGTGTAAGTAAAGGCGGAAGGCACCAAAATCAAATCCACCTCACCGAGCGCGCGATATAACTCAGGAAAACGCAGGTCATAGCAAATCGACAAACCCAAATTAATTACGGGGGTATCCACCCGACAAATCGTATCGCCAGCCAAAATACCACGCGACTCGTCATAACTTTCAGTACCGCGAGTAAATCCAAATAAATGAATTTTGTCGTAACGCGCGATTTGTTTGCCGCTGGGATCAAAGATCAGTTGCGTATTTAAAACGCGCGCCGGGTCTGACGAGACCAACGGCATGCTGCCGCACGATAACCAGATATTGTGCTGGCGCGCCGTTTCTGACAGAAACGTTTGAATCGGACCCGCGCCGGGTTGCTCGGCAATATCTAGCTTATCGGTCTCTTTGCGACCAAATAAACAGAAATATTCAGGCAAACCAATGAGTTGCGCACCGTCCTGGGCCGCCTGCGCGATTAATCGCGCCGCTGAATCGAGATTTTGACTTAACGAGGCCGCTGACACCATTTGGACTGCAGCGACTTTTAGGGGGGCTTTCATGGGGGGGTCCGAATAGAGGTTTTCGACAGAGGTTAAGTCATGGCTTTCGTTCACTTAAGGATAGCTAGTCATCATACGACCACCCTCATTAATAATGAAACTTGAGGCAGTTTTATTATTGAATGTCACCGTCAATCATTAATATACGTATTATCCACAGTGAAAAAAATATAAAAAAGGTATAAACTTAATACTAGACATCTACTAACAAAAGGTAATATAGCCATGGCACGCCAAAACTACGCAACGCTTCAAGCAAAAATTAATAAAGAAATTGAAAAATTGCAAAAGCAAGCGCAAGTATTACAAACTAAAAGTCGCAAACCGGTCATTAGCAGTTTAGTGCGCACAATGAAAGAATATGATATTTCGCCCGACGAGCTGGCAGCAGCCTACGGCAAGGTGAAAAGCTCAGCGAAGGCTGGTCGCCCCGCCAAAAGCACTAAAGCAGCCGGTGTCAAAAAACCAGTGGCACCTAAATACCGTCACCCCGCGAGCGGTGCCACCTGGACTGGTCGCGGCAAAGCACCATTATGGGTGGTTGAGGCCGAAAAAAACGGCCAGCCTCGCCAACAGTTTTTAATCTAACGCGTTAATCGATTTTCGCTCCAGACTCACGCACAGCTTTACCCCACTGCAAGATGTCTTTATCGACGATCTTCTGAAACTCAGCCAAGTCCATCGGCATGGCTGAGGCTCCTTTTGACGACAGTTGGGTCACCACAGCTTGATCGCTCAAAATCTTATTGATTTCACTATGTATTTGCTGGCGCAACGCCACCGGCGTTGCGGTGGGTGCAAAAAATGCAAACCACGAATCTAGCGCCAACTGAGGGTAACCTGCTTCGCCAAAGGTCGGTAACGCAGGTAAAGCCTCAGAGCGCTTAGTGGCCGAAGCAGCCAGCGCTTTCACAGCGCCACTTTTGATCTGCCCCATTACCGACGGTGCACTCGCAAACGTACCCTGAATCTGCCCACTCATCACATCAGTCAGTGCGGGTGCGATACCTTTGTAAGGCACGTGCGTGGTTTTAATACCGGCTGCAGAATCAAACATCGTATCCAGTAAATGTGCGACCGAGCCATTTCCTGACGAGGCAATATTAATTTTTCCGGGATTTGCTTTTGCATAAGCAACATATTCGGCAATATTACTAACTGGCAAGCTCGGGCTGACGACTAAAACAAAAGGCAAGGTTGCCAAAGAGCCCAACGGTACTAAGTCTTTGACGGTATCAAACGGCATATTTTGATACAAAGCGGGATTAATCGCGTGGGTACCCGAATAACTCATTAACCAAGTTGCGCCATCAGGGGTCGATTTTGCAACGTTATCGCTGCCGATATTGCCACCCGCGCCGGGTCGGTTTTCAACGACCACAGGAATACCCCAGCGTTTCGAGAACTCTACGCCCATAATACGGGCGATCGCATCTGAGGCGCCGCCCGCAGTTTGAGGCACGATGATTTTAATTTGTTTGCCTGCCAACGCTTGTGGCACTTGGGCATTGACGGCGCCAACCAAACACATACCTGCCAATATGGTGAAGACATAACGCCCGAATTGTTTACCAAACCTAAACATGTGTGATTTCCGAAAAAATAAATAAAGAGTGCCGCAATAACAAACTGCTGCGCCGTTTAAACCCCCAAACTTACCAGGCCTGCCAACGCTGACTATGCGGGTTTATCGCCCTTTAAGGTAATACGGTGCAATAAACGCTTATAACCATGATAATCATTAATCGGATTATGCAAGACGCAACGATTATCCCAAAGCGCAATGGAACCCGGGCGCCAAACAAACCGGCAGGTATATTCGGGCTTCACCTGTTGCTCAAATAAATAGTTTAAAAGCGGAGCACTTTCTTCTTCACTCCAGCCAGCAAAACGGAGGGTGTGACCAGGATTGACGTAAAGCGCCTCGCGGCCGGTTTCTGGGTGCGTACGCACGACCGGGTGCTCAGAGTTCAGCTCAGAGCGGCCTTTATCCGTTGCTGAGTCAGCCACGCGATCTTCACGTGAATGGGTCACAGCGGCTTTCGCTGACGAATTCACACCCTTGAGCGTACGCAAAGTATCTTGCAACGCGGGCGAAAGGCCTTCAAAGGCCGCGTAATTGCTTGCAAACAGGGTATCGCCGCCTACCGGAGGTAGTTCGCGCGCGATTAGCATGGTCGCCATCGGCGGTTCTTGTAAATATGTCGTATCGGTATGCCAAACCCCGCCAAAATTATGTGTTTCGTGTGGCAACTTCAAGACCGGCACGATCAACGGAAAATCGGGCAAGCCCTTCACAAAGGGATATTCAATAATTTCGCCAAAGCGTTTTGCAAACGCTTGAAACGCCCCGGGTTCGAGTGGCTGTTCGCGAAAAAACACGACGCTATGTTGCAACCAGATCTTGCGGATTTCCGCGATTTGCGCGTCGCTGACTGGGTTAAGTAAATTAATTCCCAAGATCTCTGCGCCCACGGCCCTGGATAAGGGACGCACTTCAAGTTGTGTCATGGCGGTATCTCACGAAAATATAGTTGACTTCCTCCCCGCCCTAAAGGACGGGGATTCCTACGGCGTAAACCTCGGGATGAGGTCGATCGCTTCGGTGGGTTCTTGTTGCTGACGGCATTATTGCACCGTTCACTTGGCAGGCGAGCCGGGCATGCCCTGCCCTTAGTATATT
>CAMCZQ010000210.1 GCA_945887835.1 Bordetella parapertussis | reverse complement strand
GTTTGCGTAAAGCGCTCGGTTTGTTTGCAAATTTTCGTCCGGCAATTTTGTATCCCGAGTTAGCCAATGCGTCATCGTTAAAGCCCGAAATTGTCTCTGGCCTAGATATTTTGATTTTGCGTGAACTTACGGGTGATATCTACTTTGGTTCGCCGCGTGGCGTGCGCGTGGCCCCCGACGGCCCGTTTGCAGGCGAGCGTGAAGGCTTTGACACCATGCGTTATGCCGAACCCGAGATTCGCCGGATCGCGCATTTGGGTTTTCAGGCAGCGCTTAAGCGTCAACGCCGTTTGTGTAGCGTCGATAAGGCCAACGTTCTTGAAACCTCACAGCTGTGGCGCGATATCGTGACAGAGATTGGTAAAGAATATCCTGATGTCGCGCTATCGCATATGTATGTTGACAATGCCGCGATGCAGTTAGTGCGCGCCCCGCGCGACTTTGATGTGATTGTGACGGGCAATTTGTTTGGTGACATTCTGTCTGATGAAGCGTCGATGTTGACCGGTTCAATCGGCATGCTGCCCTCCGCCTCACTCAACGCCTCAGGCCAGGGTCTGTACGAGCCTAGCCATGGCTCAGCCCCCGACATTGCAGGGAAAGGCGTGGCAAACCCCTTGGCCACGATTTTGTCGGCGGCCATGATGTTGCGGTATTCGCTGAATGAAACGGCTCAAGCGGATCGTATTGAGCAGGCTGTTAGAAAAGTTTTGCAACAAGGGCTGCGGACTGCCGACATCTACGAACAAGGCACAACCAAGGTTGGGACGGCTGCCATGGGCGACGCTGTACTCAAGGCCTTAGGGTAGTGCGGTGTTAAAATTCAGCGTAACTGTAGGTATTTAAACGATTTTTTGGTCTTTGGCGATGAAACAGTCTGTTGGTTTGGTAGGTTGGCGTGGGATGGTGGGCTCGGTGCTCATGCAACGCATGCGCGACGAGGGTGATTTTGCCCTGATCGACCCGGTATTTTTTTCAACAAGTAATGCGGGTGGACGTGCACCCGAGTGGGCAGGTGCGACGGCGTTACAAAATGCCTTTGACATCAACGCGTTAAAAAAACTACCTCTTATCGTGACGGCGCAGGGTGGCGATTACACCTCTGAGGTCTACCCCAAGCTGCGTGCAGCGGGCTGGACTGGCCTGTGGATCGATGCAGCCAGTACGTTGCGCATGAAAGATGATGCAATCATTGTGCTTGATCCCGTTAACCGGTCTGTGATTGACGCTGCACTCAAGCGCGGGGGTCGAGACTTTATTGGCGGTAATTGCACAGTCAGCTGCATGGTGATGGGCTTAGCAGGCTTGTTTAAGGCAGGTTTGGTCGAGTGGATGACCAGCATGACGTATCAGGCGGCCTCGGGCGGCGGCGCCCAGCATATGCGTGAATTACTGACGCAGTTTGGCTTGCTGAATGCCGCTGTGAAAGCGCAGCTTGACGATCCGGCTTCGGCGATTCTTGACATTGACCGAAACGTCTTAGCGTTGCAACAAAGCGGCCAACTACCCACCGAGCACTTCGGAATTCCATTAGCTGGCAATTTGATTCCTTGGATTGATAAGGATCTTGGTAATGGGATGTCGCGCGAAGAGTGGAAAGGCGAGGCTGAAACCAATAAGATTTTAGGTCGCGGCGCTGGGTTTGGCTCAACCCCCATTGCGATCGACGGGTTGTGCGTGCGCATTGGTGCGATGCGTTGCCATAGCCAGGCGCTCACGATTAAGCTGACTCGCGATGTTCCCATCGATGAGATCACTGATATGGTCAAAAACGGGACGGCCTGGACCAAAGTCGTTGCGAACACTAAAGATGCAACGCTCGCGGGGTTGTCACCCGTGGCGGTGACAGGTACGCTAGACATACCGGTAGGGCGCCTGCGTAAGCTATCTATGGGGCCTGAGTATTTGGCGGCCTTCACAGTGGGCGACCAGTTGTTATGGGGCGCAGCTGAACCCTTGCGTAGGATGTTGCGCATTGCTTTGGGCGAACTGTAGGTTTAAAAGGGGACAACGATGCGTGATGATCTAAATTCTTTGTGTCAGGTAGCGCAAAAACTGGGCTTCGCTCTGGGTTTGTCTCTCGTTGTCTCTTCGCAAACACTTGCCGCGAAAGCCGGACATGGTCGCGTTGATTCAAGCGCTGGCACCCCCTTACAGGTTTCGATTCCCTTACTCGAGTTAGCTGCTGCGGATCTTCCAACCTTGCAGGTTAAGCTGGCCTCGACAGACGCCTGGGCCAAAGCGGGTCTGACGCCTCCGGCTAGCCTCGAGTCAATGGTGGTCACCGTTGAGCCTGGCTTTACAAAAGATTCGCGTACTTTGGTGTTGCGTTCGACTCAGTCGGTCAACCGATCTGTGATTGATGTCTTGCTTGAGGTGTCTTCTGCAAGCGGTGCCACCCAAGTGCAATCGAGTTTTCTTGTTTTAACTCAAGCGAATAATGCGTCTGCTGGTGGTACCGTGGTCGTCAAAGCAGGCGACACGCTCTCAGCAATCGCACTGATTCATGCCGTACCCGGTGCCGATCTTTATCAGATGCTTTGGGCGCTTTATCAGGCCAATCCACAGGCGTTCTTCTCGCAGAACATGAATCTGCTCAAAGTCGGCGCGATACTCACGATTCCTCAGGCCGAGACGGTACGTGCAATTGATACAAAGCTCGCGCGCGAAATGTATTTAAAACATATTGCGGCCTTCAACGCGCGAAGTGGCGGCGCAAGAACCGCTTCAACAGGGCCCACGCCTAAAGCGGCGGAGCCTGCAGCTTCGACACAAGCTGGCACGGTATCGACTCCTAGTGCGCCCACCCCCGCGACCGCGTCGGGTGATCGGGTGCGCCTGACCTCGTCTAACACCAATGAGCAAAGCGAAGACGCGCGCGTGGCTGCTGCCAAGGAAATCGCAGAGATTCAGTCACGCGTAGAAAGCTTGCAACAAAATATCAAGCAGCTGAAAGACACCTTGAGTCAGCCGGGCAGTGCGCCGCAAACTGGCACACCCGGAGCCACGGGTAGTGCGGGTGCAGCAGGTGCGACCGGTGCGACCGGTACTGCGGGTGCGGCAGGCAGTACGAGTGCAGCAGGTGCGACAGGTAGTACAGGTACTGCAGGTGCAATAGGTACTACAGGTGCAACAGGTACTGCAGGTGCAATAGGTACTACAGGTGCAACAGGTACTGCGAGTGCTGTGGGTGCAACTGCAGGTGCAACAGGCGTTGCAGGCAGCACTGGTATCACGGGTGCTCCTGGAAGCGTGGGCACGTCGGGTAGCGCAGGCGTGGCAGCTCAGGCAGGCGTTGCTGGGGCGCAGGCGGGTGCAGCTGTGGCTGCGGGCACTGCGGCACCAACCACGACAGCCACCACTGGATCTGCTGCAACGGGTGGGTTTCAGGCGACTGCAAGCAAGCTGTGGGCGGGCCTGACTGGTAGCGCGCTTGGTATGTTGACGGCGTTCTTGGCACTCGGTGGTTTGTTAGTGGCTTGGCTATTGCGCCGCGCAAGCGCACGCCGCGAACAAGACGAAAATGAATCTGATGACGCGCCACGTCCGCTTAGTCCAGAGGCCGTCACTGCTTTCGATCAAAAGCTCAAGGGTTTAGATTTGAACCTTGATGCTTCGGCCGTGCCCGCTAAGGTCGAGCCCTCTCTCGCAAAGCCGACTTAAATGTTTTGGGCGTACGCCAAGTCTTGGCAATGTGGTTAAGGCTAAGTCTTTTGAGTGGCTACTGGCTTTTTAGGACGGTCCTCCGATGAGTCGGGTCGCGCTGGGACTCTCTTATGATGGACGTCCCTGGCAGGGCTGGCAAACGCAGCCCAACGGCCAAACTGTTCAAGATTCTCTCGAGCGCGCCTTGGCGGTCGTTGCAACCGTACCCGTACGCACCACCTGCGCGGGTCGCACTGACACGGGCGTGCACGCACTCGGACAAGTGGTTCATTTTGATTGCGATGTTGCTCGCACGCCAGAGTCTTGGGTCAGAGGGGTTAATGCACATTTGCCCGACACGATCTCTGTGCAATGGGCGCAGCATGTCTCTGAGGATTTTCATGCGCGCTTTTCGGCGCGCGAACGAGCCTACACCTATGTCATTTTAAATAGTCGAGTTCGTCAACCCTTATGGGCAGGCAGGGCGGGCTGGGTGTTTCAAGCCCTTGAGTTGCAGGCCATGCAGCAGGCAGCACAGTGTTTGTTAGGCGAGCACGATTTCAGTAGCTTTCGGTCTTCGCAATGTCAGGCTAAGTCACCTGTGCGCACGCTAACCGAGTTGAATATTTGGCAAAAAGGCCAACTGATTTACGTATCTTTGCGCGGTAACGCCTTTTTGCACCATATGGTGCGCAACATTGTTGGCGCACTCATACAAATTGGACAGGGCAGGCAACCCGTTGAATTTATGGCCGCCTTGCTTGCCTTTAAAGATCGCACAAAAGGCTCGCCTACCTTTTCGCCTGACGGCTTATATTTAACCGAGGTGTCTTATCCGCCTGGCGCGCTGTTACAGCGTCAGGGTATCGGGCTTGGGTGACAAGAACTCGGTCTAGAATAGATGCTATTCATTTATATCCTCTGCCATGACAACCAGTCCAATGCTCGCACGCACTCGCATCAAAATCTGCGGCCTGACACGTGCGCAAGATGTTCGCAACTCAGTGCGTAACGGCATTGATGCGCTAGGCTTTGTCTTTTATCCGCCCAGCAAACGCTTTGTGAGTGCTGCCCATGCGGCAGAGCTGTGTGCTGAGCTGCCCGCGTTCGTAAGCACCGTGGCGTTATTCGTCAATCCCAAACCACAGACGGTGAAAGACGTACTGAACACTTTGCGCCCGAGCTTGCTACAGTTTCATGGCGATGAAGATCCAGACTTTTGTGCCTCGTTCGGGGTGCCCTACCTCAAAGCGTTCAGAGTCGGTGCGCCCGGCTTGGATACTGCAGCTAATTTACTGACAACATGCCGGGCATTTTCGCAAGCAGCTGGCTGGTTGTTTGATAGCTACACTGCGGCTTTCGGTGGCAGTGGCCACGGCTTCGATTACGCGCTTCTGGCCGACTTACAAGCGTCGCTTTCGCCTGTACGACCCGTGATTTTGTCTGGGGGGTTAACGTCGCAAAACGTCCAGGCGGCTGTTCGAACGCTTACGCCCTGGGCCGTGGATGTCAGCAGCGGGGTCGAAGACAGCCCCGGCTTGAAGTCTGAAAAAAAGATCAAAGCCTTTGTGCAAGCGGTTCAGCAAACAAATCCGAACGCTGCGCTTTGACAGTAGGTCTTGAATGCCGATACAATAGCTGTCTTTACAGGCGGTTAGCTCAGCTGGTTAGAGCGCCACGTTGACATCGTGGAGGTCGTTGGTTCGATTCCAATACCGCCTACCAAACATCACAAGTTAAGCCCTGACATCTCAACATGTTGGGGTTTTTTTGTTGCATCGCCAACTCCGCAATTCTTAGTTGTAATCGACCAAGGGACTAAGCATTTCTTACAGCGCTCTCTGCATGGGCTTTAGTCTCTGAAGACGGGTAAACTCCGATACACAGGACTTCAGACCCAGTGCGAACAGTTCGGAAAGCCGTTGAAACATCTCTTTAAAAGCGCACAGAACTTGTTGCCTTGGCTCTGGCCTGGGTTGGCGGTCATTTTCCTAACGGTTCTTGTTTTGCAGCTTCCGCCAAGAAAGATTGTGATCGAGGCTGGACCTAAAGGCGGGTTTTTCGATTCAACCGCTTTATTGCTGAAAGAGCGTTTAGAGTCGCAGGGGGTTAGCGTTGCGATTATTAACAGCGAAGCGACTCTCGACATTATTGGTCATGTCAATCAAGTCAACG
>CAMCZQ010000209.1 GCA_945887835.1 Bordetella parapertussis | reverse complement strand
CTCGTGCTAAGGTTCGGCGAGTCTGAAGACCGTAATTATGGTTTTCAAGGGCTTGGCTACGACCTCAAGCGAGACCGACTTTACATCGCTAAAGAGCACAGCCCTCGGGCGCTCTACCGTGTCAGTGGACTGAATTACCTCCAGGCGCCGGACTCGCGCGGACTCCGAGTTGAAAACGTGAGCCGCTGGCTCGACGAGGTACCCTTTGCCACAGACTTGTCCTCGGTTGAGGTTGACCCGGCGACGGGACGCGTTTTTTTGTTGAGCGAAGAGTCGCAAATGATTGTGCAGCTTGACGGCGACAGCGGGGAGGGGCGCGGAATGTTATCCCTATCCTCAAAGGGCACGACGCCAATGCCGCGACCCGAAGGGATTGCCACCGATGAGGGTGGCAGCCTGTACATCGTAAGCGCCCCCAACCTGTTTTATCGTCTGCGCAAGCCCTAATGGCGCACACCGGCACTTAGGCTACCCAGCAATGGCCCGGCTTTCACGACTTTATGCCCCAGCGGCCGTGCACTTAGTTCTGGCGCGCTTTGCAAGTTCGGCCGGCCTTGGCAACCACGACTCAGCCGCGCGAAGCTACCCGCTCTTGCTGAACTGGCTTGGGCAAAGCGCCCAGCAATATCAGGTTGCAGTGCATGGCTGGTGTCTTTCGCCCCAAGTGCTGCTTGTGCTGGCCACCCCAGCTGATGCGCTTGGGCTGCCGCGTTTGATTCAGGATTTAGGGCGCCGTCTGGCCGCTCAACTTAAGACGGGAAGCGTATTTAGCGGTCGATATCATTCGGCGATCCTAGAGCCTGGGCAGTGGGTGCTACCCAGCTTAATTTGGCTCGAACGCACCGCGATGCGCGAGGGCTTGGCCAGCGAACCCGCTCAGTGGCTCTGGAGCTCAGCGCGCGCGCACGCCGAGGGTTTAGATACCAGGGCATCCTGGCTGCAGCACCATCCCGACTACTGGCAATGTGGCAACACGCCGTTTGGACGGCAGGCCAGTTACCGAGAGCACCTGAACACTGGCAACACGTTCGCACAGGATCAGGCAATCGAAGCGGCGCTCAAGGGCCAGTGGGGGCTTGGTGGGGCTGAGTTTTTAGCCGACCTGTCGGTCGAGGCAGGGCGTCGGGCGCAACCGGGCCTGCGTGGCAGACCTAAACGCGAGGTGGGCAGTGCGAAAAAGCCCTTGCAGTAGGCAGACGGCAAAGCTTTTTAAAGAGGGCTGAAGGTGCAAGCCGAACGATGGTGCGTCCCCATTAAATATACGATTTTTAGTTCATTCAATAAATTAGGGACGCACCCCCATTAAATCCGCTTGCTGCGCTGCGCTTTCAGGCGTATTGTCACCCTCTCGCACTGCAACATGCCCGTAGTGGTTCAGGAGCACCTCATGTCGACCTACCCTTTAACGTTTAAGCCCATCGCCCAAAAACAAGCCGCGGCGAGCGCTCCCGTTGGCCTGCCCAAAGCCCAAGGTCTTTACTCGCCCGCCAACGAGCACGACGCCTGCGGTGTTGGCTTTGTTGCACACATTAAAGGGCAAAAGAGCCATTCGATTGTTCAACAAGGCCTCAAAATCCTCGAAAATCTCGATCACCGCGGAGCCGTCGGTGCCGACAAACTCATGGGCGACGGCGCCGGCATCCTGATCCAAATTCCCGATGCATTTTTTCGGCAAGATCTGGCGCGTCAGGGCGTTGTTTTACCGGCCCCCGGAGAATACGGCGTTGCGATGGTTTTTTTGCCAAAAGAAATCGCCTCACGCCTGGCCTGTGAACAAGAACTCGAGCGCGCAGTGCGCGCCGAAAAACAAGTGGTCCTGGGTTGGCGCGATGTTCCGGTTGATGCCGACATGCCAATGTCCCCAACGGTGCGGGCTTGCGAACCGGTGATCCGTCAACTTTTCATTGGCCGCGGTGCCGACGTGATGGTGCCCGACGCGCTTGAGCGCAAACTATACGTCATTCGCAAAACCGCCAGCCACGCGATCCAGGCGATGGGTCTCGTGCACGGCCAAGAGTATTTTGTTCCCTCCGCTTCAGTGCGTACTATTGTCTATAAAGGTCTGTTGCTGGCCGATCAGGTGGGTCGCTACTATCGCGACCTGGCCGATCCACTAACCGTATCCGCCGTGGCACTTGTGCACCAGCGCTTTTCTACCAATACGTTTCCAGCGTGGCCGCTGGCCCACCCCTATCGCATGATCGCCCACAACGGCGAAATCAACACGGTCAAGGGCAACTTCAACTGGTTGCGCGCACGCGAAGGCATGATGCACTCTGCCGTGTTGGGCGATGATCTACAAAAACTCTATCCAATCGTCTACGAGGGCCAGTCAGACACCGCCACCTTTGACAACTGCCTCGAGCTCTTAGTCATGTCGGGCTATTCGCTCGCTCACGCCATGATGATGATGATTCCCGAAGCCTGGGAACAACACACCCACATGGACGCGAGCCGTCGCGCGTTTTACGAGTACCACGCCGCAATGATGGAACCCTGGGACGGCCCAGCGGCCGTTGCCTTTACCGATGGCCGCCAGGTCGGCGCCACCCTTGATCGCAACGGGTTGCGTCCGGCACGGTATTTGATCACCGATGATGACATGGTAATCATGGCCTCAGAGGCGGGCACATTACCCATTCCAGAAAATCGTATCGTTAAAAAATGGCGTCTGCAACCTGGCAAGATGTTTTTAATTGACCTTGAGCAAGGCCGAATCATCGACGACGCCGAGATCAAATCGCAGTTAGCGAACTCGCGCCCGTACCGGCAGTGGATTGATCGCCTGCGCGTCAAGCTTGAGTCGTTGCCCGCGCCGCTTGAAGCTGCTTTACTCACGCCGAACGAAACCTTGCTTGATCGCCAGCAGGCATTTGGTTGGACACAAGAAGATTACAAATTCATTCTCGAGGTGATGGCCGATACCGGAGAAGAATTGATTGGCTCAATGGGCAATGACGCCCCACTCGCGATTTTGTCAAACCGAGCAAAGCCTTTTTACAATTACTTCCGGCAACTGTTTGCGCAGGTCACCAACCCGCCCATCGACCCGATTCGTGAACAAATGGTGATGTCACTGGTGTCGTTCATTGGGCCCAAGCCCAATCTGCTCGACATCAATAACGTCAACCCGCCGCTGCGCCTTGAGGTCACTCAGCCAGTGTTAGATGTCGCCGAGATGGCGCAACTACGCTCAATCGCAGAAGTCACTGGCGACAAATTCCGCAGCTTTGAACTCGACATCACGTATCCCGCAGCCTGGGGCGCGCAAGGTATCGAGGCTCGCCTAGCCGCGCTCTGCGCGCGCGCAGTCGATGCGGTCAACACCGGCTTCACTGTCTTAATCTTGACCGACCGACGCGTCGATCACGAACATGTCGCCATCCCGGCCCTGCTGGCCACCTCGGCCATTCACCAGCATTTAATCCGAGCTGGTTTACGCACCAACACTGGGCTTGTTGTTGAGACCGGCTCAGCGCGTGAGGTGCATCACTTTGCCTTGCTCGGCGGCTACGGCGCCGAAGCCATTCACCCATTTCTTGCGCTTGAGAGCCTCAAGCAAATGTCAGCCAACCCCGACAAGGCAGAAAAAAACTATGTCAAGGCCATTGGCAAGGGTCTGAACAAAGTCATGTCCAAGATGGGCATCTCGACTTATATGTCGTACTGCGGCGCACAGATTTTTGAAGCAGTCGGTTTACGCACCGCTCTGGTCGATAAATACTTTTCAGGCACTGCAAGCACAATCGAAGGGATTGGTATTTTCGAGGTCGCTGAAGAGGCTTTACGCACCCATCGTGCGGCCTTTGGCAACGACCCGGTACTTGCCCACGCGCTTGACGCGGGGGGCGAATATGCTTATCGCGTGCGCGGTGAAGAGCACATGTGGACACCTGACTCGATCGCCAAGTTGCAGCACGCCACGCGGGCAAATAATTACCGGACTTATAAAGAGTACGCGCAATTAATCAACGAGCAAAGCAAGCGTCACATGACGCTACGTGGGTTGTTTGAATTTAAAGTCGATCCTGCACGCGCGATTGCGCTAGACGAGGTTGAAGCCGCCAAAGACATCGTCACGCGGTTTGCCACGGGCGCCATGTCGCTTGGTTCGATTTCAACCGAGGCGCATTCAGTTTTGGCTGTTGCCATGAACCGTATTGGCGGAAAATCCAACACAGGTGAAGGCGGTGAGGACGAACTGCGCTATCGCAACGAGCTGCGTACCGGCAATAGCGGCATTCTGGCGGGCGCCACGCTCGCTTCTGCGCTTGGCGCCGATCGCATTGCCGCCGACGTGCCGCTGCAAGCGGGCGACTCGATGCGCTCTAAGATCAAACAGGTTGCCTCGGGGCGGTTCGGTGTCAGCGCCGAATACCTCTCAAGCGCAGATCAGATTCAAATCAAAATGGCGCAAGGTGCCAAGCCTGGCGAGGGGGGTCAGTTGCCTGGGCACAAGGTCTCTGAGTACATTGCCAAGCTGCGTTGTTCCGTGCCAGGCGTGGGCTTAATCTCGCCCCCACCTCATCACGACATTTATTCAATCGAAGATCTGGCGCAACTCATTCACGATCTTAAAAATGTCAATGCGCGCGCCTCAATCTCGGTCAAGCTCGTCTCAGAAGTCGGCGTAGGGACCGTCGCCGCGGGCGTTGCCAAGGCCAAAGCTGATCACGTCACGATCTCTGGCCACGATGGCGGCACAGGCGCCTCGCCGGTCTCTTCCATCAAACACGCGGGGACTCCCTGGGAGCTTGGTCTGGCTGAAACCCAACAAACCCTGATGCTCAACAAACTACGTAGCCGCATCCGCGTGCAAGCCGACGGCCAAATGAAAACGGGGCGCGATGTGGCGATCGGCGCACTGCTCGGTGCCGATGAATTTGGCTTTGCAACCGCCCCACTGGTCGTTGAAGGCTGCATCATGATGCGCAAATGTCACCTCAACACCTGCCCCGTTGGCGTGGCGACGCAAGATCCCGTCTTGCGTCAAAAGTTTCAGGGCAAGCCAGAACATGTCGTGAACTACTTTTTCTTTGTCGCCGAAGAAGTTCGCGAGATCATGGCTCAACTCGGTATTCGCACCTTTGACGAGCTTATCGGGCGCGTCGATCTGCTTGATACCCGCTCGGGTATCGAACACTGGAAAGCCCACGGCCTGGACTTCAGCCGCGTGTTTTATCAACCTACCAACGACAGCCCACGCCGGCAGGTTGAAACGCAAGATCACGGGCTCGAAACAGCGCTTGATCACGAGCTCATTGAGCGCAGCCGTACGGCACTCGAGCGCGGCGAAAAAGTCTCGTTTATCGTGCCCGTGCGCAATCGAAACCGTACGATTGGTACGATGCTGTCAGGGCGCATCGCAACTAAATACGGCAACGAGGGCTTGCCTGACGACACGATCCACATACAGTGCAACGGTACTGCGGGTCAGAGCTTTGGCGCGTTTTTAGCGCGTGGCGTGACGCTCGATTTAGTTGGCGAAGGGAACGATTATGTCGGTAAGGGGTTATCGGGTGGTCGCATTATCGTGCGTTCGCCAAACGATTTTCGCGGGCTGGGCACTGAGCACATCATTGTGGGCAACACCGTGCTGTACGGCGCAACCGGAGGCGAGGCCTACTTCAATGGCGTAGCCGGCGAACGCTTTGCGGTACGCAACTCTGGGGCGGCAGCCGTCGTTGAAGGCACCGGCGATCACGGTTGCGAATATATGACGGGCGGCACGGTTGTCGTGCTTGGCGCAACCGGACGGAACTTCGCGGCGGGCATGTCAGGCGGGGTCGCCTACGTCTGGGATCCCGAACGCACGTTCGCCGAACGCTGCAAC
>CAMCZQ010000208.1 GCA_945887835.1 Bordetella parapertussis | reverse complement strand
GAAATGAGTGCAATCGTAGATATCATCGGACGCGAAATTCTCGACTCGCGTGGCAACCCCACGGTCGAATGCGATGTGTTGCTTGAGTCCGGCGCGATGGGCCGTGCCTCGGTGCCGTCGGGTGCCTCAACCGGTAGTCGCGAGGCCATTGAGTTGCGCGATGGTGATAAATCACGCTATTTGGGTAAAGGCGTTTTGCGCGCGGTCGAAAACCTCAATACTGAAATCTCTGAAGCCCTGATGGGTTTAGATGCCCAAGAGCAAACGTTTTTGGATCGCACCCTGATCGAACTTGATGGCACCGAAGGCAAATCCCGTTTGGGTGCCAACTCGATTTTAGCCGCGAGCATGGCCGTAGCACGCGCTGCCGCCGACGAATCTGGTTTGTCTTTGTATCGTTATTTTGGTGGCAGCGGCCCGATGAGCATGCCCGTGCCCATGATGAACGTGATCAACGGTGGCGCACACGCCAACAACACGCTCGATATGCAAGAGCTCATGATTTTGCCGGTTGGCGCAAAAAGCTTCAGGCAGGCCATGCAGATGGGTGCCGAAACCTTCCATGCACTTAAAAAAATCATTCACGATCAAGGCATGTCGACCGCTGTGGGCGACGAGGGTGGTTTTGCCCCGAATGTGCCCAATCACGAAGCGGCGATTCAACTAATTTTGCGCGCCATTGAAAACGCAGGCTATGAGCCAGGCACCCAAATCGCACTGGGGCTTGATTGCGCCGCCTCAGAGTTTTATCGCGACGGCAAATACACGCTTCAAGGCGAAGGCGGTTTGTCTTTAACGTCAAAAGAGCTGACCAATCTGCTGGCAACCTGGTGTGATAAATACCCCATCATCACCATCGAAGACGGCATGGCTGAAAACGATTGGGATGGCTGGAAGCACCTCACAGAGCAGCTTGGTCGCAAAATTCAGTTGGTCGGTGATGATTTGTTTGTCACCAACACTAAAATCTTGAAGCAAGGCATCGAACGCGGTGTCGCAAACTCGATTTTGATCAAAATCAATCAAATTGGTACCCTGACCGAAACCTTCGCTGCCATTGAAATGGCCAAGCGCGCTGGTTATACTGCGGTCGTTTCACACCGTTCTGGTGAAACAGAAGACTCAACCATTGCCGATATTGCCGTAGCGACGAATGCGATGCAGATCAAAACGGGCTCGTTGTCGCGCTCAGATCGCATGGCTAAGTATAATCAGTTGCTGCGAATCGAAGAAGAACTTGCCGAGGTGGCCACTTATCCTGGTCTCGAGGCTTTTTACAACCTGCGCTAAGTTCGCGCGCATGGCTTGTTTGAAAGGGCTTATTTAGCTTTTCAGGCAAACGCGAGGTGGTATGCGTCTGTTGCTGTTGGTGCTAGTGGCACTGGCTGGTCTGATCCAATATCCCTTGTGGATGGGTCGGGGTGGCTGGCTGTCGGTCTGGGACATGCAAGAGCACGTCGCCACTCAGCGCGGCATCAATGAGGGCTTGCGTGCCCGGAACGTCGCCTTATTGGCGGAAGTTGATGATTTGCGTACAGGCACCGAGGCGGCAGAAGAGCGTGCACGAGCCGAACTGGGCATGATGAGGCAGAGTGAACTTTTTGTTCAAGTCTTGCCGCCCGACGTTAAGCCACCCGAAATCAAACCCTCGAGCAAACCCAGCCGCGTGGCACCCGCGCCAGCAGCGCCCAGCGCCAAACCCACAACAGTTACGCGTTAATGCCACTGTTGGCTTGTGGGTGTTCAAGGCGCACAACACAATAAAACGCCACAAAGAGCTTGGTCTTGCTGAGCGAGTTGTTCTTGACTCAAGCCCGCTGAGGAGGCAGCTTTTATTGAGCTTTGCTGGGGCGCGTTGACCGCCGGGTTTACGCCGCGAGGCTGGGCGCTCAAAGAGCTTGTCACAAAGTTGTTGCGAACGTGCAGCGCGCGAGTATTTGTCTCAAGACGCTCGGGTGTAGGTTCAGACTTAAGAGCCCTTGTGGTTGCCTGCACTTCGCTGGCGTGAAGCACAACACGGTGGCTCAGGCGCAGCGCAAGCAAGCCCCGTTGGCGCGCCTGTACCGCCAAATCATTTTCAGCAAAAGCCGGTAGTTGTTGGGCGCCCAGTTGCAGGACTTTGCGCAGCCAAGCTTGGCTAGGCTCATGCACATAAATCAAATCTAACTGCGCGCGATTTTTTGCCAGCGTGGTTGTGGTTAAGTGCCACACTGGCAAGCCGTAAGACGCCTGATAACGCGCAAGGGTGGCGGCTTGCAGCTGTGCGGCGTTTGCGTATTTGCCGGCTGGCGTAAAAAGCGGCCACAGGGCTTGGGCAAACGTCTGGGCAACTTTGCCTGAGCCCGCTGGCGAAACCGCTGCGGCACGACCCGCCTCTTGCAGCGCCAGATTCACAAGGTGTCGAGCCTGATGTGCCTGCACCAGTTCAAAACCCAGCAGACAGACCAGCATAACCGGTAGCACCACAAGGCTCGTCTCTAAGGTGCTAGCCCCTTTTTGCTGGCAGAGTTGCGTCAATATTTGCATAGCGTGCAGTCTGGCTTGAAGCGGTCATGCTGTCGATACGGTGAACTACGCGCCCCCTCGCGTTGCGGTTAAACTAAATAGGTCTTTTTAAAGGGTTAGTTATGAATTCGTCTGCCGCGTCATTTCCTTATTTTCCTGGTATTCGTTTGTTGCACTCGCCTGGCCCGTCCAACGTGCCTAAGGCGGTGCTCGATGCCCTCACCAGGCAACCGATCGATATGGGCGACCCACGCGTTGACGCCTGTGTCGACGCCTGTGAGCACGGCTTGCAAGGTCTGCTAAATACCGCAAATGCGGACATATTTTTTTATGCGGCAAACGGTCATGGCGTCTGGGAGGCAATGATCGTAAATTTGCTAGCCCCCGGCCAAAAAGTCCTGATTCCCGGGACCGGGCATTTTTCTGATTCGTGGGCCTTGATGGCCGAGGCAATGGGCGCGGTGATTGTGCGCACTCCTTACCTCGAAGGTCAACCTATTGACCCTGCCATTGTCGAACAAGCCTTGCGCCAAGACACCAAACACGAAATCGTCGCGGTCTTTGCCGTGCACACCGACACCGCCAGCAGCACGACAAGCGATATGCCCGCACTACGTCGCGCGATTGATAGCGCTAAGCACCCCGCACTGTTTGTGGTCGACGTTGTGGCGTCTTTGGGGGCGATCCCTTTTTACATGGACCAGTGGGGCGTGAACGCCGTGATCGGCGCCTCGCAAAAAGGCTTGATGTGCCCGCCTGGCATAGGATTTTGTGCCGCCGACGAACGCGCAATGCAAGTCTGCGCCAAGAACCCCGCACCACGCTTTTATTGGGATTGGATGCGTCGTCGTAAAGGGCCTTCTTACAGCCGGTTTTGTGGCACAGCCCCACAAAACTTATTGTTCGGTCTTGAAGCCGCCTTTGGTTTGATTGAGCAAGAGGGCGTGGCTCAGGTGCATGCGCGTCATCAACGTTTGGCTGGCGCAGTTCACGCGGCAGTCCAGGCGTGGTCTGAAGCTGGGCAAGTGCAGTTTTTATGTCAGGTGCCCCATGCGCGTTCGGCTTCAGTCACAGCGGTGTTAGTCGGCAAAGGCATTGATCCCGAACTGATCCGCAGCACCGCCCGCGAAAAGTTTCAAGTGCTGATCGCCGGTGGTCTAGGTGCTTTTACAGGCCGAGTCTTCAGAATCGGTCATTTAGGCGATTTGAATCCTGCGATGATTTTAGGTTGTTTGGCTGGGGTTGAGGCTGCCATGCAAAGTCTGGGTGTAGATGTTGGCTCAAAAGGGGTGCGTCGTGCTGTCGAGTACCTTGCTACACCCGAGGTCTAACCTTGTTTTGTCCTGAATTCAGCGGCTTGTGCCAACTGCGTTGGCTCAAGCCGCTTTATTTTATGTGTTTAGTCTTATTGAGCCTGCTTTTGCCCTCGCAGCGAACGGCACTTGCGCAAAGTCAATTAGAAGCCTCCGCTCAGATGCCCGCTCAATCGTCGACTGAGTACCAGCTTAGCGCTTTGGTGATCGAGCCTGCCCTATACGTTGATGCGACGCGGAGTCTGGGCGTTGAAGAGGTCAGCCGCCAAGTTTTTAAGCCATTTAACTTACTTTTAAATCGTAGCTTTGAGCCGACAACGCGGTGGCTCAAGTTTAAGGTCCAAATCCCAGCCGGGCAGCAGTCACCCTTGGTGCTTGTCGTTGGACCCTATTTTCTCGCTGAGCTCGAGCTTTATTATGAAGAGAGAGGGCGCTGGATTAAGCAGCTTGGGGGTGCTAAACATCCTGCCCGTCAGCTTAATTGTTCTGTTGGGCATCACTGTTTTATGTTGCCGGATTCTGGGGCCAATCAACGCACTTATTTTTTGCGTATTCATACGCTCAATGGCTTTTTTGTCTCTACTAAAGTTATCGCTTTCGACAGTTTAGTCAATGAAACTGGCTCCCAGAGCTTGCTCTCTGGTGTTCAGATC
Source organism: Bordetella parapertussis (assembly GCA_945887835.1). Taxonomy (GTDB): domain Bacteria; phylum Pseudomonadota; class Gammaproteobacteria; order Burkholderiales; family Burkholderiaceae_B; genus Zwartia; species Zwartia parapertussis_B. Next base: position 1,379 of record CAMCZQ010000208.1, on the reverse strand, counting down.
GGAATTTTATTGGCGCTGATTGGGTGGAGCGCTTTCTATTTCATGCGCGAGCGTATCTTAGCCGTTGGGTGGTTTTGCTTGACGCAGTTATGCACGCTAATTCTTTATTGTTTTTCAAACGGAATTATATGGCGAGAATTTGTTTTAGAGTCGCCTGACAGTTACCCAATCATACTGACGACGATACTTTGCCTGCGACTGATATTCGCCACTTGCTTGTGCCTTGAACTATCGCGTCGTTGGCAGTCGCGGTCATGGATTCGGTATTATTGTTTACTTTGGATTGCGTTTTGGTTTGGTCAAATTAGTCTGACTGTTTTGGGTCAAATTAAACCGTATATGTTGCTGATGAACTGGATATTTTTGTTTACAGCGCCATATTTTTTCGCAATAGCTATTTATCAGAGCGAGCAATTTTCTCGTCCGATCAGGTTGGTTTGGACAATCGGATCGCTGCTAGTTGGTATTTTGATGGGTGCCGATGCAGTTTTATTAATGACTGACAGTGACCTGTCGCTGTTGACCCTGATTCCGGGGGCCGGAGCGAGTGTTCTTGTTGCACTCGCTATTTATTCGTTGTTGCTTGATTACAGCAAAATGCAAAGAGAGCAATTGCTCCAAACAATGTTTGAACTAAATATGTTGAAAGTACAAAGCGATTACGAGCAGCTACAGTTAAAAGAACGCAGCACGCTGATTGATATGTTGTCGCATGAACTTAAAAATCCTTTGGCGACGATGCGTATGGCACTAGGCTCATTGACGTCAATATTTGGAAGAGCTGAGCAGTCGGTCGAGCTGAGCGAACGATTTTCCAGTATGACTCAGTCGATCGATAACATGACCCAAGTGATTGACCGCGTTGGGCAGGTAGACGCGATTGATCAAAAAAACTTTGTACTGCGCTTTGAAAAATTGGCTGTACTTGAAACCATCGAGAACTTGCCCCTGTTTGTGAAACACTCGGGCAGAGTAAAGATTCTTGCACTGCGCGAGGTCAACACTCAGACCGACCGATTGTTATTTGTGACGATCATCAATAACTTAATTGATAATGCAATTAAGTACTCGTCTTGCGCCAGTCTGATTGAAGTCAAGGTGAGTGTCGTATCGACTAATAAGCTGCTGTGCACTGTGTCAAATGACGTTGAGCAAAACCACGAGCCAGATCCGACTGCTTTATTTACTCGTTATTACCGTGGCCTTTACTCTCACGATAAGCCAGGTACAGGGCTTGGACTCGTGCTGATAAAATCACTTTGTGAAATACTTAAGGGTTCTGTCAGTTACAAATTTGAAGATAACCGTGTGTGTTTTTTCATTGAGTTGCCCCTATGAGCCAAACTGCTGCACAAATACGAATCGCCTTGGTCGAAGAC
>CAMCZQ010000207.1 GCA_945887835.1 Bordetella parapertussis | reverse complement strand
CCACCAAACTACGCACGATAGTAAAAATGCCGTTCGCCAAACCATAGCCGCCAATTAAGAGCGCAACGAGCCAAAACGCTGGCAATTCAATGCTCGCCAAAATCCCAAACACAAACGGAAACACACAGGCCACCACCGAACCCAAGAGGCGCATCGGCGCGCGCGGGGCGAAATAGGCAATCAGAATCCGGCCCAACACTTGAGCCGGACCCAACACGATCAGCGCCTGAACCACATCGCTCGTGCTCAACCCCTTTTCTTGCAAGATCGGATAAGCATGAAAAATAAACACCGTAAACATGACTGAGTACAGCGTCAGCGCTAATAACAACAACCAAAAGATCGAATTTTTTAAAGCGGCTTTGACCACCGCATGATCGCGCGCTTTATTGTCTTCGCGCGTTTGTGCAACATTTGTGTGCTCAAGATCATATTTAGGCTGGATACATAAAAAGTAAATCGCTGCCCAGCACAAGTTGATGAGCGCCAGCACGAGCAAGGATTGCCGCCAGCCCACGGTATCCAATAAATACTGTTCAAGCGGGATAAACGCTGTACTCGCAAATCCGCCCCACAAGGTAATTGTGGTGATGCGCGCGCGTGAATTTGCGGCGCCGACCCGGCGGGCCATCACGGCGAACGCTGGCTCGTACAAACAACCGGCCTGCAAAGCACCAATGACGGCACTCAGCAAATAAAAACTGAATAAGTAACTGACGCTTGACCACCACCACAACATCAAGGCTGCGAACAGTGAAGCGCCAGACATCATCCAACGACCATAGCCTCGGTCAATCGCTAAGCCGACGGGATACGTAAACACTGCCGTGACAAGCATGCTGATCGTGGCGCCCAAAAAGATCTCGGATTTAGACCAGTGCAGCTCGGCACCCATCGCCTGTGCGAGTAACGGGAAGCTGTAATACAGCGACCCCCAAGAGCAAACTTGCCCCGCGCCAAGAATATTCGCCATCCAAAGCGACGACGGCGTCTTTGTCGTCATTTTTTAAACCAGTCAAGTAACTGTTGCGTCACGGCTTGTGGCTGTTCGCGATGCAAAAAGTGCCCCGCGTGCGCGATCAACTTAAAGTCGTATTCGTTTTCGAAATATTGCGCTTGCGCTTGCATGAGCTCGGCGCGCAAGTCGTCTGCGCCGCATAACGCAAGCGTGGGCACTTTAATCTGACGCGCCATCAACACGCGCAAATCGGCCAAGGCAGGGTCGGCCTTGGCCACATCAAACATCGCCCTGTAATAACCTAAGGTCGCAGCCAAAACGCCGGGTTGTGCGAGGGTCTCTTTGACCGACTGCAGGTGCGCGTCATCCTGGTAGCCTTCTGTTGTCCAGTAGTTCCAAAGATAATCAATAAAGGCCATGTTGTTTTCAGCTAACGCTTTTTCTGGCAAGTCTGGAAGCTGAAAAAACCACCAGTGAAACGATCGCTGAATATGTTTGGCGTCTGTCAGACTTTTTGAGACCTGGCCTGGGTGAGGGACCGCCATCAATACGGCGCGCGCGATTAATTCTGGGTAGGCCGCCAAGACCCCGTAACCGATGATCGCGCCCCAGTCCTGTCCAACCAAATGGCAGGGCTTGCCCTCGCCCAAGGCTTGAATTAAAGCCGCTACGTCTGCCACTAAGGTGGCTTTGTCATAATAGCCACCCGTCCCCACATCGGTGGGTGGATAGCCGCGCAAATAAGGCGCAACGACACGGTAGCCCTGCGCAACCAACGCGGGTATCTGATGGCTCCAGGTCTGGGCGTTGTCAGGAAACCCATGCAACAAAAATACCAGTGGGCCCTCACCTTGCTCGAGGTAAGCAAAGTTTACCCCTCGGACCAATATGTGTTTCAAGTCAGGCCTCTTTTTGGGAAAGAATTGATCTAAAGCCATAGTACCGGCAACATCGACGCCAACAGCAACAGCGCCATGACCCAATTAAATATTTTTCGACGTAACGGATCTCGCAACAGCCGCTCAAGCCTGGTGCCCATCCACAACCACACACAAATACTGGGAAGATTGACGATTGACATCAAGAAGCAACCCAAAAATACGAACAGTGAGCTTGCCTGTTGGGGCAGATAATTACTAGAGAAACTCACCGCGATCAGCCATGCCTTTGGGTTGACCCACTGAAACGCCAGCGCCCCCAAAAAGCTTAACGGGCGAGATTGCCCGCCTTGCTGCTCTGGTGCCGGCAGCGGTTTGCTGGTGGCGACCCCCCACGCCAAATACACCAGGTAGGCAAAGCCGAGCACTTTCATCACTTGGTAGATGGCCGGCACGGCCTGAAACAAGCTGTTTAAGCCAAAGGCGATTGCCACCAGCATGACAAAAAAACCGAGCGAGACACCCAGGACGTGGGGCACAGACCGCCTGAAGCCAAAGTTCACACCAGAGGCTAACAGCATCAGGTTGTTTGGACCAGGCGTCAGAGAGGTTGCCAACGAAAACGTAGCAATCGAATAGATCAGGGCATCCCGCTCAGACATCAGTGGCGCTTGGGTGTCGCGGTTTTACAGCACCTTGCGAATACGTTCGATTGCCCGCTCGATGTTCTCGGCGCTGTTGGCATACGAAAAGCGCACATAGCCTTCGCCCCAAGCGCCAAAGCTTGTCCCAGAAATGGTCGCCACGCCAGCCTCGTTCAAAAACAGATCTTGCGCCTGACGCGAGGTCAAACCGGTGCCACCAACATGAGGAAACGCGTAAAACGCGCCCGCTGCGTCTGAGCAACGCACCCCTGGCAAACTGTTTAAGGCGTCAACGATTAAGCTGCGCCGCTGGTTAAAGGCCACCATCATTTCAGCGACGGCGTCTTGCGGCCCAGTTAAAGCCGCCAAACCGGCAAACTGCGCCGAGGCATTGACACACGAGTGATCGTTGATACACAAACGCGTGACATCGGCCACTAAACTTTCTGGCCATACCGCGTAGCCTAAGCGCCAACCAGTCATGGCGTAGGTTTTGCTCCAGCCGTCGAGCATGATCAGACGATCGCGAATCTCTGGGTAATTGAGCAAAGACACATGCTCGCGTCCACCGTACAACATCTGGCTATAAATCTCGTCAGAGAGTATTGCCACGTCAGGATGTTTGGCTAAGCCAGCAACCAACTTATCAATTTCGGCTTTAGGTGTCACGCCGCCTGTTGGGTTAGCCGGGCTATTGATAATGATCAGGCGCGTGGCGGGTGTGATCTGCGACAGCACCGTGTCAGCATCAAACGCAAAGTCTTTGTCTTCGCTCAACGAGATTGGCACCGGCGTTGCGCCACTGTATTTAATCAGCGACTCATAAATCGGAAAGCCCGGGTTGGGGTACATGATTTCAGCACCTGGCTCACCAAACATCAAAATCGCAAAAAACATCGTTGGCTTGCCACCAGGCACAATCACCACACAGTCGGGGTCAACCTTTGAACCATGGCGCCGCTGCAGGTCGGCGGCGACTGCCTCGCGCACCTGAGGCAAGCCGTTGGCCGGGGTGTAACCATGATGGCCGTCACGCAGGGCCTGAATCCCTGCTTCAACAATATGCTTTGGCGTCTTAAAATCCGGCTGACCAATCCCTAAATTGATAATGTCTTTACCCTGCGCGGCAAGCGCTTGCGCACGCGCCAAAATTTCAAAGGCAGATTCAGTACCAAGTCGCGACAAAGAGGCAGCAAGTTTTAACATTTGGGTTCCTATCGATCAGACTGTAAATTGAAAAATGCAGTGTACATCCCAATGCAAAGCACAAAAAGTGGCTTGCTCGAGATACTTAGGGCTGCGCCTAACGCGAAAAAGCGCCACAGTAGATCAATGTGACGCCAGACGTCACAAACGCGTGCTACGGTTTAGACCTCTGAATATTGCTGTTTGCACGAGGCCATCCATGAAACTGTTACTGCAATTCACCTCGCTACTACTTGCAGTCCTTCTGCAGCAGGCCGCGGCACAAACTGCCGTCCCACAAGACGACCCACGTGTCCCTCCGAATAAAAACTTAGTCGTCTTGGTGAGTATCGACGGCTTCAGAAATGACTACCTTGATCGGGGCATCACTCCAAACCTTTCAGCGCTGGCCCAACAAGGCACGCTCGCTAAAAAATTTGAGCCAGTGTTTCCGACGATCACTTTTCCAAATCACTTTGCTTTGATCACTGGGCGGTATCCAGATCACAACGGCATTGTGAACAACACCATGTACGACCCCTCTAAAACTGACCAAGTTTTCAGACTTTCAGATCGCCATGCGATCGAAAATCCGCTTTGGTGGGACGAAGGCACACCTCTGTGGGTCACTCTAAACAAGCAAGGGAAACGTTCGTCAACGCTCTTTTGGGTGGGCTCCGAATCACTGATTCAAGGTGTACAGCCCAACGACTGGTTGAGATATGAACACGCCCTGAGCTCGTCTGAGCGAACCAAACAACTGTTACTCTGGTTAAACCGCGACGACCAAGACCGGGCCGATTTCGCAACCTTGTATTTTTCTGAGGTCGACTCTAAGGGGCATGAGTTTGGGCCTGACAGCCCAGAAGTGAACGCCTCAATTACCAGCGCTGATCAAGCGATCGGTGAACTCTTGCAAGGGCTTCGCGCCCTTGGCTTATTAGAAAAAACGACCCTCGTTGTGACCTCGGATCATGGCATGGCGCACATTACTCCCGACCGTGCGGTTGACTTATCTGTGTACACCAAAGAACTCGGCAGCGTGAGTATTCAGTGGACTGGGCCTTTAGCGGGTTTTGACGCAAACGTAACGGACAAGCCTGTTTTATTGAGCCGCTTGAAACAAAATACCAATATGGATTGCTGGGCCAAAGAGGATATCCCTGCAAAATATCATTTTGGAACGCATCGAAGAGTGCCGCAGGTCGTCTGTCTTGCGAAAGCCGGTTGGAGCACCATCGCGCGCGCGGGTCAAAAAGTGATTCCGGGGCAACACGGGCATGACCCAAGCGACCCCGCGATGCAAGGGCTGTTTATTATTCAAGGACCACAAATAAAAAGAACTCAACTAGACACCGCCAGAAACATCGACGTCTACAATCTTTTAGTGCGTCTGTTAAAAGTCGTCGGAGAGAAAAACGACGGCCAAGACACCCTGTACGATCTCGTCATAAAGTAGTTCGATGCCCTCATTGGGCGTTGAATCTGATTGCACGTTGATTTGTTAATTTTTGGTTACACTTTTTTGTCAGTGTACGTATTGATGTGCACGATGGGCGGTGCTTATAATTGAGGGATGGAAACTAGACTCACTCGCTTAGAAGCAATCATCCCCACCTTAGCCACACGCGAAGATCTTGCGCATCTTGAAGGGCGCATGAATGGGGCCATTCAAAAAGTTGAAACAACCATTCAAAAAGTCGAGACAACGCTGCATAAAGAGCTAACCAACCAAACCTGGCTAATCGTCAAGTGGATGTCGGGCTTGTTGGTCACTTTATTGCCTAGCCTGTTTGCTGCGGTTTTTTACGTAGCGCGGTACACGCACTAACGCCAAACAAGCTACCGGTCGCGGCCAATCGCAAAAGCGCAAAAATTAAGTAAAGCCTCACGCGCGGCTGAGTCCGGAAACGCCTCAAGCGCCTTGCAGGCCATATCAGCCTCTGCCACCGCAGACTGCTGCGCATGCTCCAACGCGCCGGTGTCGCGAATGGCTTGCGCGACCGCATCAAAATCAGCCTCACCATGCTCAAGTGCTTGTCGGACAAGCTGTTTTTGTAAGTCAGTGCCCACTTCTAGCACGCGAATCAACGGCAAGGTTGGCTTGCCTTCGCGCAAATCATCCCCTACGTTTTTACCCAAAGCATCCACGTCGCCACTGTAATCTAGTACATCATCGACAAGCT
>CAMCZQ010000206.1 GCA_945887835.1 Bordetella parapertussis | reverse complement strand
GGGTGTTGTTTTGGGCGTCGCTTATTGGGTGGCGGGGGTGCCTTCGCCAGTTTTGCTTGGTGTAATCACAGCTTTTATGGCGATGATCCCGGGTGGTGCACCGCTGTCATTTACCTTGATATCTTTATATTTGGTGGGTTCGGGCAACCCCATTGCCGGAGCCGGACTGTTTGCCTGGGGTTCAATCGAGCTTTTTATTGTCGATAAGACGCTGCGCCCGCGCCTGGTGGGTGGTCCGGTCAAACTCCCGTTTTTACCGACATTTTTTGGGTTGGTCGGTGGCGTCAAAACCATGGGAATCGTTGGGCTTTTTATTGGCCCTGTGTTGATGGCGTTGATGGTTGCGTTGTGGCGCGAATGGGTGCTTGATGTCAAGGCCGCCCAGACCGAGCGCAGTTCGCCGTCAGACGGCTAGCGACAGAATTTTCAAAAATGAGTGCCTTGCTCGGTGTTAAGCGTCAAAGGCTGCTTCATCTGCACCAAGTCAACGGAGGTCAACATTGTCAGGAGCGCTGCGAGCGAGTCGACTTGCATTTTTGCCAGTACGCGAGCTCGGTGTAGTTTGACCGTCGCCGCTGCAGAGCCGTGCTCTTGGGCAATCTGCTTGTTTGATTTGCCTTGAATGACTTGCTCAAATACCGCACGCTCGCGCGGCGTTAATCGCGAGTAAAGTTTTTGCAAGGCAAGTGTTTTTGTTAAGGCGCCGTGAAGGATACGATCTTTTTCTAGACAGCGCTCAATCGTAAGCAGTAGCTCTTGCATTGAAAACGGCTTTAACAAAAAATCGCTTGCACCTTGTTTCATGGCTTGCACGATCTGATCAGGTAGACTTTCGCCGCTAATAAAAATAACGGGTGTGGTCCAGCCAGACTGCGTTAAGCTCGCTTGCGCTTCAAGCCCGTTTTGTCCTGGCATACGCATATCAAGCAGTAAGACTGCTGGTGAGATAGGCATAGCGTGCCTAAAAAAAGAGGCAGCGTCCGCGTAAGCGTTGACCGAATAGCCTTGGCGCTCAAGCGTACTGGTTAATGCGGCTCTGATGGAGGCATCGTCGTCGACAAGATAAATATGGCCAGTAGTGTTGAACGCTTGCATGGCGGGTCTCTTAAGCTATTTTCTTAAGATACAAAACTTTTTACGAAAATGGAATACGCTAATTAGCATATCTTTATTTTTACAGGGCTGAACGCCGTCAGGCGCAATGTTTGTGCTGCCTTTGCTGGCTCAGGCTGGCTCGACGGCAGCGCGTCCGGAATCAACGGCAAACTTTGCCAGAGTAAAAACGTCAGATTTTGGGTCTTTAGCGTCCTTGACGGCTCTAAGCGTAGTCGTCAACTGCGTTGGGGTCAGTTCAACCACCCCGTAACCCCGCGAAGCGGCATCGGCAAAGATAAAGTGCGGGTTGACTTCAAGCTGCTTGGTGAGTTGAGTGGGCGTTGAGCTTGAAAGCGAAGTAATACTTGTGCCACAGAACTCAACTCCAAGCGCCTCGCAGTCAGGGTTGTGATAGTCAGACAACACATGACCGACCCAGTTTTCGTGAATATCGCCTCCTAAAATCACCGGGTTTTTGAGCCGAGTCTGTTGCATCGAATCGGTGAGTCGTCTGCGGGCCGCTGGGTAGCCATCCCAGCCATCGTTGCGCAGCAATTGTGCGCCGGTCGTGCTGAAGTTGCGTCGTCCAAACAGGGTTTGTTGTCCCAGCAAATTCCATTGGCCACGGGCCGACGCAAATTGTTGCTCAAGCCAGCGTTCTTGGGCCTTGCCCAGTAAGGTACGGTGGGGTTGGTTAAAGCTTTCGCATTTGGTTGGGTCAACGCGTGCCGAGCCTGGTCGTTGGTTAGGAGAGCAGGCCTGTAAGTCGCGATGCTGGCGATTATCAAGCGTATAGAGCGTTGCAAGACGCCCAAAGGCCACGCTGTCGTACACGCGGGCTTGGTCTGCCTGCCCCGAAAGTAATCTGTCAAAGCCGGCGCGCGGGACAGGCATGTTTTCATAAAAGGACTGGTAGGCGGCACGACGCCGCGCCATAAAATCTTCGACAGGGGTACCCGATAAGCCCTCGTGAGTCGCCGCGTAATCGTTTTGTACCTCGTGGTCATCCCAGGTAAGTATCCAGGGGCAAGCGGCGTGAATCGCTTGTAAGTCTGGATCAGACTTGTGAAGCGCATAGCGGCTGCGATAGCCCTCAAGTGTTGTAATCCACCCGCCTGTCGTCGGGCGTACCTCAAGGGGGCGCGAGGCGGGATACTCGTAAATGTAATCGCCTAAAAACAGCACAAAATCCAGATTCTCGTCCAGCATATGTCGATAGGCACTGTAAAAGCCGGCCCCCCATTGCTGGCAAGAGGCATAAGCCAGTCGCAAGCGCCTGACGTCGGCGCCTGGCGTCGCAAGAGTGCGCGTACGGCCCGTTGCGCTGACCGCAGTGCCAGTCATAAACCGATAGAAGTACGCCCGCGCCGGCTCAAGCCCCGCGACCTCAGCGTGCACAGAGTGCCCGAGTCCTGCCGTGGCCTGTAACTCACCTGAGGCAACCAGGCGACTGAACCGGGCGTCATGCGCAAGTTGCCAGGTCACGGCCACCGACTTTGCAGTCAGCCCAGCGGCCTCAAGCGCGGGCGTTCCAAGGCGAGTCCAGAGCACAATCGAGTCGCTAGTGGGCGACCCGCTCGCAACCCCTAAGCTAAAGGGGTCTAACGACCAAGCTTGGCGACCCCAGCCAAGTTTGGGGAGACCAAGAAGAGCCGCCGAGGCGCCTGCAAAACGAAGAACCGAGCGACGTTGCATGACTTGTGTGCTTAAAACAGAGAAGCTGCCCCAAACATGGCAAAAATCCCGAAGCCAACGGCCACAATTCCTAAGCCGCCTGCCAGCCAGGCCAGCATCATCACGTTGGTAATAATCGCAGACGAAGCTAGAACGATCGCCACTTGCAACACACCCGAAGAAACCTCTAGATTGTGATACTTGTGGTTAGCAAGTTCACCTAGCTTCTGCGCTTTTTTTGCACGCTCGGCGAGTTCTTTACGGCCCTCACCGGTGTCGGGCTCGGTGTCGTAACGCTTGACGGCGCCAGCCCATTTTTTTATCTGTTCAACCGTTTTTGGATCTTCGGCCTGCGGGCTGAGTTGAGCCGTCTGTAAAGCCAGTTCAGTACTCGTCTTTCGAATGGATTTTGCCTGAAAAAACGCCCATAAGTTAGATGCTTCAACTTGCTTGGTGATCACCTCGGTTTGATAGGCTTTACCTAGAGTCTCACTGATGGCTAAAAACAGTGCCAACACTGCGATAACCAGTGCGACTTTTTTATTTGAGGGATCAACGTGTCCGTGTCCTGACATGGCGGGCTCCTTAGTGCGGCGCGGGTTGGTGAGCTTGGCTCAGAAGTTTTTCGGTGAAGGCGATTGCCATAGCAGAGAGGACAAAAGCCATATGAATCAGGGTTTGCCACATCAGTGTGGACTCTGCGGTGTCAGGGGCGTTGATAAAGGTCTTGAGCAAATGTATCGACGAGATTCCGATAATCGCTGTTGCCAGCTTGACCTTTAACACGCCTGCGTTTACGTGCGATAACCATTCTGGTTGGTCCGGGTGATTTTTGAGCCCCATGCGCGAAACAAAGGTCTCCCAGCCCCCCACGATCACCATCACTAACAGGTTTGAAATCATGACGACGTCGATTAAGCCCAAGACGATCAACATCAATTCGGTCTCGGTGACTGATTTTTCGAGAGTCATCATCGACATCAGGTGTACGAGCTCTCGCCAGAATTGCCAGACATAAATGCCTTGCGCAACGATCAGGCCGATATAAAGAGGGGCTTGTAACCACCGGCTCATAAAGATCCAGCGTGGCAGGGTTTTTAAAGGCGTATTGTTGGTATTCATGTCTCTGTTGTTGCTCGTGAAGGTTATTCTGTGAAGACGGCTAGCGCTTTGTTTAAATTGGATACGTACCGGGTAGCAAAATACTTTTATCGACTGTCTCAATATCAGTGCGACCACAAAAGGCCATCGTCAGGTCAAGCTCATTGTGCAAAATTTCGAGTACTTTTTTGACACCGATCTCGCCCATGGCACCTAGTCCATACAAAAAGGCGCGCCCAATATAACAACCCTGTGCGCCGAGCGCACGCGCTTTTAAAACATCTTGACCGCTGCGTACACCGCCATCCATATGGATTTCGATTTGTTTGCCAACGGCCTCAACGATGGCCGGCAAAGATTCGATGCTTGAGGCGGCGCCATCGAGCTGACGCCCGCCGTGGTTGCTGACGATCAAGGCATCGGCACCGCTGTTAAGCGCCATCCGCGCATCGTCGACGTCTTGAATCCCTTTTAAGATCAGCTTGCCGCCCCAAAGTTTTTTGATCCAAGCCACGTCATCCCAATTTAGACGCGGGTCAAATTGAGAGGCGGTCCATTCGCTCAGTTTGCTCATGTCGCTGACGCCCTGCACATGGCCCACGATGTTGCCAAATTGACGGTTTTTTGTACCAAGCATTCCCATTGCCCAGCGTGGCTTCGTTGCGATGTCAAATATATTGGCTAGGGTCATCTTGGGTGGTGCGCTTAAGCCATTTTTTAGATCTTTGTGACGCTGCCCCAATATTTGTAAATCCAAGGTTAAAACCAAAGCCGAACAGTTGGCACGCTTGGCACGCTCAACCAGGCGTTCGATAAAGTCGCGATCTTTCATCACATACAGTTGGAACCAAAACGGATGATGATTGGTGCCCTCGGCCACCGCTTCAATTGAGCAGATGCTCATGGTCGATAAGGTGAAGGGGATGCCAAACTCTTTGGCCACTTTTGCCGCCAGAATTTCGCCATCGGCATGCTGCATGCCAGTCAGGCCTGTTGGTGCGATTGCCACAGGCATGGCAACTTTTTGACCAATCATGTGACTCGCGGTCGAGCGGTTTTCCATGTTGATCAAAATGCGTTGACGCAATTTGATTTTTTGAAAATCACTTTCGTTTGCGCGATAGGTGCTTTCGGTCCAGGAGCCCGAGTCGGCATAATCGTAAAACATACGCGGTACGCGTTTTTTGGCTAAAACGCGCAAATCTTCGATGTTGGTGATTACGCTCATAAGGATAAGTCTCCGCTAGTTAGCCCACAGGCTTTTAGAACGCTATTCTTGAGTCAAACTGACAAAGCCTTTTGGCAATTGCCGAATGCGAGGCGTAGTTTAGCGGGTCAGGGTTACCTTTGCATATTTTTTGCCCCTAGGCTGCACCGAGGTATCGAATTTTTTAGCTTTCAGACTCGCCCGTCTCGCTCGGGCCGTCGTGGGCCAAGCCGACGCAAAGCGGTGGGTAAGGCTTGTTGAGCTCTCCGTGGTACGCTTCTGACACACTCTTAGACTTTTCAATTTAAAAAGCTTTGCACCATGTTGACGCAGCCAGCCTCTGAACACCTGATTGATTCTCGTTATGCGCTACGGCGTCTGTTGACAGCGCTCTTGATCATGGTGATGGGTAGCAGTTGTATGTTCGTTGTCTCAGTGGTGTTACCCGAGGTGCAAGCAGAGTTCGGCGTGTCTCGGTCAGAAGCTTCGCTGCCCTCGACCCTTTTATGGATTGGCTTTGGGGCCGGCGGCTTATTTATGGGGCGCGTGTCAGACCGCTGGGGGGTGTGGGTATGCCTGCTGATCGGCGCTGCTGGCTTGTTGACTGGTTTTATTTGGGCCGCGCACACCACAGATATCCTTGTCTTTGCACTGGTGCACGGCTTGTTTCTGGGTTTTTTGGGTGCCTCTGCAACCTTCGCACCGTTGGTGGCCGACACTTCGCTTTGGTGGAATAAGCGCCGCGGCATTGCGGTCGCTATTTGTGCCAGTGGTAACTATCTGGCCGGTGCGATTTGGCCGCCCGTCACGCAGTGGGGAATCTCGACCATTGGCTGGCGCGAAACTTATCTCTG
>CAMCZQ010000205.1 GCA_945887835.1 Bordetella parapertussis | reverse complement strand
TGAGTGTTGTAGCCCTCAGGCAAGTGCGCAATGAACTGATCCATTTGCGCGGCACGCGCCGCACTTTGAATATCCGCCTCAGACGCGCCGGGACGACCGTAGGCAATGTTGTAGGCGATGGTGTCGTTAAACAGCACCGTATCTTGCGGTACGATGCCAATCGCCTGACGCAGGCTCGCTTGCTGCACGCGTCTGATATCTTGTCCATCAATTAAGATCGCGCCGGCCTGCACGTCATAAAAACGAAACAACAAACGCGCCAGCGTGCTTTTGCCCGCGCCACTACGCCCAACCACTGCCGTCACTGTCCCAGCAGGAATCGTGAAGCTTAAGTCATGCAAAATGGTACGGTTTGACTCGTAATGGAACTTAACGTGTTCAAAGCGCACCTCTGGCCCTTGCGTGAGGTCTGCAACAACCAAACTCGCCGCACCGGGATCGTCAGCGATTTCGCGATCCGCCATCAGCAACGTAAACATGCGATCCAGGTCAGTCAGCGATTGTTTAATTTCTCGGTAAATCACACCTAAAAAATTCAAAGGGATATAGAGCTGAATCATTAACGTGTTGACCAACACCAAATCGCCTAGCGTCATCGAACCGTTGGCAACGCCCTCGGTAGAGCGCCACAGAATCAATACCAGCCCCACGCCAATGATGAACTGCTGTCCAACGTTAAGCAGCGACAACGACTTTTGTGATTTGATCGCCGCCGCCTGATAACGCACCAGATTTTCATCGTAGCGTCTAGCTTCGAACGACTCGTTACCAAAATATTTAACGGTTTCGAAGTTCAATAAAGAATCAATAGCTTTTTGATTCGCGCGCGAATCCATATCGTTCATGGTGCGCCGCAAGTGCGTACGCCACTCGGTCACAACGATCGTAAACGCGATGTAGATAATCAACGCGGCCAACGTAATGGCTGCGAACCAAATGTTGTAACTGTAAGCAAAATAGCCAAGCACCAACAAGAACTCGATCAGCGTCGGAACGATGCTATAGAGGGAATAAGACACGAGTGACTGAATCGCGCGGGTGCCGCGTTCGATGTCGCGACTGACCCCGCCCGTTTGACGCGACAGATGAAACCGTAATGACAGAGCATGCAAATGCTGAAACACTTCAAGCGCGATTTGTCTGACCGCATGCTGCGTGACACGCGAAAACAACAACTCTCTGAGCTCGGTGAATAGCGAGGCCGAAAACCTCAGCAAACCGTACCCAAGAATCAAGCCAAGTGGCACAACAAGCAAAGCCCTTGACACACTTTGAGGGGCGTCCAAATCATCAATCAGCGTTTTGAGCAAAATCGGAATGCCAAGATTGGCAAACTTTGCGGCCAGCAAACAGGAAATGGCTAGTAAGACCCGGTAGCGATATGCCAACAAGTACGGCAACAAGTCACGAATGACGTGCCAATCGCCGAGCTGTCGTTTAACGACTGGTTTATCGGGGTCGTGCTGAAATTCGGTCGAACGTCTAGTGGAGTTTCTCATAGCGCTTGATTTTATACGTCTTGCGCACCTCGCCCAGCGCGCAGCAATCGGGTATAACGAACACTAGCGCAGCGCACCTAGCCAATTCGGCTAACCCTCTCAACGCTCAGCCTCCGCCGTTTAGCCCTCTTTCCATGCGTTTTTTACGATGACCAACACCCTGACCACTTCAAAGCTCAAGCAAACTGCAGACGCTGTGCTGCTAAACGCCGTACAGGCTGGTCACATCCCAGGGGTCGTCGCATCAGTCAGCTCTGGTCACGGCACCCTCTATGAGGCGGCGTTTGGCGAGCGCGCACTCGGGCAAGGCGTCGCGATGACTCCAGACACTGTGTTTTGGCTGGCTTCAATGACTAAGCCTATCGTTGGCGCGGCCGCCATGCAATTAGTTGAGCAAGGTAAATTAACGCTTGACGAACCTGCCGCCAAGATCTTGCCTGAACTGGCAGAAGTCAAACTGCTGACCGGCTGGGATGCTGCCGGCAAACCTCTGCTGCGCGCACCAACAACTCAGAT
Source organism: Bordetella parapertussis (assembly GCA_945887835.1). Classification (GTDB taxonomy): domain Bacteria; phylum Pseudomonadota; class Gammaproteobacteria; order Burkholderiales; family Burkholderiaceae_B; genus Zwartia; species Zwartia parapertussis_B. The sequence goes on along the minus strand of CAMCZQ010000205.1, from coordinate 3,944 downwards.
TACCTTGCGTCAGCTACTGACGCACACAGCGGGGTTTACGTCTGACATCTGGAATGCTGATTCAGCACGCTATTTGAAGACAATGAATCTGCCACGCGCCGGTTCAGGTAAAAAGATTGCACTCTCGGTGCCGCTGACTTTTGAACCCGGCACCCGCTGGGAGTACGGCATCAACATTGACTGGGCTGGTCAGTTAGTGGCAGCGGCCAGCGGCATGCGCTTAGGTGAATACCTGCAAAAAAATATTACCGGACCACTAGGTATGAGTAGTACCGGCTTTAGAATCTTGTCCAGCATGCGTGCGCGCCTAGCGACGGTGCATCAGCGCGACCCCGTCACGGGCGCGTTAAATACGACCCCTTTTGAAGTGCCGCAAGAGACCGAGTTTGATCCCGGTGGTGGCGGTATGTATTCAACTGCGGGAGACTATCTGCGCTTTTCGCGCATGATCTTGAACCAAGGGCGCGGGAATGGTCAGCAACTTCTAAAACCCGAAACGCTGGCGTTGATGTCAAAAAACGCTATGGGTCCCTTGCGTGTTAATTGTTTACGTACTCAAAATCCTGCCGCTTCGCTTGATGCAGAGTTTTTTCCTGGTATTGAAAAAACTTGGGGCCTGACCTTTATGATCAACGAACAGCAAGCGCCCACTGGGCGTTCGGCTGGTAGCTTGGCCTGGGCGGGTTTGCCTAACGCTTTTTTCTGGATCGATCCGACAAAGGATTTAGCGGGCGTCATTCTGATGCAAGTCCTGCCCTTTGTTGACCCTCGGGCACTTGGTCTGTTCACCGACTATGAGACAGCGGTTTATGCCGCGTACACATAGCACCGCGCGTGCACACGCACGAAGCGCTGAGGCTTAAGCCCCAGCGATTATTTTGCTGGATACCAAGACGGCAAGCGTTTTTCTAAGAAAGACGCCGTGCCCTCTGCGGCATCAGGCCTTTGGCGCAACGCTGAGTGCTCTCGCACCAGCTCGGCAAATAACACGTCATCTAGCAAAGACTCCGAGACAGCCAAAGTCCGCAGCTTGGTGGCAGACACCGCGCTCGGAGAGTTCATCAACAACCCGTCCACAATGCGCGCGCCTGTCGCTTGCAGCTGGTCAGCTTGACAAATCTCGTGCACAAACCCGATACGCAGGGCAACTTCAGGGCTAAAGCGTTCACATGTGAGCGCATAGCGCCGCACATTACGCACACCCATCGCTTTGCAAAGTTGCGGCAAGATAATGCCGGCAATCAAACCCCAACGCGCCTCAGTAATCGCAAAGATGGCATTGTCGGCGGCCACCACAATGTCGCACACCGAGGCCAGACCCGTCCCGCCCCCAAAGCAGCCACCTTGGATCAGCGCCACGGTTGGAAGAGGCAGCGCATCGAGCCGGCGAATCGCTTCTCCGGTCAGGCGCGACACGCGTTCGTTTTCTTCGGGACTTTTTGGCGCGACGCTTGAAATCCAGGCCAAGTCTGCACCCGCCTGAAAATGCTTACCATTGCCCTGCACCACGACCACACGTGCGCCCGGCAGTGAAGGCAACAAGTCTAAGGCCTGGTGCAAGCCTTGAATCATGTCCTCGTTATAGGCGTTATTCACTGCCGGACGATTTAAAGTCACAGTGACTACCCCACGGGAGTCGACATCGCACAGCACGGCACCATGACCAAGTTCTTTTGACATGAAAGACTCCTTTTGCAGGGATCATACCTTGACTCTAAAGTTCACTGTGCCGTACCATCGAACTAGTCTAAAAACAAAAATATAAAAGTGAGACGCCATGAAGCGAACTACACCGAATCTTCACAGACGAGCTGTCTTGGTCAAAGCGAGCCAGGGCGCCCTCGCGCTTGTCTTGCCGTCACTGGCCACCAACTCAGCCTACGCACAGTCCGACTACCCTAGCCGGTCGATTCGCATGATCGTACCGTTTGCGCCAGGCTCTGCCACCGATATCTTGACGCGTCATCTTGAACAATCCATGTCGGCTGCCTTGGGACAAAAAATTGTTGTTGAAAATCGTGCTGGGGCAAATGGTGTTTTAGGGGCTCAAGTCGTCAAATCTGCTGCGCCCGATGGTTACACCTTTTGTATGGGATCGACTTCATCGCATTCGATTGTGGCCGCGATCCGCCCAAACTCAATGCCGTACGACATCGAGAAAGATTTTTCTCCTATCGGCTTGGCCGCGATGTCAGCAAATATTATTGCCATCCACCCCTCTGTGCCTGTCAAGAATATTCAAGAACTGATTGCCTACTCGAATACGCTGCCTAGCGGCTTAAGCTATGCGTCTTCGCCAGCAGGCTCTTCAAACAGCCTAGCGGGCGACATGTTGCGCACGAAAGGTGCCAAGCTCGTCAACATCCCCTACAACAATATCAGTCAAGGCATCACCGATGTTCTCGCCGGTCACGTGCCGGTTCTCATTTATACGGTCGCCTTGTTACCCTACATTCGCGATGGCCGCTTGCGAGGCATTGCGACGCTTTCTGAAAAGCGTCTCGCACAAGCGCCCGACTTGCCGACCGCAATCGAACAAGGCGTTCCAGGCATGTTGGCCAGCGCATGGTTCGGACTATTTGGGCCTGCACAGTTACCCGCCAGTATTTCTCAAAAGGTCAGTTCCGCGCTCGAGCAAGCAATCGCCGACAAAACAATTTACGACAAACTCATCAATGCCGGTCTTGAGCCCCAGTACCTCGGCCCAAAACCCATGGCAGCGTTCGTCGCGCAAGACATCGCTCGCTGGAAGGAAGTCGTGGTGAAAGCAGGCGTTAAAACCGAGTAGTACAGCGCTTACGACACCTCGAACACGAACGATTAGCCGTTTACCTCTGCCAAGTGGTACAACAAAAATAACAACATCTGAGCACGGCACCCAATAAACCCTTATTGCGGCTGTCGGCCACGCTGCACGGAGACAAACGTGAGCCTTTTTTTTAAACTTTTAAGCATTTTCGCGCTGCTCGCACTCAATGCGGGCAACCCGTTACAAGCCCAAACTGTCTCCCCCTACCCGAGCCGCCCCATTAAGATGATCGTTCCGTTTGACACGGGTAGCGGCACCGACATAGTTGACCGAGTTGTCGTTCAACAAATGCAGACCTTTTTGGGTCAGCCTGTCACGATACATGCGTGAGGATCGGGCGCGTCGGGCAGAGAAAATCAGCCAAACGGGTATACAGCCCGAATGAATCGGGTGAAAGCCACTCAAAATCTACGGAGACCAAACATGAACGATCGACTTGAATTGCGCGCGCTCGGCCAAAGCAAGCAACACGAACTTTTCGGCGATACCCCACCAGAAAGTGGTCATGCAGCGTTCGATCAATTTGAGCAAGAGTTTGTCTTTGGTCGGGTCTGGGCGCGACCGGGGCTCGACTTAACTTCGCGAATGATCGCCACACTTTCAGCGCTCTGTGTTGGCCGTCGCTTGTCTTCGTTAGAGCACTACATCGACGCGGCGCTGGATGCCGGCTTAAGCGCTCAAACCATTAACGAAATATTTATGCAGTGTGGCATCTATGGCGGATTTTCAACCACAACGAAAGACTGCTTGACGCTGTCACAACGCGTCTTTGACGCGCGTGGCGTCTCGCTGCCGGTCGCCGCAAGTCGCGACGATGCCTTAGCACTCGTCTCTGAGCGTGGTCAAGAGGTGATGACGACCCTTCACGCCGAGCGTCGACATGTTGGTTACGCCAACCCTGAGAACACGATCGCCTCAGCCTTTTATCCAGACGTCGTGCAGTTTTGCTACGGCGAGTTATGGAAGCGACCAGGCATGGAAATGCGCGAACGAGCCATCTGTGCGATTGCCTCATTTACAGCCTTAACCTTTTCAAGTCTGGTCACCAAGTTTTCAAAGGCGGGACTGAATTGCGGCCTTACTCAGACAGAGGTCGTCGAGGTTGTGATTCAAACCGGCCCTTACACTGGGCTTG
>CAMCZQ010000204.1 GCA_945887835.1 Bordetella parapertussis | reverse complement strand
AGAAAAAACCCGCAATAAATGCGGGCTTTTAGAATCTTGGCTCTCCCACCTGGGCTCGAACCAGGGACCTGCGGATTAACAGTCCGTCGCTCTACCGACTGAGCTATCAGGGAATTGTCGTTGAAAATCAATCGGTTATTGTTTTTTTATAAAAAAAACAAGTGCCGTGCAAACTCAGCGATGTCCATGACTATAGCATAGTTGACATACTTCAGCCAAACGAGAACTAGCTCTGTACAAGGTGCGCCTCGCGTTACGTTTGGCTGACAACCAAGTATCAAGCGACCAGCTAGTTACGAGGCCAAGGCAGCCTGTTTAATTGATTGTGCCGCCCAGTGATTAAGGCTGACACCTTTTGACGCGGCGGCAATTGCCGCCGCCTCATGCACCTCAGGGTCAAGGCGTAGAGAAAAATTTCCCGAAAAATTTTTGCGTGGCGATATACCGTTGCGTTTGCACGCATCCAAATAAATATCTAAAGAAATTTTGCCTTCGCGCTCAAGGCCCTGAACGTCGGTCGCGTAAAAATCTGCACCCCCACTCAGGTTTATAAATTCGCCTCTAAACATCTTCATGTCCGGCACAAAAAAAATCGTGGCTTGAAAGCCATCAATCGTCAAAATATTCATGGGCGAACTCCGTTTTGATCTAGCCATTTTCGAATTGCTGCGACAGCACCTTTTTCGGTATCCGGCGAAGGATGTGGTCGATGAAAGACTGGCTGAACAAAAAGTTTTTGCAAGGTACGTTGATTTTTTTGATTCACAATAGTTGGTATCACTAAATGGTATCATAAATAAGCGAAAGATAGGCCTAAGCCATCACAATCGGACGCCTGTTAGTGTGTGTGAAAAAAGAAATGGCCTCAAATAAATGAGGCCAATTTATCTACCACGAAAACTACCAAATGAATACTTTCGAATATATTTATTTATCTATAATAATTATTAATATCAATGATATAGATAAATATAAAATAGTACATCTTAAACTTCAACCTAGTACAACAACCCTCTGCCCGCCGCCAATGCCTGCTGCATCGTCATGAACTCAGCGCCCTCTTTAATCAGGCTTTCAACAAAGCCTTCAAAAGCCAGCATGCGGTTGCCGCGCCCTAAAACGTAGGGGTGCATGGTGTAGGTCAAGATCCCGAAATCGGTACTCTTTTTAAAGTACCTGAATTCATCTAACCAGCTTTCCATCACCGTGCGAGCACTTTGCAGGCCAGGATTGACGGTTGTGGGCATACGCCAGTATTCAAAATGGGGGTGATCATCCAGGTGCCAGCTAATTGGCATTTCGATCAGGCTAGTCTCTTTGCCAAACTTGATCGGATCGCCCAGTTTGACTTGATCACCGTCACGCACGGGATACGGATGGTAATCGCCACCCATCATGCTGCTGTCGTACTCAAAACCGTACTTGAGCAACAGATTCAAAGTGTTTTCGCTTAAATCCCACGAGGGTGAGCGATAGCCTACTGCCCTACCCCCTGTCAGCTGTTTGATTGCCGCACTCGCGCGCAGCATATCGGCCTCTTCTTCTTCAAGCGTTTGGCTAGCGGGTGGGATGTGCGCCCAGCTATGATGGCCGATTTCGTGGCCACCCTTGAGCACGGCTTCACAGGCCGCCGGGTAAGTTTCAAGCGTAAACCCCGGCACAAACCATGTGGTGGGGATGCTATGCACCTTCACCAAGTCGAGTATGCGTTTTGACCCCACCACCCCGAACTCACCTCGCGACAACGGCGTAGGCGAGGTCAACCCACGCGAGATAAAGCCCGACTGCACATCAAAGTCATAGGTCAAACAAACGATATGGCGTGGCATGGCACATCCTTTTGAAGGTCAGAATACGTTGACTACAGTAAGCTCTGTCAGATATGTTAGCAAGTGATATCACTCAGTCAACCACCAAGGGATCTCGGATGTCTGGTCGCACCGACAACTCTACGCTCGAACACTCTGCTAAAGCCTCGCGCTTAGGCCGCGTGCTTGAAAGCTGGAGCTCAGGAATTTTAATCGTCGTACTGCTTTTGCTATGGCAGACGGGCGTGCGGTATTTTGAAGTGCCTAACTTTTTACTGCCAGCCCCTACTGAAATTGCGCAACTCTTTATTGATGAATGGTCGTTGATTCAAATGCATTCATTGGCCACGATTTGGGCTATCTTAACGGGTTATGTCACGGCAGTTCTGTTTGCCTTAATCGTCTCGGCCTTGATGATTCGCTTTACTTGGCTTGAACGCTTAATCATGCCCATTTTTGTTGGCTTACAAAGCGTACCCAAGATTGCGATTGCGCCTTTGATTTTGGTTTGGGTAGGTGCGGGGATGGGCTCAAAAATTGCCGTGGTGATGTCGATTGCTTTTTTTCCAATCGTGATTAACACTATGGCGGGCTTTAAAGAGGTGGATCGCGGCTTGGCAGATGTGTTTCGGTCAGTAGACGCCAACGAACGACAGTTGCTCTTTAGTCTGAGGTTACCTTATGCAATACCGTACATTTTTGCAGGCTTGCGTATCGCAACAACACTGGCGGTGCTTGGTGCGATTGTGGCCGAATGGCTGGCTGCGTCTAACGGCTTAGGATACTTAGTGCTGTCGGGTAGCTTCAACTTTAATACGGCCCGCTCGTTTGCTGCCATCATTTCTTTAGCGCTAATCGGAACGGTATTTTTTAATTTCATGTCATGGATTGAGGCGCGAGTGTCATGGCGCACCGGCCTCAATGATTCGACTTCACGAGGATAAGAACGTTATGTTGAATAAAAGCAAACAAGCCATTCTGAGCGCTCTCGCACTCTGCGCAATGGCCTTCAATTCGACCCCTGCCCTCGCACTCGACAAAGTCGTGCTGCGCATCAACTTCACCCCCTGGGGGATGCACGCCCAATATTTTGGCGGTCGGGCGCAAGGTTTTTATAAGGCCGAAGGTATTGATCTAGAAATTCGTCCACCAGCCGCTGGGCAACAAAATGAAGTCATGATTGCCACAGGTCGTGAGCAATTTGGCTTGACCAACGCCGATGCTTTTGTCAAAGCAAAAGGCAGTGGCCTGCCCGTGGTGGCTGTGATGGCCGATCAACCTGACAATCCGTTTTCAGTGATCACGCCAGCGAAAGCCGGCATTACCACGCCTGAAAAAATGAAAGGCATGAGACTTGCCTGGTTTCAGGCCAATGTCATGGGCCTCATCGAACCTGTATTAGCCAAAGGCGGTCTCACCCGCAAAGATATTGACTTTGTGACGGTCGCACGTGGCGCCGAAGTACAGATGCTGGCCGCCGGGCAAGTCGATGGACTGTTTGGCTATTCGTTTGGGCAAGCGCTAACACTTGAGGGCAAAGGATTTCCGGTTAACGTGATGCCGGTGCGTGATTATGGCGTGCAATTTTATGGCACATTGATTTATACCAACGAGGCTTTGCTGAAAAGCAACCCGGATTTGGTCAAGCGTTTTGTGCGCGCAACAATTAAGAGCTTAATCTGGACCCACGACAACGTTGAACAAGCGATGAAAGAAATCGTCGCGGTTTCACCTGATCGCGACCTTAAGCTTGAGTCGCGCAAGCTTCGCATGATTTACGACCTGTACAACACGCCTGATTATGCTGAACGCTTTGGCTTGATGACCGATGCAAAATGGCAATCGTCGATTGATATCTTGGCCAGTGGCGGCGACTTGCCAAAAAAACCTACAGCGCAAAGCATGTACACCAATGCCATCATCAACAGTATTGATGAAGCAAAAGAACTGGCCAAACTTGTGAAGCAACCGGCAAAATGAGTTCTATGCAGTCTTCAAGTCGTGGCATTTCAATCGCTGGCATTCAGGTCACCTATGGGTTGGGCTCGGCGCAAGCCGTTCAAGCCTTAGCGCCTGTTGACCTTGAAGTCGCCGACGGCTCCTTCGTTTCGTTGGTGGGCCCCTCTGGCTGCGGCAAGAGCACTTTGCTAAAGGTGTTGGCTGATTTAATGCCACCCACACAAGGGCAGGTTTTGATTGACGGGATGCCGCCCAGCGCCTTGCGACAAGCGGGTCGTATTGGCTTAGTGTTTCAACAAGCGAATTTAATGCCCTGGCTGACGGTTGAAAAAAACGTCAAACTACTCAAAGAGTTGGTACAAGCAAAAAGTAAAAGCGCGCTTGCTTTGCCGCAGAAGAAAAATCCACAAACAGTGCAAAGCGTTGAACAACTGCTTGAGGTCGTTGGCCTAAATGGTTTTGAGAAGAAACTCCCTCATCAGTTATCAGGCGGTATGCAACAACGAGCGGCGCTCGCACGCGCCTTGGCGCTTGATCCATCGATTTTATTGATGGACGAACCCTTTGCCGCACTCGACGAAATTACACGCGATCGCATGGCGTTTGAACTGATGCGGATCTGGCAGCAGTATCGCAAGACTGTCATCTTTGTGACGCACTCGCTTGCTGAGGCCGTATTTTTATCGGATCAAGTCGTGCTGATGTCTGCGCGCCCTGGTCGTATCCACAAAATTTATGACATTGATCTACCCCGCCCACGTACTGAAGACACACGTTTATCCGACGACTTCATTCGCTTAGTAGGTGAAATTAACCGCGAACTCTATAAGGTAATGCTGCTGTGAGCAAACGAGACAAAATGCCCTGTCTGACTGTGGGTGACAACGCCTTTGAGCGTGGCGTCGCCCATGGCAAAACCTTCGCCGCTGATGTCGCCGCAAACCTTGAAACCTATTTACGCCGTTTTGAGGCTTCGGGCTTAGCGCGCGCCGAGGCGCTAGAAGAAGCCTTGCGTTGGCAAACAGCTATGCAAAGTCAAAACACAGATTACGCCGACGAGATGCTGGGTATTGCCAAAGGCGCTGAGCAATCCTCAGCTGCCATCGCCCTGTTGAATGCGCGCTACGAAATTGCCTTTATGATCTTTGGCAAAGACGCGCGCAAGCAAGAGCAAGCGCTGCAACAAGCCACTGGCGAAACTGATGGCTGCACAACCTTTGGTTTGTTATCAGACGTTACCGCCGACGGCCACACCTGGCTTGGGCAAAACTGGGATTGGATTGCTGGCGTGCACCAACGCACGATTGTGTTGCGTATTAAGCGTTCGAATAAGCCAAGCCTAGTGTGCATGACCGAGGCTGGCATTGTCGGGGGCAAAATGGGGGTCAACGAATGCGGCATTGGCTTAGTTGAAAACGGCCTGGCCTCGCACCTAGATGGCTGCAACCCGTATCAAAAACCGTTTCATATGCGATGTCGCGAAGTGCTTGACGCCGATCGCTATGCTGATGCGCTGACCCCAATCGTGTCAACCAAACGTACCTGCTCAGGTAACTTTGTGATCGGCGGCGCACAAGGCGAGATCATTGATTTTGAAACCAGCCCCAATCACATCACCTACATCAACCCGGTCAACGGAATCGTCACGCACTCTAATCACTTCATGGGAAGTGGACACGGTGAGTCGCAGATGGAAAAAGTCAGCCCCGGCACGTTATTCAGAGCTTCGCGCATGCGTCGTTTATTAGAGCGTGGTGGCAAAAAAATTGATGTGGCGACAATGACCGCCGCGATGAGCGATCACTTTAGTGAGCCGCACTCACTTTGCCGTCATCCTGATCCGCGCCAAGCCGAAGCCAAACAGACAATGACGACTGGCGCAGTATTGATTGACCTTGAAAGCCGCGTGATGCACGTGGCCGATGGGCCACCGTGTGAATTTCCATTTATTGCTTACTCTGTTGCTGAACGCTAAGGTATCCGTATTATGTCGACAAAAAAAATTCAAATCATTATCGAAGGCGCGACTGGGCGTTTGGGCAATATGCAACACTTACGTTCATTGCTGAATATTCGCAAAGAAGGCGGGCTTTTGCTTAAAAATGGCGACAAGCTGATCCCCGAGCCAGTGCTGCTAGGTCGCAATGCCGATAGGCTTAAGGCACTGGCTGAACCCCACGCGATCGCTTGGTCAACCGATCGAGCCGCTTGTCTGGCCGACAAAAATAATGAAATCTATTTTGATGCAAGCGTGACCGCTGGCCGCTTTGAGCGCGCGCAAACT
>CAMCZQ010000203.1 GCA_945887835.1 Bordetella parapertussis | reverse complement strand
AAAGTGGGTACGCGTGCCGCGCGACTGGCGATCACCGATAAAGCCAGTGATATCCGAGCGAGTTCTCCACCTGAGGCGACCTTGGCTAAGGGACGCGGGGTCGTGCCAGCGTGGCCCGCCACTAAAAATTCAACCAAGTCTTGACCGTGGCTTGCAGCCTGAGCCGAATGCAGCAAAATACTGAATTGGCCGCCTTCCATGGCCAGCGTTTGCATCGCCTTGCTCACGAGTTTGCTTAAATCAAGCGCAGCCTTGGTGCGCGCTGCCGAAAGTGCCTGGGCGGCGACCTCATAGGCGGCGCGTTGCGCCAGCACTTGTGCCCGCAAGCCTTCGATGTCGCTCGAGGCTTGTAAGGCGGCAAGCTCGCTTTGCAGCGTCTGCTCAAACTGGAACAGGTCTTCGGGTTCAGTTTTAAATTTACGTGCGAGTTCAAAGATGGCGCGTAACCGATTGTCTAGCACCGAAAGGCGTGCCGGATCGAGTTCAGCGCGCGAGACATAGTCGTTTAAGTCAGACACGGCTTCGCTCACAGCAATACGGGCAGAGTCGAGGGCGTCGTGTACAGTTTGCAGATTCGCATCGTGGCGTAAAAGCTGACTGATCCGCTGCACTGCCATTGCTAACTGATGGTGCACGGCAGCGTCGCCTTCATCGAGCGCGTTTAGTGTGTGCGCAGCGCCATCTAACAGAGACTGGCCGTTGGCCAGTCGGGTGTGCTCAGCCGAGATCTCAGCCCATTCAATAGGCCCGAGTGCGAGTCTGGCGAGCTCGCCGGTTTTCCATTCGAGCTGTTCGCGCGCTTGCGCCACGGTGTTGGCATCTTGCTCTGCCAGACTTAATTGTTTTTCAGTTGCGCGCCAGGCCTTGAACGCCAGCGTGGTGCTTTGGCGCAGCGCCTGATGATTGCCGTGTGCATCGAGCAGTTCGCGTTGATTGTCAGCGCGCAGCAAACTTTGGTGTGCGTGTTGGCCGTGAATATCAATCAAATATTCGCCGATCTCGCGCAACTGCGTCAGGGTAACAGCCGAGCCGTTCACGTAGGCGCGACTGCGGCCTTGGGCGTCGATGACCCGGCGCAACACCAGCTCGTGCTCGGCGTGCAAGTCGTGTTCGGTCAGCCAGCGTACGAGCGCTTCAGGGGCCTCGAATACTGCGCTGATCTCGGCTCGGGTGGCACCTTCTCGCAGTACAGCGGAGTCGGCACGCTCGCCCAAGGTGAGCGCTAGTGCATCAATCAGGATGGATTTTCCAGCGCCAGTTTCACCCGAGAAAACAGTAAAGCCTGGATCAAAGGTGATGTCGGCTTCAGTCACGATGACAAAGTCGCGAATATGTAGCGCGCGTAGCATGGATTACTCGGACTCGGCGCTGGCGCGAGGCATGCGATTCCAGTCGAGCTTGCTGCGCAGCGTCGAAAAAAAACTGTAGCCTTCGGGGTGCAAAAAGCGGATGTGATGCGGCGAACGCTGCACCACAATCCGGTCACCCGGCACCAGGTCTGACCAGGTTTGCATATCAAAGTGCACGCTTGCGCCGCCCTCACTGCGCCCCATCGCGGTCAGTGTCATGTTCAAGACCCCGTCGGCCGGAATTACGATTGGTCGGTTTGATAAGGTTTGCGGTGCGACAGGCACCAAAACCATCGCGCTGACTTCGGGGTGCAAGATTGGGCCTGCTGAAGACAGCGCGTAAGCAGTCGAACCCGTGGGGGTTGCAACAATTAGGCCATCAGCCCGTTGGGTGTACATGAAAGCGCCATTGATCTCGACCCGTACTTCGATCATCCCACCGCGCCCGGCGCGGTTTAAGACCACGTCATTGAGGGCGGTGGCCGTAAACATTTGCTCGGTGCCGCGCCACACGGTGGCGCTGAGCAACATGCGGGTTTCAGTTTCGTAGCGACCTTGCAGCAAGTTCGTCAGCGCTTCGGTTGCCTTTTGCAAGGGGATGTCAGTAATGAACCCTAGGCGGCCGTGGTTGATGCCAACCACGGGCACATCAAAGGGCGCTAGATGGCGCGCCGCACCAAGCATCGTGCCATCGCCGCCCATGACAATGGCTAAGCTGGCTTGTTCTCCGATTTGGGTAAAACTGGCGCTCGGGTATTCCGTCAAGCCGGTCTGGCGGGCGGTATCGGCTTCGATCAGGACTTGCGAGCCCTCTTGTATCAAGAGCTTAGCGAGCGCGCGCAGGGGGGCGTGCAGGTCTGAATCCTGATAACGGCCAACTAAAGCAATAATAGGAAAATGCATAGGCTCAACAATTAGAGAAAATCTAACCGATTATAGGGTCGACAAAGGTAAAATAGGGCAATGATGGATGATCGTGCGCGTGCGCTGCTTAAAGCGCTTATTGAACGTTACATTGACGATGGCCAGCCGGTCGGCTCGCGCACGCTCTCAAAAATGTTCGAATTATCGCCAGCCACGATTCGCAATGTCATGTCCGATCTTGAAGAGCTTGGTCTGATTCACAGCCCACACACTTCGGCGGGTCGCATCCCGACCCCACGGGGCTACCGGGTCTTTGTTGACACCATGCTCACGTCGCAGCCGGTTGAGTTGTATCCCGTCTCTACGGTGCGTGATTTGCAAACGGGCTCTGATCCGGGGCGGGCGGTTCAAGCTGCGGCTGCGATGCTTTCAAGCCTGAGTCAGTTTGCTGGGGTGGTGTTGTCGCCTCGCAGGGCGCAGGTGTTTCATCAAATCGAATTCATTCGTCTCTCTGAAAAACGTATTTTGCTGATCATTGTGACGCCCGACGGAGATGTGCAAAACCGTATCTTGCTGACGCCGCGCGACTACACCGCCACTGCCTTGCTTGAGGCCGCTAACTTTTTTAATCATAATTTTGCGGGTAAGTCGTTTGCGGCAGTTCGTCAAAACTTAGCGCGTGACTTAGCCCGCCTTCAAGAAGATATGTCTGGGCTCATGCAGGCGGCGGTTGAAGCCGGCGCACAAGCGGCCGACGAAGTCGAAACCGTCGTGATCTCGGGCGAACGTAAGTTACTTGATGTCAACGAACTCGCCTCTGACATGGATCGCCTGCGTAAAACCTTTTCCATGTTCGAGAAAAAAACTGATCTGTTGCAACTGCTCGAGGTCTCGAGCCAGGCGCAAGGCGTGCAGATTTATATCGGCGGCGATTCGCAACTCGTTCCGACTGAAGATTTATCTGTCGTGACAGCCCCTTACAATATCGACGGGCATGTCATCGGTACTCTGGGCGTCATTGGCCCCACCCGCATGGCCTACGAGCGGGTCATTCCAATTGTCGACATTACCGCGCGTTTATTATCAAGCGCACTTAGCCACTATCCTCACGAGCGTCCATAGCAATGCGTTTCTGGCCTGAACCCAAACGCGATCCTGATCGCACTTCTCGCTTTGTGCCTTGGCCAAAGTCCTTTAAAACCGGCGGTGTTGGTGTGGTGTTAGTCAATCTTGGCACCCCTGACGAACCGACTGCACCCGCAATTCGGCGTTATTTGCGCGAGTTTTTATCTGATCCTCGCGTGATTGAAATCCCGAAGCTGTTGTGGTGGCCCATTTTGAATGGTCCGATTTTGTTGGCCCGCCCACGCAAGTTGGTGCCGCGCTATCAAAGTGTTTGGATGGAAGGTGGGTCGCCCTTGATGGTGTACACCCAGCGCCAGACCGAAGGCTTGCAAAAAATCTTCGCTCAGCGGGGGTTGGCGATTGAAGTCGAAACCGGCATGCGCTATGGTGAGCCCTCAATCAAAAACGCAATGTTGCGCCTGCGCGAGCGTGGCTGCGAACACCTGCTTGTGGTGCCGCTTTATCCACAATACGCCTCAAGCACGACGGCCACCGTGGTTGATGAGGTGGCCCGTGTGGCAAGCTACCTGCGCAACCAGCCAGCCCTGCGGTTTATCAAACGGTTTCATACGGCCCCTGAGTTTATTCGTCCGTTGGGCGATAAGATCGCGGCCTATTGGCAGCAGCACGGTAAGCCTCAAAAACTCGTCATGAGTTTTCATGGTTTGCCCAGACAGTGCGTTGAGCAGGGCGATCCTTACTGTCGCGATTGCTACGAGACTGCACGCGCGCTTGCCGCTTACCTAGGGTTGGCTGACGACGCCTATCTGGTGACGTTTCAAAGCCGTTTTGGCCCCGCCAAGTGGCTTGAGCCCTATACCGAGCCCACGCTAAAAAAACTGGCGCAGCAAGGAGTCACCGAGATCGATGTGGTGTGTCCGGGCTTTTTGGCCGATTGTCTTGAAACCCTCGAAGAAATCCAGGTTGAAGTGTGCGAAGCCTTTATGCATGCGGGTGGCAAGCAGTTTAGGTATATTTCAGCCCTCAACGACGATCCGGCCTGGATCGCCTCGTTGGCCGATATGGTGCTTGGGCAACTACAAGGCTGGCCGCTCGAACCCTAGTTGTGCCTTGGGCGCGACTCAGGATGGCTTGGCCTCAGCCGCCCAAAGCGTGCGGCAATCGTCTTATATTTTTCGTGGTTAACCCTTGAATTTTTGGGTTAAGCCCCAATTTCTTAGACTCAACATGCATTTTTCTGGAGAAGTAAATGGCAGACCCAAAAGACTCGAAGCCAGGCAACAAAGAGCTCGATCCGGCTTTGGCTGCTGCGCCCGCACAGGACGCATCTGAGGCACCTGAGGCACCCGAGGCACCCGAGGCGCTCGAGGCGCTCGAGGCTGAGGTTGCCCTAGACCCTTTCGAGCAATTACAGGCTGAGCTTGCTGCCACACAGGCGCAAGTCGCCGAACAGCGCGATCAAGCCTTGCGTGCCCATGCCGAAATGGAGAACGTGCGCCGTCGGGCCCAAGAAGAAGTCTCAAAAGCACGCAAATTCGGGATTGAATCCTTTGCCGAAGGCTTGGTGCCTGTTAAAGATAGTTTAGAGGCCGCTTTAGCGCAAGCCGAACAAACGGCCGAAACAATGCGCACCGGTATTGAGGTCACCCTCAAGCAGTTGGTGAGCGCGTTTGAACGCAACCATCTTAAAGAAATTGCTCCTGAAGCGGGTGCTAAGTTTGATCCGCATCAACATCAGGCGATCGCAACGATTCCGGCCGAGCAAGCGGCAAATACGATCGTGCAAACGTTGCAAAAGGGGTACCTGATTGCCGATCGCGTCCTGAGGCCTGCCTTGGTCACCGTGGCGGCATAGTTTGGTGTGGGTGCTCGCGCTCGCGAACAGACCAAAAGCAAGGGCGTCAAACATTTTTACGGTTTGGGGCATTAAAAGCTGGATTTAGCCTTGAAATCGCTTAATCCTCCCCCAATTAATAGTCATAGAAGCAATTCATTCTTATTCTGATTTTTTAAAAGGTAGTTTGACCATGAGCAAGATTATCGGTATCGACCTTGGCACCACCAATAGCTGCGTGGCGGTCATGGATGGCGGGAAAGTCAAGATTCTTGAAAATGCCGAAGGCACACGCACGACGCCTTCGATCGTCGCGTACATGGAAGATGGCGAGACGCTGGTAGGCGCACCCGCCAAGCGTCAGGCCGTTACCAATCCCACCAACACGCTTTACGCAGTGAAGCGGTTGATTGGTCGTAAGTTCACCGAAAATGCGGTGCAAAAAGACATTCATCTGATGCCTTACAAAATTGTCAAAGCTGACAACGGCGATGCTTGGGTTGAGGCGCAAGGCAAAAAGCTTGCCCCCTCACAGGTTGCGGCCGATGTATTGCGCAAGATGAAAAAAACCGCTGAAGACTTTTTAGGTGAAACCGTTACCGAAGCCGTCATTACTGTGCCCGCTTACTTCAATGATAGTCAGCGCCAGGCCACCAAAGACGCTGGCCGAATCGCTGGTCTTGATGTCAAGCGCATTATCAACGAGCCAACCGCCGCAGCACTGGCTTTTGGGTTGGACAAGTCTGAAAAAGGCGATCGCAAGATTGCTGTCTTTGACTTGGGTGGCGGTACGTTCGATATCTCGATCATCGAAATTGCTGACGTCGATGGCGAAAAACAATTTGAAGTGCTGTCCACTAATGGGGACACCTTTTTGGGCGGCGAGGATTTTGACCAACGCATCATCGAATACGTCATTGCCGAGTTCAAGAA
>CAMCZQ010000202.1 GCA_945887835.1 Bordetella parapertussis | reverse complement strand
TTAGCCTGTGGAGAGTCGGTGCAGTCAGACCACTCGATGAAGCAGGAACCCACCGAAGTGACTCAGACAGCTTTTGCCTGAGCACAGTAGGAATCCCCGTCCTTTCCGCGCAAGCGGCAGTCATCGACTGAGGGCGGGGAGGATGTCAAGCTTTTAAAGTTTTGCTGCTTGCATGTAATCATCAAACGCAGCCTCAGCAAAGCGGAACCACAGATTGCCATTGCGTCGAAACTCAGAATAGTCAGCATACATTTTCTTCCATGCTGGGTTTTTAGCTGATAATTCGTTATATAAGGCCATCGACTCTTTGAACGCGAGGTCCATAACGTCTTTGGGGAATGCAAATAATTTTGCACCGCCAGCAACTAAGCGCTTCAATGCGGCAGGATTCAACGCATCATACTTGGCCAACATATTTTGCTGAGCCATACTGGCAGCACACGCCACAATGGCTTTGTACTCAGGCGTCAGCGCATCATAGGCTTTTTGATTTACAAATAAATCAGTGAGCGGGCCGCCCTCCCACCAACCTGGATACGCGTAAAACGGCGCGACTTTATTGAACCCAAGTTTTTCATCGTCGTAAGGGCCGACCCACTCGGCCGCGTCGATCGTGCCTTTTTCTAGAGCCTGATAAATTTCACCGCCCGGGATGTTCTGTGCGACGCCGCCCATGCGTTCAACCACTTTTCCAGCAAAGCCTCCAACGCGAAATTTTAAGCCTTTAAAATCAGCTACAGATTTAATTTCTTTGCGAAACCATCCGCCCATCTGAGCCCCCGTGCTACCCATCGGAAAATTAACGATGTTGTACGCAGCATAAAATTCACGGGTTAGCTTCATTCCGTTGCCTTCGTACATCCAGGCGTTCATCAGACGCGTATTCAATCCAAACGGAATTGCGGTGCCCATCGCAAAGGTTTCGTCCTTACCAAAAAAGTAATAGGCGGCAGTACTTGCGCATTCAATCGTTTGATTTTGAACGGCATCCACAACACCGAAGGCAGGCACGAGTTCGCCCGGAGCATGGCATGAAACCACAAATTTTCCACCGGTCATATCGCTGACATGCTTGGCAAACACCTCGGAGGCGCCGTATAGCGTATCAAGAGACTTTGGGAAACTTGATGACAAGCGCCAACGCACGTTTGCTTGTGCATGGACAATGGCGGGCGTACTGATAGAAGCAATGACGCCAGCCAAGCCTGCGCCCTTGATAACTGAACGACGATCCATGTTTTTCTCCAAACTTAATTGTTTTTGATGACGAGTTATTTGGGCTACGGTGAGCAAACTGAGGCGATCTAAAAGCCCTAACGCCCAAGCTTTGTCTATTATGGAGGCAAACGGATCAGATGAATACAGACAATTAGTCGGGATTACCCCAAGTCCAAGTATGTTTTTAAGCTAAATGTCGCAACACAAGAGCTTGTCGAGCCACTAGTCCGACTTGAGTCGGGCGTCTTGGCTCAGGCTCTCAATGTCCTCACCAGAACTAGCACAAAATAAACGACTCAGTTTGCTTCTCGAATCAGGCTATAACAGTAGTCGGCATCAAAATCTAAAAGGGGGAGATAATGATATTTCTTAAGAATCGTGGCAGGTGCAAATCGCTAACCTCCATCGTATTGGTGGCCTCTGTCCTAAGCATTAGCCTACCGGCTTTTGCACAAAAAGCGCCAGCGTACCCGGCTCAGACTATCTCTCTGGTAGTCGCTTTTAGTGCAGGCGGGGCTGCAGATATTGTGGCGCGTTCGATTACCCCTAAATTATCAGCGTTACTCAATACGAGCGTCGTGGTTGAGAACAAGCCGGGGGCAAATGGCAATATTGCAGCCAGTTACGTGGCTAAGGCACCTGCGGATGGATATACGCTCTTAATGGGATTCCCCGGACTGGCCAGCAATCCGAGTCTGTACAAAAAGATGACTTACGATCCCGCCAAAGATCTGGCGCCTATCAAAATGTTGGCAAATGCCCCAGTTCTATTGGTTGTTGCACCCAATTTGCCAGTTAGTACGGTCGCCGATTTAATTGCCTTGGCAAAAGGGCGCGATAAACAACTTAATTTTGGCTCTGGCGGACAAGGCGCCTCGGGGCATATGGCTGGCGAACTCTTTAAGATGCTGACGGGTATTCAGATGCAGCATGTGCCCTATAAGGGCGGAGGCCCTGCGCTAAATGATTTGATGGGTGGTCAGATTGATTTAATCTTTGACAGCGTGCCGAGTTCGGCACCGCTCGTACAGGGTAAAAAGATCAAAGCCTTGGCAATTGCCGGTGTGCAACGTTCAGACGCCTTGCCCGAGGTACCCACTTTTGCTCAGAGCGGTTTGGCTGAATATTACTCAGACACGTGGTTTGGCATCCTTGCGCCCAAGGCGATTAGCTCAGACATTCGCGATCGATTGTTGGCTGCATTGACTACGCTTATTGCGGATCCGACGATTGCCCTCTCTTTTAAAAATATGGGCTTGATTCCCAATGGGAGTTCTTCAAAAGACTTTGAGATTTTTTTAGTCAATGAAACTGCGAAGTGGGCTCGCGTAGTTGAGGCAGCAAAAATCGCGTTGGATTGAAATCTGCGCGTTGATCTGCCGCGTAGGCGTTGAGGCTTAACTCGCTGTGTGTTGTCGCAATACCTTTATAAGCGTATCAATACTTTTCCATTGCTCGACACAATCAATCGTGCGTTCTAGCTCAGCGACACCTCGGTCTGTTAGGACGAGACCGGCAAGCTCATGAAATTTTTCTCGAATTTCAGACTCTTGATAGGGCTTTTGAAAATCACCTTTTGCGCTCTCACAGGTTTTAGTGATGGTCAGACCGTTCTTTAACGTCAGCGTCACACGCGAAGGTTTCAATCTGGGAAACTGAGCATTTAACGCAGGATCCTCTGTGACAAACACACGCTGACGCAGTGCTGCGACCTCTGGGCTATGCACAAAGCTCTCAGTGAACGAACCATATCCCGCATTACCACGCAGTGCAATTGCAGCAACCGCATGCGGCAACGAATACTTTGACGCAAAGCCATTGCGGGGAGTTTGGCTCTGCATGGCTGAGGCAAAGCGATAGGTATAAACGTCGACCCGTTCGATTTGCTCAGGCGTAGCTTGCGCCTGCGCCCAAGCCTCTTCAAACGCATCCAGAGACGCATAGATCGGATTACAGCAGGCACGAAGCCGGAAGTAGTTACGAGTAATCTCAAAGGTGGTGCCTAATTGATCAAGAAGCTTGGACTCTTGATAGCCATCTCCGACGAGATTTGCAAAGGCCTCGCCAATCGCGCCCTCTTGAGCAATAAATCCGGCCTGCGCCATTTCGGGGGCCAGCGAAGCAGTAAACCCACACATTCCACCCGCCGCATTGAGCGTCGTGGCCCCTGCAACAGCATTGGTATAACTTGGTGTCAACACAAAGGTCGCAGCGATGCGCATCGCTTGGCTGGTTTGTTGTGCATCGAGATTGCGTAAGCGCGCACCGCCTGCGGCTGCACCAATCATCGAGCTCTGGCCATTCTGATGCGCTAAGGGCCGAGGCGTTAAGGCGTAACCCATTCTGACGGCAACGTCATAGCCCAAGATCAACGACAACAGAAGATCGTCACCACCACGACCTAAGACCTCTGCGCTGGCTAATAGACCGGGCAACACCTGTACGCCCGCCTGGCAGGCCACAAACCGATGGCCTTCGCATAATTCAATGGATCGACCGGCTGTACCGTTGATCAACGCAGCCGTGCGTGGGTCATTGACTGGCCATCCTCGTGTCAACACTGTTGCACCGCTTCCTGCGGTCGCTGACAAGGTTTTTTGTAAAGCCTGTACTTCGGGCTGTTCAAACCCCGCAAGGATCACCCCAATGGTATCGAGCAGTACCAATTTCGCATGGCTCTGCACCTTGTCAGGTATATCCTTTAACTGCGTGTGGCTCACAAACTCGGCAAGCGTGTCAACAGGATTAGTCATATTGATTTTCACTCAGCAGATAAATTTAAACGCGTGACTTCAGGTAACCAACGTGCGCGCTCAGCCTCAATGAAAGCAGTGAATTGATCAACGCTACCCGGCATTGTTTCGATTCCCATTGCTGCCATTTTGTTTGAGAAGTCTGCTGCGGTCAATATTGAATTGATCGCTTGGTTCATGGCAACCACTGTCGCTTGTGGAGTTTTAGCCGGGGCCACCAGACCAAACCACGAAGAAGCCTGTACGGCGTACCCCTGCTCTGCCAGGGTGGCAATCTCGGGCAAACCACTAAAGCGCTTATCACTCGCAATACCCAAGCCTTTTACTTTACCCGCCTTGATATTTTCGATTGAAGTCGAGAGGGTATCGAACATATAGATCGTGTCACCCGACAGTAAGCTTAACAAGGCGGGCGCGACACCATTGAACGGGACATGTAGCGCGCTAATACCCGCCTGCTGATTAAAGTAGGTGCCAGCCAAATGAGGGATTGTGCCGTTCCCCGCCGAGCCCATCGGCATCAAATTTTTTAGTGTTTTGGCGCGTGTGACGAGTTGTTGAATATTCTCAAGTGCCGAGTCACCTTTAACAATAAAAATCAGAGGTGAGCGCGTCATACCAGAGACAGGCACAAAATCTTTCTCTGGATCGTACGGAAGCGTTTTTTGTAGCCCTTGATTAATGACCAACACCGAGGGTGAGCCGACCAAGTAAACAGAACCATCGGGCTTAGCTTTTACAACATATTGGGCAGCAATCGTTCCACCTGCACCAGGCTTGTTTTCGACGATTGCGGGCTTCCCAGTAAGCTTAGTCAATTCTGAGGCAATCAAGCGAGTGATCTGATCGGTTGGCCCCCCCGGTGCGAAGGGCACAATCAGACGCGTCGTCTCTTGGGCCTTGGCGCTATGCAGGCAGCACACAAATACCACGATCGCTAGTTTCATAAAGTTTTTATACATAAACCTGAACTCCGCTAATTGAATCACTAGGGTTTGATACCTGTAGAGTAAATCAAAGTATGACTTTCGTCTTCAAGGTCACAGAGCGTCACGATTAAATCAGTCTATTTTTTTTTCGCACCCCCTTAATTTGTGCTTAATCAAATTTTTTTAAAAAGTCACACGGTGCTTACTGACCCACCGGCTGTAGCTCGGTGATGAAAAACTTACCACCCTCATCAATAACGCCAAACTTAACCGTTTGTCCCAGCTGAATCTTGTCTAAAAGTGTTTTATTTTTGACAGTAAACACCATCGTCATCGGCGGCATATCCAAGTGTTGAATTTCTTCGTGCCGAATCGTGATTTTTGAATTTTCGATATCGATCTTTCTGACGACACCTGAAGTGAGTGCTGCGACCTGAGCCCAAGAAGGCAAGGCCACACTTATCAGCGTGAACGACAAAATAGCAACCACAGATTTTTTAAACGTCATCATTGTCGCATCCTTAAAAAACTTATTTCGCAGCACTGACTGCAACAGAACCCTTCATGCCAGCGCCGTAATGACCGGGCAACAAACACGCAAAATCAACCTTACCTGCCTGCGTGAAAGTCCAAATGACGACACCCGTTTTGCCTGGCGCAACGGTGACCATATTGGGCTCATCGTGCTCCATCTCTGGAAACTTCAGCATTTGCTGATAGTGCTCTTTTAATTCTTTGTCGGTGCCCAGCACAAATTCATGTTTAAGCTTACCTACATTATTCAGCACAAACTTGATTGTTTCTCCTGCTTTGACCGTTATGTTAGACGGGCTAAACCGCATCGAATCAGACATCGAAAGTTCAAGTGTTCGACTCACCTGTGAAGCCTCGCCGGGTTGACCAATCGCCTGGGTGTCTGACCCATGCGAATGCCCTCCTGCCTGATTGCCGGCAGACCAAGCAGGCACCGTAAAACCAAGAGCACTGACCAATACCGTTGCAGAAAAAATCTTTAGATATGAACGCATTTGATTTCCTTAAATAAGATTGTTGACTTAATGCTGTGAATGACCAGACTGATTTGTTGGTTTACGCACTTGAACCTCTGTTTCTTTCGCACCAGACTGGGCACGAGGCATCGACTGACCTCCCGCCGAGCCACTTCTAGTAGGTGGCTTGAG
>CAMCZQ010000201.1 GCA_945887835.1 Bordetella parapertussis | reverse complement strand
TTGAACGCCGCCATACACTTCCTATCCTTGCGAATATCTTAGTGCGCAAGCAAGCCGAGCGTGTTTCGTTTATCGCAACGGATCTTGAAGTTCAGATCACCACGCACGCTGAGTTTGGTGTCGGTGGCGAAAGCGAATCGTTGACGGTTGCCGCACGCAAACTATTAGACATTTTGCGTGCCCTGCCAGACACAGGCGACGTCAAGCTCTCGACCACGGGTGGCAAGCTCGCCATCCAATCGGGTAAAAGCCGGTTCTCACTGCAGACACTTGCTGCGACAGAGTTTCCGACAATGACGCAGCCCGAACGCTGGGATGTTTCGTTAACGCTCACGCGCAAGACCCTAAAGCATCTGTTTAATATGGCGCACTTTGCGATGGCGCAACAAGACATCCGTTATTACCTAAACGGTATGCTGATGGTCTTTGAGCCGGGTTTATTGCGCGCAGTTGCCACCGATGGTCACCGACTCGCGCACAGCTCGACGCCGGTCGAGGGTGTGGCCGTCAAGCACGAAGTCATTGTGCCGCGTAAAACTGTTCTTGAAATGCAGCGCCTGCTCGATGACTCAGATGAAACTGTCACGATTGATGTAGCGCCTGGGCAAATCCGGTTTTCTTTTGGTCACGTGGAATTGGTCTCAAAACTGGTTGAGGGTAAGTTTCCAGATTTCAACCGCGTGATTCCTTCAAACTACACACGTCATTTTGATGTGTCGCGCGAGATCCTGCAAGGTTGTTTACAACGCGCCGCAATTTTGACGACCGATAAATTTCGTAGTGTGCGCTTGCAGCTTGGTCAGCATCTGTTAAAAATCTCTTCGACTAACGCCGAGCAAGAAGAGGCTCAAGAAGAGATCGATGTTGACTATGACCACGAGGCGCTTGACGTCGGGTTTAACGTCAGCTACTTGCTAGATTTTCTAGCCAACGTCAAAGCTGAAACGATTCGCTGGTCTGTCATGCCAGACGCGAACGCCTCTGCCCTTATTACATTACTTGATGACGAGTCGTTTAAGTATGTCGTCATGCCCATGCGGATTTAAATAATGTCAGAAAATATTTCAGTACAAGCCCAGCCGCCCGAAGATATGGACGCCTATGGAGCAGACTCGATCAAAATGCTTAAAGGCCTTGAGGCCGTACGTAAGCGTCCGGGTATGTACATCGGTGACACCTCTGATGGCACGGGTTTGCACCATATGGTGTTCGAAGTCGTTGACAACGCGATCGACGAAGCATTGGCCGGACACTGCGATGATATTGTCGTCACCATTCATGGTGACAACTCGATCTCGGTAACAGACAATGGGCGCGGCATTCCGACGGATATTCATAAAGACGATGAGTTTGCGCGCAGTGCCGCCGAAATCGTCTTAACTGAGCTGCACGCAGGTGGTAAGTTTGACCAAAACTCTTACAAGGTTTCTGGCGGTTTGCATGGTGTAGGTGTGTCGTGCGTGAACGCGCTGTCTTCTTGGTTGCGCCTCGTGATTCGTCGCAACGGACAGGTGCATCAGATGGAATTTCGCAAAGGTGAGCGCGTTGCGCCCTTGGCGGTAACGGGCCCAACTGAAAAACGTGGAACCGAGGTGCACTTTTTAGCAGACACCGATATTTTCAATAATGTCGAGTATCACTATGAAATCTTATCCAAGCGCTTGCGCGAGTTGTCTTTCTTAAACAATGGCGTCAAGATCCGCCTGGTGGATCAGCGCAATGGCAAAGAAGAAAACTTCGCGTTCTCGGGAGGCGTTAAGGGCTTTGTTGAATATATTAATCGCGGCAAAACCGTTTTACATCCCAATGTCTTTTCTGTAGCGACAGAGTCTAACGCCGGTGGCACCTTAGTCGGCGTTGAAGTCGCAATGCAGTGGAACGACGGTTATAGCGAACAGGTGCTGGCGTTTACGAACAACATTCCTCAACGCGACGGCGGTACGCACATGACGGGGCTCCGTGCGGCGATGACGCGGATCCTGAATAAATATATTGGTGACAACGAAATGGCTAAGAAAGCCAAAGTTGAAACCACGGGTGACGACATGCGCGAAGGCTTGACATGCGTGTTGTCAGTCAAAGTACCAGAGCCAAAATTCAGCAGTCAAACAAAAGATAAATTGGTATCAAGTGAGGTACGTCCAGCGGTTGAAGATGCGGTTGCCCGAACTCTTGAAACTTGGCTGCTTGAAAATCCAAACGATGCAAAAGCGCTCTGCGCGAAGATCGTAGAAGCAGCACGGGCGCGCGAGGCCGCACGCAAAGCACGTGAGATGACGCGTCGCAAAAGCGTGCTTGAAGGCGCGGGCTTGCCAGGCAAGCTTGCGGATTGCCAAGAAAAAGATCCAGCACTGTGCGAACTGTATATCGTCGAGGGTGACTCGGCAGGTGGCTCGGCTAAGCAAGGACGCGATCGTAAATTTCAAGCCATCTTGCCGTTACGCGGTAAAGTGCTGAACGTTGAAAAAGCGCGCTTTGATAAGTTGATTGCCAGCGAGCAGATCACCACACTCATCACCGCGCTTGGCACCAGCATTGGTCCGGACTTTAATGTGGACAAGCTTCGTTACCACCGCATCATCATCATGACCGATGCCGACGTTGACGGCGCGCACATTCGTACGTTGTTGTTGACGCTGCTCTACCGACAAATGCCGCAATTAGTCGAGCGTGGTTACATCTATATCGCGCAACCGCCTCTTTATAAGATTAAGGCGGGCAAAGACGAACGGTATCTAAAAGACGAAGTGGAAGAGTCTAGTTATATGTTGACGCTCTCGCTTAAAGACGCTTCGCTTGTGCCACAGACGGGTGCTGACGCAATCTCAGGTGACGCTTTAACCGAACTCGCTAAGCAGTATGTCATGGCAGACGGTGTGATTGCGCGACTGAGTCGCTTTATGGATGAGTCGACCCTTTCGGCAATTGTGGGTGGCGCGACGGTTGAGCTAGAAACAGATGCGTTGGCGAAAGCCTCGGCGGCGCGCTTGCAGGCGACGCTTGAAGATCCCTTATTGCCAAAGCAAGTCGAAGTCACACCTGAATATCACGTGGGTTCAGAACGCTTTCGTTTAATTGTTCGTCGCAAGCATCACGGCAATGTCCGCGTCACGGTGCTTGACCCAGACTTTACCGGTGGTGCCGATTACGGTGTACTGGCTCGCGCTGCAGCAACATTTCAAGGCTTGGTTGGTAAAGGCGCGATCGTCGCGCGTGGCGAGGGCGATAAGCGAAAAGAATCAATGGTCGCTGATTTTCGCGAAGCCATGCAATGGCTGCGTGCTGAGGCCGAGCGTAACGTGACCAAGCAACGCTATAAGGGCCTGGGCGAAATGAATCCGTCGCAACTGTGGGAGACCACCATGGATCCTAAAGTGCGCCGCTTGTTGCGAGTTCAGATTGAAGATGCTATCGGCGCCGATCAGATTTTTACAACGCTGATGGGGGATCATGTTGAGCCGCGTCGTGCTTTTATCGAAACGCATGCGTTGCAAGCCGCAAATCTGGATGTCTGAGTTGGATCACACAGTTGGATGACTGAACGGGGCGTCTGATCGCGCCAGCAAAAGGGGAAAAGATGTTCGCTTGTATCAACACACACACGCTAAAAACACGCGCTTTGCAACTCGTCAGTGCAATGGTCTTGCTGAGCTCTAGTGTGGGAGCGTGGGCTGCTTATCCTGATCGGCCCTTGACCCTCATTGTGCCCTTTGCGGCCGGTGGGCCAACCGACGTGATGGCGCGCGTGGTTGCCGAAAGCTTAACGAAGGTGATGGGGCAGCCGGTCATCGTTGAAAATACGCCTGGGGCGGGCGGCACGGTGGGTGGCACCCGTGCTTCACGCGCGCCTGGCGATGGCTACACGATGTTGATTGGCAATGGCGGAACCCTGGCAGTAAATGCGACGTTATATAAAAACCTGTCTTACGATGTTTTGAAAGACTTTATTGCGATCGCCTCAATCGGGGATGCGCCACAAGTGATATCCGCACGAAAAGACTTTCCGGCAACAGGGCTCGATGAGTTTGCCGCCTACCTCAAGCAAAACGCGGCACGCCTGAATTTTGGTGCGGCTGGCGTGGGCTCTGGAACTTGGTTGGGGGGGCAGTTGATCAACGTGGCGCTAGGTGTCAAAGTAAACGGAGTGAATTACCGCGGGGCAGGTCAGGCGGTGAACGACGTGATGGCCGGGCATATCGACTACATGGTTGAAAGCACCACGACGGCAGTGCGCTATGTGAAGTCGGGCATGGTCAAAGCGGTTGTGGTATTGCGACCTAAGCGCATCGCAGCGCTACCTGATGTGCCGTCGGCAGGTGAGTCTGGTTATCCAGGCTTGTTGTATGACATCTGGAACATGATTTTGGTGCCTAAGGGCACGCCTCCAGAGGTCGTGACAAAGTTGAGTCAGTCGTTACAGCTTGCTTTGCAGGCACCTGAATTACGCGCGCGGTTTGTGGCGGCGGGCATAGAAGATCCAACACCAGCACAAAAAACCCCCGAAGGGGCGCGCGACCTTCTGGTCAGTGAGGTGGCACGGTGGCGGCCACTTATTATTGAGTTAGGTGCGACTCCTGAATAATGTGCGTGGCAACTATTTTCAAAACAAAACGGGCCACTGCGCCACCGCATAACCGCTAGCTTCGTTAAAAGGTACAACCGCATGACGACAACGACGCTTGCAAGCTTCTTTTGTCCGAGTACGATTTTTATGGGCGTGGGAGCCTACAAAAAAATCAACGAAATTGTGACAACGCTTGGGTGCACGCGGCTCTTTGTCGCGCTAGACGCTGCGCTAATTAGCAGCGAATTCTATGCTGAGATTCAGACCCTGTTGGCGGCGGCGGGTGTACAAACGGCTGTGTTTACAGACATCGAGCCCGACCCGAGCGCCCATACGGTTGAGCGGGCGTTTGCAGCATGCCAAGCCCATCACGCAAGCGCGGTGTTGGCGATTGGCGGAGGCAGCACAATAGACGTCGCCAAGGCCGTGGGTATTCTTGCGACCAATGGAGGACGAATCCATGATTACGAGGGGATCGATAAGTTTAAAACGGCACCCCTTGCGCTGATCGCGATCCCAACCACCGCGGGTACGGGCTCAGAGGTGTCTGGCTCGTGCGTGATTACCGATACAGAAAAAAACCTCAAGATGTCGATCCGACATGCGGCCTTAAACCCTGCTCGCTTCGCGATTCTTGATCCGTTGGCGTTGCGAACGGTGCCGGCTCACGTTGCGGCGCATTCTGGCATTGATGCGTTTGTGCACGCCTTCGAGTCGTACTTGTCGTTGCAAACAAACCTCATGACAGACGCTATTAATTTACAGGCGCTTGAACTGCTTGCAACAAATATTCGGCCGTTTGTCGCAAATCGACAAAATTTAAATGCGGGACTAAATATGCTGTGTGGCTCGGCGCTTGCGGGCATGACCTTTGGTCAAACGGGGCTGGGCAATGTGCATTGCATGGCACGTTTTGTCGGCGCGCAGTTTCATTTGTCGCATGGGTTGTCTAACGCGTTGTGTCTGCCGCATGTCGCGCGATTTAACCTAGTGGCGAATCCAGAAAAATTTGCACGTGTGGCGGTTGCGATGGGGCGACCCGTACAACAGTGGCCGGTGTTAGATGCCGCGCAGGCCGCTGTCCAGGCCATTGCGGCGATGTGTACCGACTTATCGATTCCGCCGCGGTTGCGAGACGTTGGGGTGACGCCAGACGGGTTTGGTGAATTGGCTCGGTTGTGCCTACAGGCTAATTACAATCGCTGGAATCCACGACACACGTCTGAGGCCGATTTCAGGGCTTTATTTGAACAGGCGTATTGAGCTCACCACGCTGAGCCTGCGACCCATAAGACGGGTAGGTTTTTGTCTTTGGCGCCCTTAAGTAATTCTAATAACGGAAACGCGCGCTGTCGTAAGCCAACAGGCTGCGAGAGCGGCTCTTGTGCTTGATCGTCGGTTTCGCGAGGCTGGGGTGCGAGCGCCGTCGCTTGCTCAAGCGCCAAGATGTTTTGTGTCAGGTGTTCGGGCATGAAGACCCCCCGAAGGGGTAACTCAACACCGTCGAGTTTGCCCATGATGCGCAACAG
>CAMCZQ010000200.1 GCA_945887835.1 Bordetella parapertussis | reverse complement strand
CGCCGCCGCGCCCTATATCGGCAACCTCAGCCCGCCTGCCGATGCCGCGCGTATTGCGCAATGTATTTCAACTGCCGACGCTTTGGGTCGCGCAACGCTGTCATAGTCAGTTATGCTTAAGAAAACAGGAGACTAAAAAATGAACTTTACAAACAAAGTCGCAATCGTGACTGGTGCAGGTGGTGGTTTAGGCTTAGCAATTATCGAAAAATTTGCGCGCGGCGGCGCTGCAATTGTGGCCTTGGATTATTCACAAAAAATGGCAGATGCCGCTGCCGAAAAAATTCGCTCGCTCACTCAACAAAAAGTGTTAGCGCTGCAGTTTGATGTCGCCGACCATCGCTCAGTCGCCAAAGCGTTTAGCGCGATTGATCAAGAATTTAAAAAAATCGATATTTTGGTCAACTGCGCGGGTGTGCGCGAAGTTCAAACAATCTATGACCTTGAACCTGAAGAGTGGCAGCGAGTCATCGCTATCAACTTGAACGGTCCTTTCTATTGCGCGCGCGAAGCGGTGTTAAGGATGCGTAAGACTGGCGGAGGTTCGATTGTGAATATCGCGTCGGTTGCAGGAACGATGGGGCTGACACATCGGCCAGCCTACAATTCAAGCAAACATGGAGTCATTGGGTTGACCAGAAACCTTTCGTTAGACGTTGCTGCAGATGGGATTCGAGTCAATGCTGTCGCACCTGGTCTCATTCGTACACCACTCACGGATGGCTATTACAAAGATCCTGAATTCATCAAGGGCCTAAACGAGCTCGTACCGATGGGGGCGCAAGGCGGTTCACCCGCAGACATCGCTGATGCAATCGCCTTTTTGTGTTCAACCGAAGCCAAGTTTATTAACGGTGTGGTACTGCCTGTTGATGGTGGCTGGGCCGCCAGCAAAGGCTATACGACTGGCAGCGGCTCCGCGCAATTTACCTCCGCTAACAATCAAACCTAAGCGGTGTCTGACCCGGCACCTTAGCTGATGTGCAAGCCACCGTTTACCTGCAGCGCCTCGCCTGTAATAAAGCTCGCGGCGCTGCTACATAAAAAGGCAATCGCGGTAGCGACTTCATGCGGCTGACCGACGCGTTTAAGCGACGATTGCTCGATGGAGTCGGCTCCTCGTAATTTAATCAACTCGACTGTCATGGGCGTTTGAATAATGCCTGGTGACACCGCGTTGACACGTGTACGCGGGCCAAGCTCTCGAGCCAAACTACGGGTCAGCGAAAGGATCGCGCCTTTTGTCGCTGAGTAATGAGAGTTTGCAAAAGACCCGCGATGCCCCGCAACCGAGGCGATATTACAAATCGCGCTGTTATCGCGCAAGGCCTTAATCGCGCGCTGGCAAATATAAAAGACGCCATCAAGATTGATCGAAATCACTTTGTGCCACTCGGCATCTGACAGTTCTTTTACGGGACGACTTAAATAAATCGCGGCGGCCGGAACTAAAAAATCAATACCGCCAAAGCGCTTAACGGCCAAGTCAACAGCCGCATCTGAATCTTTTGGGTCGCTTGCATCCATTTTCAGCGTCGCAATGCGTTTACCCTGCGGATCAAGTTCGTCAGCAAAACCTTTAAGCGCTTGATGATCAAGATCGGTCAAGACCAGCTGCGCACCGTGAGCATAAAACAGCTTGGCAACCTCACGCCCGATACCACCATTCGCGCCTGTCAACAGCAACACTCTATTTTGAAAGTCGTACATAGTCATTTCCTTGATTCAATAATTTGAACGACCACCGCTAATATCGTAACAAGCACCCGTTACAAAACTCGCCTCGTCTGACAATAAAAAGCACACAACATTGGCCACCTCGTCGACTCGGACAAGTCGTTTCATGGGTATTTTTTTTGCCGCATCAGTGCTGATGTAATCGGGCATTTCGTTACGCATGCCTGTGGCTTCAACTAAGGCCGGGGACACGCAATTGACGCGGACTCCATGAGGCACAAACTCTTTCGCCCACGACTTCGTCATGCCGATGACCGCCGCCTTAGAGGCTGCATAGATCGACAGTTCTTGTGGGCCGTCCTTCCCAGCCACCGAGGCCAGCGAGACGATCGAACCCGACCCTTGTTGCATCATGTGTGCGACAACCAACCGCGTTAACGCAAAGATCGCGCGCACGTTAATCGCAAAGACGCGATCCACCTCAGCGTCTGTCGTCTCCCACATCGGCTTGATCGGACCCAGAGTGCCTGCGTTGTTTACAAGATAATCAATTCGGCCATATTTTTTGATCGTGGCGTCAACTAAGTGTTTGAGGTCGACAGCCACAGTCACATCGGCCTGAACAGCTAAGGCTTGCCCACCGCTTGCCTCTAACTCGGCCTGAACACTAAGCGCTGCCGCCAGATCGCGATCTGCGATGACAACCGCCACACCTTGACTCACTAGCTTGAAGGCGATTGCCCGGCCAATGCTTGCACCTGCTCCGGTCACGATTGCGATTTTGGTTTGCTTTGCTGCTGATTCTTGAGTGTTTTTCATTTCTGTTGAGTCCTTTTATTCTCGTTTTATCGCTAGGTCTTTAATTAACTTGCCCCACAGCGCCGCTTGCTCTTCGAGCCAAGCCCACGACTGCGGTAAAGTCAATGCACTCGGCACGACCTTGCGTTGCTTGAGGTGCAAATCCAGTTGATGCAAGGCACTGAGGTCAAGAACTTAATTTAACTTAATTATTGATTGTTTAGAGATATTTTTTCGGGCATCGATACATTCCTGAAGTATTTAAGCATCCATTTTTTTAAACAGTTTTGCTTTGTTTATCGGCAAAGATGATCACGTTGCGCTACAACAAAAACACCGATGTCACGACAGCCGTTTTTGAGTAATCCGCGGGTCTGAACGCGCGGCGGTTTCAAATGCAAGATACACTGAGCCAATCATGAAAACTCTTGCCTCTTTGAAACACGCTCACGCGACCCTTGATGAACTTGGCGTTGCAACCCTCACCATTCGCGAAGCGGGTACGGTCAACATCTTGTCAACGCCCGTGAGTCGCGATTTAACTGCGGCTTTAAACGAAATGGCAGATACCCCAGAGATCCGTGTCTTGATCTTCAGAGGGTCGGGCGATAAAGCCTTTGTGGCGGGCGCAAATATCAACGAAATGGCCACGCTTAATCGCAAGACGGCGGTCACCTTTATTTCGAACTTACGCGATTTGTGCGAAGCAACAAGACTGTTTCCAGTACCGGTCATTGCTCGGATTCCGGGCTGGTGTCTGGGCGCGGGCTTAGAGCTCGCCATGGCTTGCGATGTTCGCATCGCCGTCCAAGGCACCCAGCTTGGTATGCCCGAGGTCAAAGTCGGGATTCCTTCAGTCATTCATGCCACCCTGATGCCCAAGCTGATTGGTCACGCCCATGCTGCCTGGCTATTACTGAGTGGTGAAAACATCGGTACCGAGCAGGCCTTGCAGTGGGGTCTGGTCAGCGAAGTTGTTACCTTGGCAGAGCTAGATCAACGCGTGATGACGATCGCGCAGAACTTCGCGGCGTTGGCGCCGGCCGCGCTCAGGCAACAAAAGACCTTGCTCAGGCGTTGGGAACAACTGTCGTTACCCGATGCGATTGCAGACAGCGTTCAAGAGTTTGGCAAAGCGTTTGACACAGGCGAACCTCAAAAATTCATGAATGAATTTTTAGAGCATAAAAAAAATTCAAGAAAATAGTTCGCCAGAACAACCCGCCTTGTCGTCGCGCTTACGCGCGAGTCAAAACAGCAATCCCATCTGCAGCCTTGACACCCTGCCCTTGCGCTAAGACAAAGAGTGGATTGATTTCGGCTTCAAGTAAACAATCGCCAAGCGTGGCAACCATATTTGAAAACGCGACGATTGCCTTAATCAATGCAGTGACATCCGCCTTAGGTTTACCGCGATAGCCGTCAAGCAGCGGCCATGTTGTTAAAGACCTTGCCATCTCGAGCGCAGTCTCTTCTGACAACCCACCGTGCGCAGGCAGTAGTCGCATTGTTGTGTCTTTTAATAATTCGGCAGTGACGCCACCCATCCCTAAAAGAATGGCAACGCCCAGCACGTCGCGATGCATGCCAAGAATCATCTCAGTACCACCCGACACCATCTCTTGAACCAAAAACTTCTCTGGTGTCGTACCCGACTTGCCTTTGACCTCTTGTGTCATTTGAAGCAAACGAGCGCCAATATGCGCAGCAGACAGATTGACCGCAACTCCACCTATGTCACTTTTATGCAAAATTTCTGACGATAAAACCTTTAGGACCGAGCGCTCACCAAAGTTAACCGCCGCAGCCTGCGCCTGCTCTGGTGTCGTCACGACGGCCTCGCGTACGGCAGCGATACCAAAAGAAGTGAATAGACGTTTTGCTTGCGCTTCGTCTAGGCTCGTTGGTATGAGCGCCTTGCTAGCGTTTGACTCAGCGTCAGCACGCTGTGCCGCGGCAGGCAAATAAATCTTAAGAACTTCTGCAAGCGAGTGTGTCGGCGCGAGGGCGCGGTCTGCAACCTCAGGCGCTGCCGCGTGATATTGACTGGTATGAAGCATCGCCACCAGAGCCGCACTACAACTCTCGGGAGCGGAAAACGCGGGTACCCCACCCCACGTCAACAACGCGCCGATCTGTGGCGCATGCGGGCTGATATACGCGAGGATCGGCTTTTGGGATAACGACATGCAGCTATTGATCGCATTTGACATCAGCTCTGGCATCGCAAGCGCCGAGGCGCCAACAATCACGACTAAGGCATCGTAGGTTGGACTCGAGAGTACCGCACTAATCGCACCCTTTAGCAAATCAGGTTGCAAGCCTGCCAGAGTGACATCGATGGGGTTGCGGTCAAGGGCTGCGTGATCGCCATGTTGAAGTGCTCTAAGCTTGGCGGCAGTTTCGGCATCGGGCGGCGGTGTTTCAAAATCTGCTACACCCAAGGCATCAGACACCAGCGTGCCTGCCCCACCTGTCGAGGTCAAAATGGCAACACGCTTACCGCGTAACACTCGTCCCGTCGCGAGCGCAGCGGGCATATCGAGTAGCTCGTCAAAACGCTGGGCACGAAGAATACCGGTTTGCTTAAATAGCGCATCGTACATGCGGTCAGAGCCCGCGAGCGCACCGGTATGCGAAATCGCTGCCTTGGCACCCGCCTCAGAACGACCAATCTTAAAGGCCACGATCGGCTTACCTGCCCGCGCTGCGCGCAATGCTGCTGCACGAAATTTTTGCGTGTCGCGTACCGTTTCAACATAGAGCACAATCACTTTAGTAGCCTCATCATCGACGAGCCACTCAATAAAATCCGCTAACTCTAAATCAACTTCGTTGCTGGTAGAAATCAATTTAGCCAGACCGATTCCGCGTGCAGCCGCCCGCGACAACAGCGAACCCAAAATGCCGCCGCTTTGTGAGACTAGGCTAATCACCCCAGACGGAAAATGCTCCATCTCGAGTGCACCAGAAGCAGACAACACAATGCCGTCGGTAATATTGACCAAGCCAATCGTGTTGGGACCAAGAATACGCATCGAGCCAGCCGCTTGAAGCAGCGCGGCCTGTCGCATGGCACCGTCTTCACCGACTTCTGTATAGCCACTGGCCAATACAATCGCAGCCGCGCAACCTAAGTGCGAGAGCTCTTTGACGGCCTGCTGCGCGCGTTCGGCACCAAGCAACACAATCGCGACATCAGGCACTGCAGGTAGCGAGGCAATATCGGGATAACAAGGTAGACCACAAATCTCTGTCGCCTTTGGATTGACGGGATACACGTCACCCGAAAAGCCGTGTTTTAGCAGGTAGGAAACCGGTCTGCCAGCCGTTTTAGTGATGTCAGCCGAAGCGCCGATTACAGCGACACGTTGCGGCCGCATTAAACGAGTAATGATATTCATTGGGTTTTACAGTTATTGACTTTGAATTTTATTTTCAAGAATGATTTTTTTCCAACGCGCCTGTTCGGCTTGAACATATTGCTCTAGTTCGGCGGGCTTTCCAACGGCAATCGTTAAGCCCTCTTGCTCGATCTTTTTGACAAATTCAGGATTCTTCACTGCCTGACTGACCGCTCTGTTTAACACCTCTACCACTGGCACAGGCGTACCCGCTGGCGCATACAAGCCGTACCAACTTTCTACCGCGTAACCAGGCAAG
>CAMCZQ010000199.1 GCA_945887835.1 Bordetella parapertussis | reverse complement strand
GCCTACAGCAGCTTTCAGGCGCGACGATTTTTATACTTGGGGCAAAGCGTAACGGTCTAGGAAAAGGATACACGCTGCTGCACAAAAAACTTGAACACGCGTTGCCTGAAGACGCCGTCGCCGCTGCCAGCATCATCAATCAAGAAATGCAAGCCATGATTGCGCAAATGCCCGAGCAATATTTATGGGGTTACAACCGCTATAAAGAGCCCCGCGCTAAAAGTGAGAATGCCAAGACTCTTGAGCAAACGTAAACCCGTCGCTTACCCGCCCCTAACTTTTAAGTCCGACGCGCATGGGTCGTTAACACCTCTAAGGCTTGTCGCCCCGTGCTGTTTAGCACTTGGGTACGTACGACCGCCGTCATGCGTCCGCGATGAACAATGCTCGACGTAGCCGAAATAGTGTCGCCTTCTCCTGGGCTGATGTAGGTGGCTGTCACGCCTGAAAGCAACCATTCAACGCCCAACGCTGCCGCGGCTGTTTCCATGCCAAGGGCCAACACGATACCGCCTTGAACATGCTTCACTCGATTGGCGATATGCGCACCGTTTTCAATTTGTACAAAGGCACCATCAGACCGCTGCTTGGGATACAAGCCTAAAAAACGTGTCACAAAGTCTCCGCCCTCTGTGGTGCAGCGCTTCACGGCCTGCTCTACGCGGGCAAGCACCCAAGCCTCGTCCTCGGTGAGCGTGGTTAAGTCTAAATGCGGATTTTCGGGGGGAGTCCGGCCCACCCAAGGAATCGGAGCAAGCGCTTTTCCGCCCGGCACTGGCAGGATCATAAAAGCGCCCTGCCCGATACAGACCAATTCTTTGTTGGCTGTGATGCGCGTTTGACTCAAGCCTTGTTTACCCTGAACGCCTTGAATAAAACCCTGCGACTGACTCGCCGCAGACAGCCGCCCCGTTCGCGGGGCTCCAGTCATTTGCAAACTGATCGCGACCGTTGCCAAGCGCGTTGACTGATCCAAACCAAAACGGATGCCCGTTGCTAAGCCCATATCGGCCAACATCGCGAACGCGGTCAGACTGAGTTGACCATCTTGATCTGCGCTTTGAACCGCAGCATCCAGATGCAAGACAGAGTGCTGCTGATCCACATCGTCAAACAGTAAATTAAAAAAGTTGCCGCAAAAGTGGTAGCCGGGCGTGCGATTCAAGGCCAGCGCAATTCGGGCGCGCTCAACGATGGGGTGAGAGTTGACTGCGAGTGACTGCATCGTGCGGATCCGTGTGTACAAGGCAAACAAGCTAAAAACAATGAGTGTTCGTGCCCGCTATCCTAAGCGATGGCGGCTCTGTAGACCTTGACCGCGCCAGTAATAAAGTCCGTTATGTGGAATATTAGACAAGAGTCGCGCTTGAAATCCCGCCGTTTAAGCCAAATTGTGAGGCCCAACCCAAAAATGCTTACACTTCGATCTTATTCCATGTAAAAAAATAGCTGCGCCCAAGCGCACGCAAATTTCAGGAGACCCCTATGACTTACGGCTCTTTCACTTTCTTAAAAAAAATCGCGACTTGCGCAGGTTTTGCATTAGGTCTGGTGCTTGTTTCAGGTCAGGCGAACGCTGCGTTTCCGGACAAGCCGATTCAATTTATCTCGCCCTTTGCTGCGGGTGGCGCAAACGACTACTTGACCCGTCTGATGGCACAGCACATGGCAACCGAACTCAAAGGCGTGATTGTTGCCGAAAACAAAACCGGCGCCAATGGGATTGTGGGGGCAACGTATGTTGCTAAATCGGCGCCGGATGGCTATGCCGTATTGACGGGCAACAGCGCCACGCATGGCACTAATCCTACGCTGTATCCCAACACGCCCTATGATGCGGTTAAAGATTTTGCACCGATCAGTATGGTTGGCTTTGTGCCCCTCACGCTCTCGGTGGATCCGCGTCTGGGAATCAATAGCGTGGCAGAGCTGATTGCCTATGGCAAAAAAAATCCAGGCAAGCTCGCGTTTTCGAGCAGTGGGGTAGGCTCGACGGGCCACCTTGCAGGCGAGGCCTTTAAAGCGGCTTCTGGTCTTGACATCGTGCACGCGCCTTACAAAGGCGATGCGCCCGCAATTGGTGATGTGGCCGCGGGTCAAATCGCGCTATCTTTTGTGGGCGTAGCCTCAGCCTCTGCCCTGTATCAAGGAGGAAAAATTAAAGTTCTTGCTGTCGCAAGTGCAAAACGGTCAAGCACGATGCCTGATGTTCCTACGTTTGCAGAGGCAGGCTTTAAAGACATTGAAATTTCTCAGTGGTTTGCCTTGTTCGCGCGTGCTGGCACTCCGAAAGAAACGATCGATCTCATGAACGCCGCGGCCAAACGGGTTTTGATGCGCCCCGAGATTCAAAAGGGAATCGTGACTCAGGGTGCAGAGTATGAATATTCAACTCCCGAGCAACTCGCAGCCTTCACTAAGAGTGAAATCAAACGCTTTGGGGACATTATTCGGCGTTTGAACATCAAAGTTGACTAAGCTTCGCAGCAGCCTCCTCCAATTAAAAAAAGGTAGAAAAAGCGATGAACCTTGAACTTGCAGGACGAATTGTTTGTGTCACAGGTGGCAGCGAAGGCATCGGCCTGGCCACCGCACAAGCTTTCGCGCAAGAAGGCGCGCAGGTCGTCATTTGCGCGCGCCGCCAACATAAACTAGACGAGGCCGTTGCCTCGTGCCTGACGGCAAATGGCGGTTCGGTAGAAGCCGTGCAGGCTGATATTACTAAGCTTGCAGATATCGACAAGTTAATTGCGCACATTCAGGCACGCTTTGGGCGTCTCGATATTTTGGTCAATAACGCTGGCACGGGCATTTACAAACCGTTTGCCACAGTGACCGAGGAAGACCTGCAAGATGGCATGGCGCTTAACTTTTTTGCGCAGTTTCGAGTGTCCCAACGCGCCTTACCCTTGCTTAAAACCTCGAGCTTTGCCTCAATCATTAATATCTCGGGGCGCACAGGTATTCGGGGCAATTTTCCGCCTGGCTCAAGCTGTACAGGGCCTGCAAAGGCTGCAGAAGTGCGGTTTTCGGTTGATTTAGCAACAGAAATGGCAGAATTTGGCATCAGAGTGAACTGTGTGATCCCAGGTGTGGTTAAATCCGAGGCTCGTTTGCGCTTATGGGAAACCCAAGCTGCAGGCGGACAGTGGCAAGCCAAAACAGCCCTCGCGAACCGCGACAAACTTGAAGTCGTTTCGGTTCCAGCGGGTCAAACTTGGGGGGGGCCGGTTGATATCGCTAACGTAGTCGTATTTTTAGCGTCTCCTCGGGCCTCGTATGTCAATGGTGCGGCGCTGACCGTTGATGGCGGACCGCACACAAAATCTTATGTTTCACAACTGTATGTTGAAACGTGATTGACCAAAAGCACTAAAAATTAGTTGTTTTCAAGGCCTCGTTAAGCGCGTGGCTTAAGCAAAAAAGACTTCGGAGAAAATGTTGAAAAGAATACTCATTTGTTTGACACTGCTCGTGTCACCGCTAACCGTATTACCCACTCAAGCTGCAGAAAATGTTGTGGCGATTCCGCAGGTGTCAGAAGGCTGGCGCGGGTCGATCTCACCCTATATCTGGCTCACCAACGTGAGCGGCAATGCTTACTACGATCAGACAAGACTTGGTTCGGTTGACTACAGTTCGCGAGATCTCATTGCAAATTTGAATTTCGCGGGCATGCTGACGGCTGAAGTCCACAATGGCAAAGTTGGTGCATTGGGTGATTGGGTTTTTTCTAGGATTCATCAACAAAAATCCGAAATCATGGGGTCTTCAAGTTTCACGTCAAAAACAACGGTCGAGCAAGGTATCTACACTTTGGCGGCGACCTACACGGCGTACAACACAAATGACGTCTACGTAGACGGTCTGCTTGGCGTACGAGTGATGAACAAGTTTGTTAAAACAGATGTCAATGCGACAGACGGTGCGGTGCTTGCAGGTAAGTCACAAACTCGCTCGATAACGACTCCGATCGTGGGCATGAAAGGTCGTATGCGCATCTCTAATTCTGATTATTTTGTGCCATTTTATTTAGATGTGGGTGGTCTTCAAGACGACGTAGAAGTCACCACACAACAGATGATCGGTATTGGACACGCCTACGAGTGGGGAGACGTGACAATCTCAGTTAAAAATCTGTACATGCGCCAAAAGACAGACGGCATCACGATTAACCAAAGTCTGTTCGGCATCGCCGCGGGTTTTACTTTTAGATTTTAGACGGCAGGGCTCAGGCCCTGGCGCTTAGAACTCAGGTTCAACGACTTCAAGCGCCAATTCAAAAGTGACAAGCACGGGGTTTTGGCCGCGTGCAAGTCGGCCTTCCGAGACTCCCCCTTTGTAATCGACCATCGACACGTCAAGTTGCGCCTGCAGGTGACCGTTTGCGTCAGTGATTATTTCACCCTTGCGTATCAGCAGTTCGGTCACGAACGGCTCAACCACGCGTCCGTCGTCAAACACGGCGCCCACTGTGCTGCCTACACCGCCTTGTATCTTGGCACACTTGATGCCACGCTCGCGACAAAAATTTTCTAACGCTGTGCAAATATCAACGTTGGGTGAAACACGAAGCGCGTAACCTTTGCGGCGCGGCGTTTGGACTGAGATAGAAGCTCTTTCTAAAGCCGTAACATCATCCGTCGTTTGACCTGGCCAAGCCATACTTTTTAGCGGCACAAACAAAGTGAAATTAGTTTCGGCATCAGGGCACACTGTGAAGGTCGCACCAAGCACGGCCACGCCCTGGGCGCGAATTGGGGCGTTCACTTCAATATCATCAGGCAACAAATGACCGCAGTGCCTGCGCCCACTCGCTTCGATCCAGATCGCATGGCTGTGCAGCCAAGGTTTACCGTCACGTTGGCCATACGTCACGCAAGCTGTTTCAAGACGAACCGCGCCCTCAACTGGATAGGTATCGCTGAAATACACCGCATGCGCAGATGTTTTTGCTAAGGCAGGCATCACATACGAAAACGGCTCAAACCCCCCGCCAAACAAGCGAAACGTCGCGCATTGCGTCTGTAGGCCTTGCATAGACTGCGCGACTGACTGCATCAAAGTCATGTGTGCCGGAAGCTCAAAGTCGAAAGGCTTGAGCTCAACCTGCTGTGCAGCAACGCGCCCTAGGCTTGACTGCCCCGGATGTTGAATACTTCGCATCGAACTTGCCCCATGGTGTCGTGAAGCGACAAAGAGCCTAATCATAGGGGATCGGCGCCTGAATGCCAACTTAAAGGCGTCGATCACTTATTGAGCTGCGCCTCACTTTTGACGCGCTCTGTGCGTGGTAAGGTATCAGATGAACTCTGATTGATCACACATGAAAAGCTTTGCCCCCTCTGCAATGATGTTAAGCGTCGCCGTCGTGTCGGCGCTGGCGCTCAATGCAGTGCCCATCCTCGCACCGGTCGCTGCCGAAACACTTGCCATCTCCCCTGAAAGGATCGGCTACTTCATCTCGATTGTGTATGTGGCAGGGATGATTTCGGCGCTGGTATCAGGAAACTTTGTCGTGAGGTTCGGCGCCATCCGAATCAGCCAGCTTGGGTTGGCGTTATGTTCACTAGGCTTGGCGTTGGTTGCCTGTGGCAATCTCACACTGATTGTGCTGGGCGCCATCATTATGGGGATCGGCTACGGGCCGATTTCGCCGGCAAGCTCGCATGTTTTGGCGCGCACGACGTCACCGGGGCGGCGCAGCTTAGCCTTTTCAATTCGACAAACTGGGAACCCACTCGCTGGCTTTATCGCAGGCTTAGCAATCCCAGTGCTGGTACTCCTCACAGGTTGGCAGATCACTTTGTTTTTGGTTTCGGCGTTGTTGGTAGTTTTTATTTGGATCGCTGAGCCGTTTCGTCAAGAACTCGATAGCGATCGCATCGCTTCAAGCCCCTTCTCGTTGTCACAAGTCACGCAACCCATCAAGCTTGTGCTCTTGAATCGCGATCTGCGCGAGCTTGCCATCGTGTCTTTTGTATTCTGCGGCTTGCAGATGATACTCACAAGCTATCTGGTGACCTATCTCACCCTTCAAATCAACATATCCTTTGTGGCGGCCGGCTTTGCCCTTGCCATGACGCAACTCGCGAGCGTGTTCGCGCGCGTATTTTGGGGGTGGGTCGCAGACCGCTTTTTA
>CAMCZQ010000198.1 GCA_945887835.1 Bordetella parapertussis | reverse complement strand
TTTGTGTCGTTAATCTGCGAAGGCGCCAAGGAGTGGTTCATCCATTCATAGCGTTCGTCGTACACATCAAGTTGAGTGCCAAACGGACGCTTGTCGATCTCTTGCTTGGCGCGTTGATAAACGAGCGAGCGACTCGCTCTTGAAAAGGGCGCCTCATCGGTGTCATTCTCAAAAAAATACTGTCGCACTGCAGGACGCAAGTCTTCAAACAAATAGCGCAGGTGCCCGATGATGGGATAATTACGCAGAATAGCGTGATGCGTCTGGGTCAGGTCGTGAATCCCTAACGCAGTCAGCACCCAAGCGCCAACGGCCACCAACCACCAGAATACGGCGGTATCGCCTTGCAGGGCCCAGTAGGGCGCAAGTCCCGAGAAGGCAAGGGCGAGCCAAAGTGCAAGGTAGCGAAATAAAAGAAGCGCCATTTTTGGCTCCGGTCAGGCACGTCTGTCTGTCGGTAAACAGGCGCGTTTTAGGTGAAAACACCCTGATAGGTTAAACCAGAAAGAATGAAGGAATCGTATAATTTCTAACTTAGGAGAAAGCATGACGTCTTTCGTAAATCAGTCTGACGCGGGCGCAGATAAAAACTCTAAACTACGGGTACCGCGGCTGCCTGAGGCCTGGCGGCTTGAGGTGGGCGCTTGGTCTGGGTTGCGGGTCAGTGCCTCGGCGATTCGACTTGAAGTCTTCGTTCAAGAACAGAAGGTACCGCTCGTCGAAGAAATCGACGCTTTTGATGACGCTTGCGAGCATGCTGTTGTGTTTGATGCTTTGGGGCGAGCCCTGGCAACGGGTCGCTTGTTGCCCGATGGTCACATTGGGCGAATGGCTGTACTCAAGGCTGCGCGCGGTCAGGGGCTAGGCAGTGCGGTACTTCTCGCGCTTATGAGCGAAGCCACGAAAAAAGGATTTGTTCAGGTTGTGCTGTCGGCGCAGACGCATGCGCAAGGGTTTTACGAAAGACATGGGTTTGTGCCAGAGGGCGTTGAATACCTTGACGCAAATATCTCGCATGTTTTGATGCGTAAGGCGCTATAAGGTACAAGCGCATAAACAAAAAAGCCTCACAAATTCAAGCGGAATTTTGAGGCGTTGCCATAAAAGCCAGGTGCTTTATGCATTACACTTACATGGTGCCCAGGAGAGGACTCGAACCTCCACACCTTTCGGCACACGGACCTGAACCGTGCGCGTCTACCAATTCCGCCACCTGGGCCTAACTTGTACTCCAGAAGCCACGCATTATAAGCGAGATTTTAGCTTTGGCAAAACGCCTACCCCCAAATATTAAGAACACTCGCCCGGCGACTGTTTCTCCCGAAAGCATCCCCGATTTTGATCCCGATGTTCCGAGTCGCGAACAGATTTTAGAGGTCTTGCGTTTGACGCCAATGCCCTTGTCGCCTGAAGACTTGGCGGCGCGCATGGGATTGACGCGAGAAGAAACCCTCACGGGCTTTGATCGTCGCATTGCCGCGATGGAGCGCG
The DNA here is from genome assembly GCA_945887835.1 of Bordetella parapertussis. GTDB lineage: Bacteria > Pseudomonadota > Gammaproteobacteria > Burkholderiales > Burkholderiaceae_B > Zwartia > Zwartia parapertussis_B. The sequence goes on along the minus strand of CAMCZQ010000198.1, from coordinate 4,671 downwards.
ACGGACAATTGTTGCCCAATCGCAAGGGCTTGCTGCTGCTGGCGAATAAGTTAGATTTTGTGGCGGGCCGCGTGCAAGGCCATCGCGATGGCTTTGGCTTTTTGGTGCCTGATGCTGGCGGCCAAGATCTCTTTTTGTCCGCGCGCGAAATGCAAAAGGTCTTGCACGGTGATCGTGTACTGGTCAAGCCAACAGGCGAATACCGCGGCAAGCCCGAAGGTACCATCGTCGAGGTCATTGAACGTCGTACCAACCGTCTGGTCGGGCGGTTTTTAAACGAGCGCGGCATGACCATTGTGGTGCCCGAAGATCAGCGTATTAAGCACGATGTGCTCATTCCCGCAGGGGATACTGGCGGCGCCCAACACGGCCAAGTCGTGTCGGTCGACATCATCGAACAACCTTCGCGCCACAAGCAACCTTTGGGTCGTGTCGCCGAGATCTTGGGCGAAATCGACGATCCGGGCATGGAAATCGAAATTGCAGTACGCAAATTTGATGTTCCGGTTGATTTTTCAGAGGCGGCGCTGCGCCAAGCCGAAAAATTGCCTGAGGCGGTGCGGAAAACCGACTTAAAAGATCGCGTTGATTTGCGAGACGTGCCATTTATTACGATTGATGGTGAGGACGCGCGCGACTTTGATGATGCGGTGTACTGCGAGCAAGTCGATATGGGCGAGGCGCGTAAACGCCCGGCCTGGCGTCTGCTGGTCGCGATCGCCGACGTTAGTCACTACGTCACGCCCGAAGACGCGCTAGACGAAGCGGCTCGCGAGCGCGGCACCAGCGTGTATTTTCCGCGGCGAGTGATTCCGATGTTGCCCGAGAAATTGTCCAACGGTTTATGCTCGTTAAAGCCCTTGGTCGATCGTTTGGTGCTGGTCTGCGATATGGTGATTCCCTTGTCGGGCGCTAAGGCGGGTACCGTAGCGGCGTATCAGTTTTATAACGCGGTGATTCATTCGCATGCGCGTACAACGTATAACCAAGTCTGGGAGTCGTTGCAACAGCCCCAGGGGCCGGTTGCGCGCGGTTTTGCAAAAGTCATGCCCCAGATCAATGGGTTGTACGAACTGTTTCATTTGCTCGCGCAGGGCCGAAAAGAGCGCGGCGCTATTGATTTTGACACGATCGAAACCAAAATCGTGTGCAATGAACTAGGGCGAATCGAAAAGATCATTGGCGTCACGCGTAACGATGCTCACCGTATCATCGAAGAGTGTATGTTGGCGGCGAACACATGCGCGGCCGACTTCATGCTGCGCAGCAAGCACATCGGTCTGTACCGGGTGCATGAGGGGCCAACGCCAGAAAAATTGAAATCCCTGCGTGAGTTTCTAAAAACGCTTGGGTTAAGTTTAGGAGGTGGCGCGGATCCGAGCGCGGCCGATTACGGCGCGTTGCTTGATCGGGCGCGTGCGCGACCCGATTACGGGCTCTTGCAAACGATGTGCCTGCGCTCGATGCAGCAAGCTATTTATGGCCCTGACAATGCGGGCCATTTCGGTTTGTCGTATCCCGCTTACACCCACTTTACGTCGCCAATCCGGCGCTATCCCGATTTGCTGACGCATCGGGTGATCAAGGCCTTGCTCAAAAGCGAGCGCTATCAGCCGGTCATGCATGGTTTTGTCTCGGCGCCAGGGGCAAGCGCACGCGAGCACGAGCACGATCTTTGGGAAAAACTCGGGCTCTTGTTGTCTGTGACTGAGCGGCGGGCCGACGATGCGTCGCGCGATGTCGAGGCCTGGCTAAAATGTTGGTTTGTGAAAGAACGCGTAGGAGAAGTCTTTAGCGGTCGCGTCACGGGTGTAACGAGCTTTGGTATTTTTGTCACGCTAGATACGTTGCATGTTGAAGGCTTGGTGCACGTCTCTGAGCTTGGGACAGAGTATTTTCAGTTCAACGATGCCATGCACGAACTGCGCGGTGAGCGCACGGGTATGCGCTACCGTTTGACCGATGCGGTGCAAGTGCAAGTCGCTCGTGTGGATCTTGAAGCCAGACGAATTGAATTCAGGCTGGTCACCGGAACCACCTTTGATGCACTGCGCAAGGCTGCGACGCGGGTCGAAGAGCCAGCGGGTAGACGTATCAAAAAAGCTGCAGCGCCCAAGCCGCCCGAGTTAAAAGGGCAAATCGCTAAGGTGCGTCGTGCCGAGGCTAAAAAAGGTGCCAAGCAAGAGATGGCTCGACCCGCAAAGAAATCGGTGCGCGCAGGTAAAAGTGCCGGGTTAAAAAAATCTGCCCGAAAAGGGCGCTAGGACATCGCTATGGCAGCAACTCAAATGCTGGCGGGCTTTCACGCAGTGATCGCACGGCTGCGTCAGGCCCCCGAATCTATTCAAGAGGTCTACGTCGAAGCGCAACGTCGCGACAAACGCATGCAGGCACTGATCGCAACCGCGACGCAGGCGGGTCGTGCGGTACACCCCGTCACGACGGATCGCTTAGACGGCCTGGTGGGTGGCGCGCGTCATCAGGGCGTGGTGGCTATTGCGCAGACACGTAAATTGGCGGATGACCTTGATGAGGTGCTTGATCTGGTGCAGGGACCCGTGCTGTTGCTCGTATTAGACGGGGTGACAGACCCGCACAACCTCGGAGCCTGCTTGCGTACTGCGGACGCGGCGGGCGTGCATGCTGTGGTTGCGCCCAGAGATCGCGCGGTGGGCTTGAATACGACGGTTCAGCGCGTTGCCTGTGGTGCCGCCGAGTCGGTGCCATATTTGATGGTGACGAATCTGGCTCGCACCATGCGTGAACTCAAAGACCGCGACGTCTGGTTGGTTGGCACCGACGATAGCGCGACACAGAGCATCCACCAAACCGAGGGTAAGCGTTCGATGGCTTGGGTCATGGGGGCCGAGGGTGAGGGGATGCGCCGCCTGACGCGCGAAACCTGCGATGAACTGGTTACCATCCCGATGCTTGGCAGCGTCGAAAGCTTAAACGTCAGCGTGGCGACTGCGATATGCCTCTATGAAACGGTTCGCCAGCGACAGGGTTAAACTACGCGTTCTTATGTAAAATGAACGAACGATGAGTCAGCCTACTAAAAAACCCGCGAAGCACGGCTTTACCACCACAATTTTGCATGGCGACCGTCAAGCTTCGGTCGAGCACGGCGCTGTGCACAAGCCCATCCATACCTCGACGCAATATGCGTTTAGCGATGCCCGTGAGCTCGCGGCAGTATTTCAGGGTAAAGCCGGCTTCACCTACGCCAGACAAGGCACGCCCACAAGCGATGCGCTTGAAAAAAAAATCAACAAGATGGAAGATGGTATCGCGAGTCTTTCGTTTGCGACCGGTATGGGCGCACTGACAGCCTTGTTCACGACCTTGTTGCGCGCTGGCGACCACTTGCTTTCTAGTCAGTTCATTTTTGGCAACACCAACAGTCTGTTTGGCACCCTCGAATTATTAGGGATTGAAATTACCCTTGTCGACCCGACCGATGTGCAGGCGGTTGCTGCTGCGATTCGTCCTAATACAAAGATGCTGTTCACTGAAACCATCGCCAATCCCGGTACCCAAGTTGCCGATCTCGAGGGCCTGGGTCGTTTGTGTCAAGAGCGTGGGTTGGTGTATGTGGTGGATAACACGGTGACCTCGCCTTGGTTATTTCAGCCCAAGTCGGTTGGGGCCTCGCTTGTCATGAACGCTTTGTCTAAGCATATCGGCGGCCATGCCAATGCGTTAGGGGGGTCGCTGACCGATACTGGCCTGTTTGACTGGACGACCTACACCAATATTCTGGATATTTATAAAAAAGGCCCGCCAACGGGTTGGGCGATCACACAGATTAAAAAGAAAGGATTGCGTGACATGGGCGCAACCTTGTCTGGCGACGCAGCGCATCGTATCGCGGTGGGCGCCGAGACCTTGGCCTTGCGCCTGGATAAAATTTGCAGCAATGCGCTGGCACTGGCTCAGTTTTTAGCGGCGCACCCAGGGGTGCAACGGGTAGCTTACCCGGGGCTGACAAATCATCCGCAACATGCTCGAGCCGCACGCTTATTTGGCGGCAAGTTTAGTATGTTGATTGCAGTCGAATTGATTCCTAGTATTGATTGCCTCGATTTTTTAAATCATTTACAAGTTGCAATTTTGGCCACGCACGTGGGTGACACACGTACCCTTGCTCTCCCAGCAGCGCATACGATTTATCACGAGATGGGGCCAGCGCTACGCGCTAAAATGGGCATTGTAGATGGGCTGATTCGTTTATCTGTTGGCATTGAAGATCAAGCCGATTTGCTCGCTGATTTTGAACAAGCCTTCGCAGCATGTTTGCACAGAGAGTAGGTCAGACAAAAAAAAGTCGCTGACAACTGTCGCGATTGTAAGCACCTGAGCGGGAGTTTATAGGGTTTGCACTAGTTTTGCGGTTTTGTTTTGTCTCGCGTGTTTGTCTCGTTTCGTTGCACGATTTGGCTCGTGCCTAACAAACACATATTAATCAAACAAACGTATCCCAATAAAAATGCGGCTCTCAGGTGATTTTTCTTGACAGACTTTTGCGCGAGTGGCCTAATAACTGCAGACGTCTTAGGCGGTATGTTTTAGGAACAGTCCATTTAAATTTTAATTTCTTCTCGGCGCAATTATTCTAAAAAAGTCAAATGCCTTTTGATTTTATTTAAGGTGATTGCGTTCTTTACTTAG
>CAMCZQ010000197.1 GCA_945887835.1 Bordetella parapertussis | reverse complement strand
ATTTTTGAACGTCAAACAAGAAGGCGTTAAAAAATATACCGAGACGATTTTTTATCAACGCTCGGTGCCGCTTTTGACGTTTGATTTTGGTGCGTCAGACGAGGGCCGTGATATCGGTCGTGAAATCAAAGCCCGCATGTGGCCAAGCTTGGCGCTAGCGGTGCCCACCTTTGTTTTAGGCCTGGCGCTGAGCATTGCGTTTTCGCTAGTCTTGGTATTTTTTAGAACAACCGCGCTTGATTTTTGGGGCGTGGTGGTGTGTGTGGTGATGCTCTCAATTTCGGGTTTGTTTTACATTATCGCGGGACAATGGTTGTTTTCAAAAATACTAAGGCTTGTGCCGTATTCGGGCTTTGCGGGTGGCTGGGATACGCTTAAGTTTTTAGCCTTGCCCATCATCGTGGCGGTGATTGCAGGGTTAGGTTCTGAAGCGCGCTTTTTGCGAAGCTTATTTTTAGAAGAGGTCGGTAAAGATTATGTGCGTACCGCTCGTGCAAAGGGTTTAAGTGAGCGCGTGGTGCTGTTCAAGCATGTCCTGCGTAATGCGCTGTTGCCAATCTTGACTGGCGCGGTCGCCTCGCTGCCTTTGTTGTTTATGGGCAGCTTGATCGCCGAATCATTTTTTGGGATCCCAGGGCTTGGTAGCTATACGCTTGATGCACTCAGTGGTCAGGATTTTTCAATCGTACGTGCCATGGTGTTTTTGGGTTCATCTCTGTATATCGTTGGCCTGATCATGGCTGATATCTCGTACACGCTCGCCGATCCGCGCGTGCGTTTCGAGTAACCATCATGCCTAAAATTATTTTTCTCTGGACAGATATCGCGCTCTTTGCGCTGTTGCTCGCGGTGCTGGGGTATGCCTACTATGCGTCGCGTTCGCCAGCGCTGCGTGCGACGTGGGGCAGGGTCGCGCGTAATACTCCCGCGATGTGTTCGGCTGTGGTGCTGTTACTGTTTGTTGTGATTGGCTTGCTTGACTCGCTGCATTATCAGCCGCGCTTGCCACCGGTTGCAGGCTCGTCGGCTAGCGCTGCCCCGATTTACGCACCAAAAGTCATGTCGCTGCTCGACGCCTTGCTTGAAGATACTGCCTTTGCGCGCCCTGAAAAAACCTATTCAGCTCCGTTGGCCTGGCTGCAATATACAAAAGAGTCGATCTTGCAAGAGGGCGGTGAGCCGCGCCGAGATTTTCCGCGCTTGCGGTTTGGTGGTAAGCATCTGACAGCACCAGAGGCTCAGTGGGGCGCCGACGTCACGAAACGCTTGCTGCTTGGGCTGTTGGTTGGCTTGCTGGTCGCCTGCTCGGTGATTGTGTTGACGATAAGCTTGGTTGGGCTTGGCGCGACTCGGCAAGTGTGGCGCGGTGAAACTGAAGTTCCGTGGCGCGCCATCTTAATCACAACGACGTTGTTGTGCCTGCTGTTTGGCGCGGTATTCGGCTTGGCGTCTGGGTATCACGTGCTTGGCACCGACCGCACGGGTAACGATGTCTTGTGGCAGGCTTTAAAAAGTATCCGCACGGCCTGGGTGATTGGTAGCTTAGCAACCGTTGCCATGCTGCCACCCGCTTTGATTTTTGGGATCTCAGCAGGCTATTTCAAAGGCTGGATCGATGATGTGATCCAGTACCTCTACACCACGTTAACCTCAATCCCAGGTGTGTTGTTAATTGGCGCTTGTGTATTGATGATGCAGGTTTACATCGATACCCACCCCGGCATGTTTCCAACCTCGGCACAGCGCGCTGACTTGCGTTTATTTTTACTGTGCATGATTTTGGGTCTAACCGGCTGGTCGGGCCTGTGTCGTTTATTGCGTGCCGAGGCACTGAAACTGCGCGAGCTTGAATACGTGCAGGCAGCCCGTGCGTTCGGGATCTCGCATGCGCGCATCATGGCGCGTCACCTATTGCCTAACGTGATGCATATCGTACTCATTACGGTCGTGCTGCAATTTTCAGGGCTGGTGCTGTACGAAGCTGTCTTGTCATATTTAGGAATCGGCGTCGATCCCAGTATGAACTCGTTTGGGTCGATGATCGAAAAAGCCCGTCTAGAAATGTCGCGCGATCCGATGATCTGGTGGAATCTATTGACGGCCTTTCTGTTTATGTTGGCCTTAGTGTTATCGGCTAATTTATTTTCTGATGCGGTTCGTGATGCGTTTGATCCGCGAACCAGGGCGTTCAGACCCAAGCGCTTTAAATTGGGTGCGCGGTCGCTCACATCAGGTTCAGGAGGTACGGTAGCGTCAGGTGTCTTGGCGACGCGTGCGTCTATATTGCCTGACGCTTCAGGCATGACGCCTTCTAGTGATGCCGCAACGCTTGCCGCCTCGTCGCCTGGTGTGCCCTTAGTGCTCAGCGTCAATGCTCTGGACATTGCGCTCGACACAGACGATCAAGTCCGTTTTGCCGTCAAAGCCTTAGCCCTGACCATTCATCGCGGCGAAACCTTTGCTTTAGTGGGCGAGTCGGGGTCGGGTAAAAGTATGACCGCCATGGCGCTGATGCGTTTGCTGCCAGAGGCCTTACGTGTGGTGGGTGGGCGAATCGAGCTTCAAGGCACAGAGTTAACGCAGCTTTCTGAAGCGGCGATGCGTTCAGTGCGCGGCGCTCGAGCCGGCATGATCTTTCAAGAGCCCGGCACAAGTTTGAATCCTGTGATGCGCATTGGTGACCAAATTCTCGAGCCGATCGAGCGGCACACTGCGTTACGCGGTGCACAAGCCCGCGCACGTGCCGTGCAATGGTTAGGCCGTGTTGGTATCCCCGAGCCTGAAGTTCGAATCGATGATTACCCCTTCCAGTTCTCTGGGGGGCAAAAGCAGCGGATCATGATTGCGATTGCATTGGCAGCCGAACCTGAGTTGTTGATTGCTGATGAACCGACGACAGCACTGGATGTGACAGTACAAGCGCAAGTATTGGCCTTGCTAGCTGATATCCAAAAAGAAATGGGAATGGCGGTGTTGCTGATCACTCACGATCTGGCGGTCGTGCGTCATGTGGCGGATACGGTTGCATTGATGCGCTATGGCGAGATTGTTGAAACGGCGCCCGCCGAGCAGTTTTTTGCTTCGCCCAAGCATCCTTACGCGCGTGAACTGTTTGACGCGATCCCCACGTTTGCCAAGCGCGGGCGAGCCCTGTCGGCGCAAGGGCAAGCGCGCGAGGGGATTGAGAGCTCAGGACCTGATCCAAGTTTGACGGGTGGGGCTCAATCAAGCATTTTGCAGGTGGAACAACTGCAAGTGCACTACCCAATTCGTAAGGGGCTGTTGCGCAGAATCGTGGCCTACAACAAGGTGGTGCAAGGCGTCAGCTTCACGCTGCACGCCAACGAAACGCTAGCGTTAGTGGGCGGCTCGGGTTGCGGTAAGACAACCGTTGCCAAAGCCTTACTCAGGTTATTAGACGGGAGTGCTTCGATAAAGGGTTCTGCTGTCGTTGAGCACACCAATATTTTGCAAGCCTCTGGTGCTGCGCTCAAAGCCTTGCGTGGTCAAATTCAAATCGTGTTTCAAGATCCTTTTGCTTCGCTTGACCCACGCATGCGAGTGGGCGCCATTTTGCAAGAAGGGATCGCTGCGCTTCGCCCTGAGTGGTCGGCGGCTGAGCAGGCGCGCCGCATTGCTTACCTGCTTGAGCGCGTCGGCTTGCCAGAGAACTCTGCGTTGCGGTATCCGCACGAGTTTTCGGGTGGGCAGCGCCAACGTATTGCCATCGCACGCGCGCTCGCCGTTGAACCTAAGATTCTGATACTCGATGAGCCCACCTCGGCACTCGATGTGTCCGTACAAGCTCAAATTCTTGATCTCTTACAAGATCTGCAACGTGAAACCGGTATGGCGTATTTGTTCATCACCCATAACTTTGGGGTGGTCGAATATTTTGCTGATCGCGTGGCCGTCATGGATGCCGGCCATATCGTTGAGTTGGGTACTGCCGCCCAGGTATTACAGGCACCTTCTCATGCCGTGACCAAAGAACTGTTAGCCGCAGTGCCACGGCTAGAGTTTGCTTGAAAGGTCGCTGAATGGTCGGAGTCGGGTGAAGTCGGGATAGCACGCCCTCCGGTATACTCTAAAGCTTGAATTGTGGGTATTTAGCCCCACCTAAGGCTCATGGGACTCAAAGTTTTCGATCTTGAATGCGGTAATCGCCATCTTTTTGAGGGTTGGTTCAGCTCGCACGAAGATTACGACTCGCAACAGGCTCGTGGCCTAATTAGCTGTCCGCTCTGCCAAAACGACAAAATCGAAAAGCGCTTATCGGTACCCAGGATCAATGTGGGGCATTTTGAGCAACCTCGTCTTGAATCAAACGCCTCCGCTGATGCCGCTGCCGCTGCGCAAGAGACTTCGCGTAGTTTGATTGCAGCGAATCCCGAAGCGGCAAAACTGATGCAAATGCAGGCCGCTGTCATGCAGCAGATGCGCGAGTTTGTGAGCAAAACTGAAAACGTCGGTGATCGTTTTGCCGACGAAGCGCGCCGGATCCATGAGGGCGAGTCTGACGAGCGGCCAATTCGCGGCACTGCCACGCGTGAAGAACGCGAAGCGTTAGCCGAAGACGGCATTGCCGTCGTTGCCTTGCCAGATTTTCTGGATACTGATCGCCTGCAGTGAGTGTGCGAATGCTCTCAAAGGTTGGATGCGACTGACTAATGATCGTGCGGCGGGGTGTGTCCTCTCAACCTTCTGCGCTTCGTGACGATGCAAAACAAGAGCGATTTGAGCCGCGTAATGAACTGCCGCCCTGATTGCGGTGCCTGCTGTATCGCGCCCTCTATCACCAGCCCCATCCCAGGCATGCCGCAGGGCAAACCGGCGGGCGTACGTTGCGTGCAGCTCTTGCCAGACAATCGCTGTGCCATCTTCGGTCAACCCGAGCGCCCAGCCTTTTGCGGTGGTTTACAACCCTCAGCAGAAATGTGCGGACCTGATCGAGAATACGCCTTACGTTGGCTCGCTGACCTTGAGAATCAGACACGCTGACACAGGTAGCCGAGCTTGGTGACATGAAGAGGCGCTTTTTTTTCCTCGGTATTCGACTGGTCAAGCGCCAGCCAGTATGATGCAGAAAATCGTAATGCTGATTCTAGAGTCGTTACGTTAGCTGATTCTTAGTATGCTTCCCCTGACCGGACAGAGTTTTTGCACATTCCGTTAAATAGTTAAGTCGAGGTGTTTTCTATGATTGATTACAGCAAATTAAAGAAATCGCTGTCGCATCTTGAGTTGCAATATGCTAACTATCTAGGCAGCCACAATCAGGCTAACTTGAGTGTATTGAATAAAGAGGCAATTGTTGAGTCTTGCATTCAACGGTTTGAGATTTGCTATGACTGCACCTGGAAAATCTTAAAGCGCTACTTAATTGAGGTGTTGGGGGCGCCAGAGGTTCCGAATAGCCCTAAGCCGGTATTTCGATTGGCGAACGAAAATAAGTTGCTCGCTAATTCGATAGATGCCTGGCTGGTTTACGCTGACACGCGTACCAATACTGCTCATGATTACGATGGTGACAAGGCGCAGCAGTGCATCGTGCGGTTGCATGAATTTTTGAAAGATACGCGCGCGCTTTATACAGTGATGACCGGAGAAGCTTGGTCGTGACGTCTGCGATCCACATTTCGAGTGTTCAGCGTAAAACGCTCTCGGTGCTATTTAAACAGCACTTACCTAGTGTTTTAGTATGGGCGTTTGGTTCACGCGTCAAAGGTAACTTCAGAGCTGATTCAGACCTTGATCTCGTCGTTTTTTCTAAGAATGCACAAAGCGCTTCAGTGGCTGAACTAAGAGAAGCACTTGATGAAAGTTCGTTACCCTTTAGTGTAGACGTTTTAGTGTGGGATGAAATCGGACAAGACTTTCGAGACCATATTCTTGAAAAATACGCGGTGTTTGAATACAGTGAGCCTTCGCCGGGCGCGCAATAAAAAAGGCCCAACAGCGTTGGGCCTTTTTACTTCAGACGCAAACAACTTACATCACACGGCTACGGTATTCGCCGGTGCGTGTGTCGATCTCGATTTTGTCGCCAATTGCGCAAAACAACGGTACGGGTAGCTCGTGGCCGGTGTTGATTTTGGCGGGCTTCATGACTTTGCCTGAGGTGTCGCCACGTACTGCAGGTTCGGTGTAAACGATTTCGCGCA
>CAMCZQ010000196.1 GCA_945887835.1 Bordetella parapertussis | reverse complement strand
TCATTGGCTCGAACGGCTCGGGCAAATCTACGACGATGAAAGCATTGACTGGTTTACTCCCATCGCAAAGCGCAAGCATCGAGCTTTTTGGAAAAAATATTAGCCACACAGAGACTGACGTCTTGGTCAAACAGGGCCTGGTACTCGTGCCCGAGGGGCGACGTCTGTTTAAAAGCATGACTGTCACAGAGAACTTACAGATGGGTGCTTTTCAGCGCTCGGACAAAGTGGCCATCGCCCGCGATTTTGAACAGACGTTGGAATATTTTCCTGCATTAAGAGAAAAACTAAACGTACGCGCAGCCAGCCTGAGCGGTGGGCAGCAGCAAATGGTCGCAGTTGCGCGAGCACTCATGGCGGGCCCAAAGTTGCTTCTGCTTGATGAGCCAACCATTGGTCTGGCACCCGCGATTGTCGACACCATCGCCGAGATCATTCAATCGATTGCGAAAGCAGGAGTCGAGATTCTTTTGGTTGAACAAAACGCTGAGATTGCTCTAGAGATTTCGCATTACGCCTACATCCTCGAACGCGGAGAAGTTGCTATGCATGGGTTAGCAGCGGATCTTGCCAACAGCGAAGAGATTCAACGCGCCTACCTCGGTATTTAATTTTTTATTCGGGATTAACATGGGACGTTTAAGTGGCAAGGTCGCCCTCATTACGGGCGCAGGCGCAGGGATTGGCCGAGAGACTGCGTTACTTTTTGCGCAAGAAGGCGCACGAGTTGCCTTCATTGACAGAAATGCCAAGGGTGGTCACGAAACCGAAAAACTGCTTAAAGCACAGGGAGGCGAAGGACTCTTTATTGAGGCCGACGTCACACAATCTGAGCAAGTGCAGGCCGCCGTCAAACGCTGCGTTGACACTTTTGGAAAATTAAACATTTTGCATAACAACGCCGGCGGCTCAACCGTACAAGACGGCGCGGTCACTGAGGGGCCGACTGAAGAGTTTTGGCGAAAAATGCAACTTGATTTGTTTGGCACGTGGCTTGGTTGCCAACATGGAATCCCCGCCATTATTGCCAGCGGTGGCGGAGCCGTGATTAACATGACCTCAGTCGTGGCCTTAATTGGCACGCACAGAAAAGACGCCTACACCGCAGCTAAGGGTGCGATTTCTGCACTCACGCGTTCGATGGCTGTCGAGTATGGCCCGAGCAAAGTTCGCGTCAACGCGATTGCACCGGGTGCGACCGGCACTGACCGGGTATTGACACTGCTAAAAGATGACGGGGTAACGTCTAAATTCTTATCCGGACAAATGTTTGGTGTCGTGCCGCCCAAAGATGTGGCGTACGCGGCACTCTATTTAGCCTCAGACGAATCACTGTCAACAACGGGGCACATACTGACCGTTGATGGTGGCCTCACGATCAACTAACGCTGCCAGACCGACATGACAACGAACCTACTGGCCGCCTGGCAGCCTCGTCCCGAAGATCTGACTGACTCAAATATTGCGCGCTTGATGCAACGCTTGGGCTTCAAAGATTACGAGGCTTTTTACCAGTTTTCAATTGAGCAACCTGCGCAATATTGGAAAGTAGTCAATGCGTTCTGCGGGATCGTTTGGTCAAAAGAGTACACGCAATATATTGACATCTCTCGTGGCGCTGAATTTCCACGCTGGTTTACGGGTGGAGAACTCAATTGGGTGGATACGGTGCTGCGTTGGTCAGACGATCCTGCCACCGCCCAATTACCCGCACTGATTGCCGAGCGTGAGCAAATCGCGCCGCAAACCGTGTCCTACGCTGAGCTAAAAATCCGTGTGCAAGACTTTGCAGCAGGGATGATGAAACTTGGCGTCAGGCGTGGTGACCGTGTCGGTTTACTGTTAGAAAATGGTATTGAAGCGAACATCACACTGTTGGGCCTTTCGTACTTGGGCGCGATCGTCGTGCCGCTGTTTAGCGGCTTTGGCGTAGACGCCATTGTTGCGCGTTTGTCTTCGTGCACTGCCCGCTTGTTAGTGGCCTCAACAGGCTTTAGTCGTCGCGGACAGTTCATTGATGCGCGCGCAATCGTCGAGGCGGCTTGTACACAATTGCCAACCATTGAGACGATCATCTGGAAGCATTCGCCTGAGGGCCCTGCGTTAAAGACTAACGATATCAGTTGGTCGCTTGTCGCGACAGGTACACCCGGCCAGCATCTCGCCTCCGCGCGTATGTCACCCGACGATCCTTTTATGGTTATTTACACTTCGGGTACAACAGGCAAGCCAAAAGGACCTGTTCATACGCACGGTGGCTTCCCTCTAAAAATGGCGCACGACTCGGCTGTTCATTTTGATGTGCGTCGTGGCGATGTCGTTTGCTGGCCTGCCGATATGGGTTGGATTGCCGGCCCGCTTGTCTCGACCATGGCGCTCTTGAATGGCGCGACCTTAGTGACCTATGACGGCGCACCTGATTACCCAGACTGGACCCGCATGGGAAATCTGATCGAGCGTTATGGCGTGACAGTCTACGGAGCATCGCCTACGCTCATTCGCGGCTATGCCAGCCACGCGGCGATTGCTTTGAAACCAGATTTATCTTCAATCCGCTTACTCATCACAGCAGGTGAACCAATCGACCCTGTGCATTTCAAATGGTTTGAAACGCATTTTGGTCGCGGCACCTGCCCCATCATTAATGTCACGGGCGGGACAGAGGCGAGTTGCGCGCTGCTTTCAAGCGTCGTGATTAAGCCCATTGCCGCCGCATCGTTTAACACCGCGAGCCCAGGCGTCAGGACCGATGTGGTCGACTCGGTCGGCGCCTCCGTACGAAACGAAATTGGAGAATTGTCGATCCGTGCGCCTTTTGTCGGAATGACACAATCCTTTTGGATGGATGACGAACGCTATCTTGACGCGTACTGGCGCACAATCGCTGGGCAATGGATTCATGGCGATTTGGCTCTGCACGACGACCATGGTCATTTCTACATTCTCGGCCGTTCGGATGACACGTTAAAGATCGCAGGTAAGCGCCTGGGGCCCGCAGAAGTTGAAGAGATCTTGCTCGCCCTTAAAGAGGTCAGCGAAGCAGCTGCCATTGGCGTAGCTGATCCAAGCAAAGGGCAAAAGTTAATCGTATTTGTCATCGCCTCTTCTGACTACAAAGGCGCAGAAGTCGAACTTGAAGAATTGATTAAAAACCATGTCTCGAACAGGATGGGCAAGCCCTTTCGACCCAGCCGCGTTTACGTTATGAAAGACTTACCCAAAACTCGCAGTCAAAAGATCATGCGTCGTCTGATCCGCAACATCTTTATGGACGAGAAGCTCGGCGATCTATCGGCCTTGAACAACCCAAGCGCGATGCAAGAATTACAACAGCGACTGAAAGAATCACAACCTTGAAATGTATCCAACGGCCGCACAGCTAAACACTTTGACTTGTCAGGAATAACGATGGAACTTAACTTAACAGGCAAGAAGGTCCTGGTGACAGGCGCCTCGCAAGGTATCGGTCAGGCGCTCGCCGAATCCTTTGCACGCGAAGGCTGCGACTTAACCGTTGTTGCCCGCTCAGGCGAGCGACTCCAGGCCCTCGCCAGCGACTTGCTCAAACGCTTTGGGGTTTCAACCCGAGTCATCACTTTGGACATGACCGAAGCGGGTGCCATCGAAACAATTGTTAAACAGGCCTCTGATATCGATATTTTGGTGAATAACGCAGGCACCATCCCCGGAGGTAATCTTTGGGACGTCAACGCAACACAATGGCGCGCGGGCTGGGAGCTCAAGGTCTTTGGCTACATCGACATGACGCGAGCGTTCTACCCGCTATTTAAGGCCCGCGGCCAGGGCGTCATCATTAACAATATCGGTATTGGCGGTGAGAATTACGACTTTGATTACGTCGCCGGCACCACCGGGAATGCCGCTTTAATGGCGTTTACCCGTGCGATTGGTGGACGCAGTTTGCGTGATGGCGTGAGGGTGGTTGGTGTCAACCCAGGCGCTGTCTCGACCCCTCGTATTCAGAAGGTGTTGCGTCGACGAGCAGAGGCAGAGTTTGGTGACGCGGACCGTACAGAAGAATTGCTGGCTAAACTTCCCTTGGGTAGGGCTGCGACTGCGCAGGAAATCGCTGATCTCTGTGTTTATCTCGCTTCAGATAAATCAGCGTACACCTCGGGGGCTATCTTTACAGTAGACGGGGGCATCACCTCGGCACGCTCGATTGTTTAAGGCACACAAAAGTGCAGGGTAGGCTAATATCTCGCGCACGCTTATATCTTAAAAAATACGTCACCACAACTATGAACCGAACGAATTGTGTTTTAACTCTTGCCGTCAAGACCACATTACTACTCCTAAGCCTGTCGCCCGGACTTCCGCTTCTAGCTCAGACACAAACGCCTGCGTTAAGTACAACAGAGCCGACGACACAGGTGGCTCAAACCACAGAGCCTAGCGCGACACCTACAGCAGCAAAGCCGTCTGCCGCCATGCCCTTACAAGGAAAATATCAAGTAAGCGCCGCGACAACGTCTGCTGCGTTTCCCTTTTTAACTGCAGAAAACAAAAAACTCGCCGATGAGTCTTGGGCCATTTACCAAAATGATCATGGTCTCCCAATCAAAGAGTGGGCTAAGAGCGAAGTACGCTTTGAGCGTACAGGCACGGTTTTTTATCCTTTCTCTGGCCCCGATTTTGTTACGGTGAATCAACTTTATCCTGATGCGGATCGCTACGTCATGGTGGCGATGCAGGCAGCAGGCGAGCCAGCGCTACTTGCGCCGATGTCACCCGAACGCGCACAACATTTTCAGACAAAGTTTCTACGGGAATGGAAACGCTTTGCCTATAACGCCTTTTTTATCACGGCTGAGCTTGAGGCGGATCGCTTTGCAAAGAGCGCCCACATTGGCATCACAACGATTTTGACTACCTTTGCGTTGTATACCGGCTATGACGTGGTCGAGCTTTATCCAATTGCGTACGACCCTGCCTCGGGCCAATTCATTAAAGCGCAAGGGCCCTGGAAGTCGGTGCGCCTGGTGTTAAACAAAAACGGCAAAACGGTTGCGCTTGACTACGTCAGCCTCGACCTCTCAGATCAAAACCTTTTAGTCAATGAACCCATGCGTGGCTGGCTGAGTCATATGACTCAGCACCCCATGTTGCTTAAAGCCGCCTCGCACCTCTTACAAGACGGTAACTTTATCGTCTTGCGGGATATGATTATCAAGAACGCCCCAGTCGTCGTGCAAGATGAAACCGGCGTTGACTACGCGCAGCTTAAAAAAATCGGTAATGTCCAACTTTACGGAGGCTTTTCGTTGCCCTTTGAGCAATTCAGCCCGCACAAACAACAATCGCTTGCACAGGCCTACAAGCAAGCAACCGACGTCAAGCCGATCCCGTTTGCTTTTAGCTACAACAAAGAGCACGAACGCCGCAGCGTTCAAATTGCTCGCCGCGACAAACCTGAAAAAGCTGAAAAGCCTTAGCGTACGGGAGGGAGGTGAGGCGTCCCTTAAACCGCAGAGCCTGCGGCACTTAATCGATTTTAATATTACGCTCTTTAATCACTGCCTTCCAGATCGCTGATTCTTTGGCCATATAGTCAGCCAACTCTTGACGGCTCATTGGCTGTGGTGTCAAGCCGAGCGTCAGCAAAGCCTCTCGAACCGACGGCGTATTTAAAACTTTGACGAACTCTGTATTCCAACGCTCGAGGATCGGAGCCGGCGTTTTACCGGGCGCCACATAAGAATACCAATTGACCGCGTTGAACTCTGGGTAGCCAGATTCGGCAACAGTTGGTAAGTCAGGTAACAAGGCCGGACGAGTTAAACCGGTTGTCGCAAGCGCGACTAGTTTTTTGCTTTGAATATGTGGTGCTGCAGACGATGGGGTCGAATAGTAAGCATCGATGCGACCACCGATTAAGTCGATCATGGCAGCACTACCGCCTTTGTATTGGATATTAACGATATCGACGCCCGCGCGTTGCCCCAGGAGTTCACCGGCCAAGTGTGAGGCCGAGCCAATTCCTGTGGCTGCGTAAGTCAACTTGCCTGGATTTTTTTTCGCAAGTGCCACAAACTCAGCAAACGTCGTGATGTTCAAAGACGCAGGCACGACCAAAACATTTGGAAAAACGACCCCCATAGTGATGGGTGCCAAATCCACCAAGGGATCGAACGAAAGTTTCATCAAGTGCGGAATCACCGCCAT
>CAMCZQ010000195.1 GCA_945887835.1 Bordetella parapertussis | reverse complement strand
GGGCTACGACAAAATCGACCTTGAAAGCGCCGCAGCGCGCAAGATTCAGGTCAGTACAACACCTGATGTCTTAAACGATTGCGTGGCCGATATCGCCTGGGGCTTGTTGCTGGCCTGCGCGCGCAACATTGGTTGGGGCGATCGCTTTGTGCGCGAAAACCACTGGGAAAACAAAACCAGTCTGCTTCCTCTTGGCGCCCGCGTGAGCGGTAAAAAGCTAGGGGTCGTTGGCCTAGGACGAATTGGCGAAGCGATTGCACGCCGTGGTCTGGGGTTTGACATGGCCGTTTCTTACCATAACCGTAAGCCTCGCAACGATGTGCCTTACACCTATCAAGCCTCTTTGCTCGAACTCGCCCGTGAAAGCGATTTTCTGGTGCTTGCCACGGTTGGTGGCGCTAGCACCAAGCACTTGGTCAATGAAGAAATCATGCGCGCCCTTGGCCCTTCAGGTCGTCTGATCAATATCGCACGTGGTTCGGTGATTGACGAGCCCGCGATGGTGCGCCTGTTGACCTCTGGCGAGCTCGGCGGCGCGGGGCTTGATGTGTTCGACAACGAGCCAAAAGTGCCAGATCAGCTTAAAACACTCAACAATGTCGTATTGATGCCACACGTTGCAAGTGCCACGCACGAAACCCGTCGCGCCATGACCAACTGCGTACTGGACAACCTGCACAGCATGTTTACACACGGCAAGTTGGTCACACCACTCATCTAAGACGAATGTCGTACTAAGGGATCTTCGGGCAAATCAGCTTTCGTTTTAAGCTGATTGTCGTGCGCAAAGTCGTGCACGAATTGCCAGGCCAGAGGCTCAAGGTCACGCAAACGACCATCGACCACAACGCAGCGCTGCCCGTCAAGGGTTGAGGGCACGGCGTAGGGTGAGTAAGAGATGTAGCCGCCTAGGGTTCCGGGCGGGCGATACGGCGCAAGCACACCGGCAAGACGCTCGGCCCAGTCGCTGGGCCTAAAAGCACTACCTGATTCTGTCACCCCATAGATAACAAAATAACGAACTTCTGCTGTCATGCACAACCTGTGTCGCCGCTTCAGAGCCCGCAAACTTCTGATTCACGCCTCTGTCGCCTAGATTGTATATGATTGAGGTTTTACACCCGCACGTGCGATCCTGCACCATGGGTATTTTACGGAGCCTCGACCATGACCTCAGCCCTTTCTAACACGTATTCCCGCCTTCCAGTTGCCTTTACCCACGGTAAAGGCGTTTGGCTTTGGGATACAAAGGGCCGACGCTACCTCGACGCGATGGCTGGCATTGGCGTGTCATGCTTAGGGCATGCTCACCCCAAACTGGTTGCTGCAATCAGCGAACAGGCTGCGCGCGTCATTCATGTCTCAAACTTGTACGGAGTGCCCGAACAAGAAGAGCTCGCTCAACGCATGATCAAAATGTCAGGCATGACTGAGATCGTCTTTGGCAACAGCGGCGCCGAAGCCAACGAAGCCGCCATCAAGCTTGCGCGCTATTACGGCTACAAAAAAGGCAACGACCTACCCACCATCATCACCATGGAATCCTCATGGCACGGTCGCACCATTGGCACGCTTGCTGCAACAGACAGTGAGAAAGCACGCACTGGCTTTGGCCCGTTACCTGGCGGCTTTATCAAAGTCGCCTACAACGACCTGGCCGCCATCAAAGCTGCTGGCGACGCTGAGCCCCGCGTGGTTGCCGTGCTTCTTGAGGTGTTGCAAGGCGAAGGCGGCATTCGCCCCACCGACGTAAAAAATCTTAAAGATTTGCGTGCGCTATGTAACGAACGCGGCTGGCTCATGATGATTGATGAAGTTCAATCAGGCATTGGCCGCACCGGCAAATGGCTGGCACATCAATGGGCCGAGATTCTGCCTGATGTCGTCGTCTTTGCAAAAGGCTTGGGCGGTGGCGTACCAATTGGCGCGATCGGCGCGTGCGGCCCTGCCGCAGGTGTTTTAGGCCCCGGTAGCCATGGCACAACCTTCGGCGGTAGCCCCTTAGTGAGCGCCGCTGGTATTGCCACCTTGCGTGCACTCGAAGAAGAGCACCTCCTTGAAAATGCCGCAACGGTTGGCGCACACCTGAAGGCCGCGCTGGGCAAAGCCTTGTTAGGCACACCAGGCGTGCGTGAAGTGCGAGGCCAGGGCTTAATGTTAGGTATCGAGCTCGAGAAGCCCTGCAGCGTTTTAACCGCGCGTGCGCTTGAGGCGGGCTTACTGATTAACGTCACGCGCGACCGCGTGGTGCGTCTGTTACCCCCACTCATTCTCACCACCCAAGAGGCCGACGAAATCGTCAAGATTCTGGTGCCTCTGATCAAGGCGTTTAACGCCGAAACCGCCTAGCCCGCACTGCCATGGCCTGACACTCAAACAGAGGGTCGGGCCGTGTGGCTCGGGACTGACAACTTTATCGAGTGCATCATGTCAAACGCCGTACCTACCGCCGACTCGCTTCGGCATTTCCTACAATTGCAAGACCTCAGCGCAGGCGAGCTGCTCTATGTGCTTGAGCGCGCCAAATTGATCAAAGACAAATTCAAGCGCTACGAACCTCATCGCCCTCTGCACGACCGTACGTTGGCGATGGTATTTGAAAAAGCCAGTACCCGGACTCGAGTCTCTTTCGAAGCGGGCATGTATCAGATGGGTGGTTCAGTCATCCATCTCACCACCACCGACTCGCAACTCGGTCGCTCTGAGCCCATCGAAGACACCGCCCGCGTGGTGTCGCGCATGGTTGACATTGTGATGATCCGAACCTTTGAGCAAACGCGTCTCGAGACCTTTGCCGCGCACTCACGCGTGCCGGTCATCAATGGCTTAACCAACGAGTTTCACCCCTGCCAGATTCTGGCCGACCTCTTTACCTATATTCAGGCGCGCGGCAGCCTGACAGGCAAGATTGTCGCCTGGGTGGGGGATGCCAACAACATGGCCTACACCTGGATTCAGGCCGCAGAGTTACTGGGTTTTACGCTGCACGTGTCGACGCCAACCGGTTATGTCTTAGAGAAAAAGCGTCTGAGTTCGGTCAAAACGGGTGTCGTCAAAGAGTTTGCTGATCCGCACGAAGCTTGCAAAGGCGCTCATCTCGTCACGACCGATGTCTGGACCAGCATGGGCTACGAGTCAGAAAACGAAGAGCGTCGGACTGCCTTTGCCGACTGGTGTGTCGATCAGGACATGATGGCGCAAGCGACCCCCGAGGCGCTCTTCATGCACTGCCTGCCCGCACATCGAGGCGAAGAAGTCGCTGCAGCGGTCATTGACGGCCCACAAAGTGTGGTCTGGGACGAGGCTGAAAACCGTTTGCATGTGCAAAAAGCTTTAATGGAATTTTTACTGCTCGGGCGTCTGAGCTAACCCGCGCGGGCTTGCGTTGCTATCTCTCCCTGAGCGGGTAGGATTTCCGTGCATTCCGTTAAAATGAGTCCTTCTGTTAATCCTTCAGTCAATCCAGAGCATCTTATGAGCGATATCAAAAAAGTCGTGTTGGCCTATTCAGGTGGACTCGATACTTCAGTCATTCTTAAATGGCTGCAAGACACCTACCAATGCGAAGTCGTTACCTTTACGGCCGATATCGGTCAGGGCGAAGAACTCGAACCCGCACGCGCAAAAGCGATCAAGTTTGGCATCAAACCCGAACAGATCTTTATTGACGACCTGCGCGAAGAGTTCGTACGTGACTTTGTGTTTCCGATGTTTCGCTGCAATACCGTCTATGAAGGCGAATACTTGCTTGGCACCTCGATTGCACGCCCTCTGATTGCCAAACGTCAAATTGAAATCGCCCGACAAGTTGGCGCCGATGCGGTCTCGCATGGCGCAACCGGCAAAGGCAACGATCAGGTCCGTTTTGAACTCGGTTACTACGCGCTGGAGCCCGGCATTAAGGTAATTGCCCCGTGGCGCGAATGGGATTTAGTCTCGCGCGAAAAACTTTTGCAATACGCAGAAGCCGCTGGAATCGCAGTTGACATGAAACACAAGCAAGGCGGCGCGCCCTACTCGATGGATGCCAACCTGCTGCACATCAGTTTTGAGGGTCGTCACCTTGAAGACCCTAAGGCAGAAGCAGAAGAAACCATGTGGCGCTGGACAGTCTCACCCGAGGCCGCTCCTGACAAGGCAGAATATCTGGATCTCGAGTTTGAACACGGCGATGTCGTTGGCCTAAACGGCGTGCGACTTTCACCGGCTCAGGTGCTGACAAAACTCAACGAGCTTGGTGGCAAACACGGTATCGGTCGCCTCGACTTGGTCGAAAACCGCTACGTGGGCATGAAATCACGCGGCTGCTACGAAACCCCGGGCGGTACGATTTTGCTCAAGGCTCACCGCGCCATTGAATCGATTACGCTTGACCGCGAAGTGGCGCATCTTAAAGATGATTTGATGCCGCGTTATGCCAGCCTGATTTATAACGGTTACTGGTGGTCACCCGAGCGTCGGGCGATTCAAGCGTTGATCGACACCACGCAGGCCGAGGTCAATGGCTGGGTCCGTCTAAAGCTCTATAAAGGCAACGTTTACACCGTATCGCGCGACTCAAAAGACACACTTTTTGATCAAACGATTGCGACCTTTGATGATGATGGCGGCGCGTATAACCAGGCAGATGCTGCGGGCTTCATTAAGCTCAATGCGTTACGAATGCGCATCGAGTCACGCGCCGGACGAAAATTCTGAGCGGGTGCTGGGCTCAACGCATCTGATTAAACCGCTCAAGGCGCGTTAACTGAGCGCCTTTGCGTGTGCCCGGAAATACGACTGTTAATCGTGTGCCTGCAAATTGTGGACGACTCACCAAATTCCACCAGGCGCCGTGCGCGCGGGCAATCTCGCGCACAATTGCCAAACCTAAGCCCGACCCTCCTGCGGGCGCATCAGGCGAGCGATAAAAGGCTTCAAACACGCGGCCCTGCTCTTGCGTACTAATGCCCGGGCCGTCGTCTTCAACGGCGAGCGTCGGCGGCGTTGATGTCACCAACAGCCTGAGGCCCTGCGCACCCGCAGCATATTTCAGAGCGTTATCGATGAGATTGCCTAGCAGTTCATCCAGCAAAATCGGATCACCCTCAACCCACACAGGGTGGTCGGGTGCCTCAAGTTGTAAGACAACCCCGGCCTCTTGCGCGCGGGCCAACCATTCAACACCACAGGTGCGCACCCACTCACACAAATCGAGACGCAAAAAATGATCTTGTGGTCGCGCCTCTGGGTCAACACGCGCCAGCACCAAAAGCTGACGCCCTAAGCGAATCATCCGGTCGCTCACCTGCTTAATGCGCTCGGCACGTTCGCGCAAGTCAGGTGAAAGCTCTTTAGCCAACATCAACTCAGACTCAAGCTTTAACCCTGCCAAAGGCGTTCTAAGTTGATGCGCCGCATGCCCGACAAAACGGCGCTGCGCCTCAAGCGTGTCGCGCAGGCGCGCCAAGAGTTCATTTGTATGCCGGACTAAGCCATTCAACTCTTGGGGTAAGCCGTCAATTCTTAGCTGACCTAAGTCGTCGACTGAACGCTGTGCGATTTCGTCAGACAACTGATTCACGGCACGCATTCCCGAACGCACGCCACGCACGACTACCCAGACACAAAGCGCGATGAGACCAACCTGACCCAACACCATCAACCAGAAGATATCTTCAAGTTGCCAATCAGCCATCTCAATTTTGTGAGTGATGATCCAGGTGGCCAGCAAGTCTAAACCGACCAACAAGACGAGTGGCGGTAACAATTTAAGCGTTAAGTTACGCGCCAGAGTCCCGCGCGCCAAGAGCGAGAGTTTAAACATGAGGAACCTTTCTTAAGACGCTTCGGTCGCGAGCAGGTAGCCAAACCCCCGCACCGTCTGGATGGCAAACCCTTTGCCTTCAAGGCGCTTGCGCAAGCGATAAATATAGACCTCGACCGCGTTTTCGCTAAAGTCTGAATCGAGCGCCGACAAACCTTGAACAATCTGCTGCTTAGTGACGACTTTGCCGGCCCTCACTAACAGCATCTCGAGTACCGAGAGTTCGCGTACCGACAGGGCCAGACGCTGACCGTGAATACGACATTCGCGATGAGCCGTATCGAGCGACAAAGTGCCAAACTCAAGAAGTGAACGCGCCACCCCGAGATGACGTCGGGCCAGGGCGCGCACCCGTGCAGCGAGTTCGGCAAGCTCAAAGGGCTTGGTCAGGTAATCATCTGCGCCGGC
>CAMCZQ010000194.1 GCA_945887835.1 Bordetella parapertussis | reverse complement strand
CGTTGTTGATGCCTGTCATTATTTTGGGTGGCATTTACGGGGGCGTGTTTACGCCGACAGAAGCCTCTGCCGTTGCCGTGTTCTACGCTTTAATGGTCGGTATGGTCATGTATGGCGAAATCAAATTTCGCGATATCTTGCCTATCCTTAAAAAGTCGGTCGTATCCAGCGCTGTGATTATGTTCATCATCGCGAACGCGGGCTTATTCGCCTTCTTGTTAACACGCGCAGGCGTGCCCGATGCAATCGGTCGCTGGCTTGAAGCAGTCTTGCAATCACCTGCTATGTTCTTGCTGGGTGTCAATGCAGCGCTGTTTATCATCGGGATGTTTATCGAGACCGGTGCCGCGATTATCGTTCTGGCTCCGATCTTGGCACCCGTTGCGATGCACTTCGGTATCGACCCCGTGCATTTTGGCTTGGTGATGGTGGTGAACTTGGCATTAGGCATGATCACCCCACCTTTTGGTGTGAACCTATTTGCCGCGTGTACGGTGGCCAAACTATCACTCGATCAAGTCATCAGCCGCCTATGGCCCTTCGTGATCGTGGTGCTGTGTTGCTTGATGGTGATCACCTACGTGCCCGTGCTGTCACTGGGCTTGAGGGATTTGGTTTATCGGTGAGGCTTGTGAAATTACCGCGCATTCTTTTGGTAGAGTGCGCGGTTTGCTTGGGTTGAGCGAATACGTCGCACCATGTAAGTTTTCGTTATTCATGCGCTAATTTTTCATAAAAACGATAAAAAATGAAAAATTACGTTAATAAATAGGCTTTTTTGTTAAATAACGATAACGCTTAGGGATGCAAAAGTGGTGCAGTCGGATAGGCTTTGCGCATTGCAACCTTGTTGTGTAGTTGACTCAAGATTATTCCCGAGCGGTCAATTAAATGAATTGCTTGTCACCATTTTGATGAACTTTCCCGATCGGGAATTTATCTTGCTTCCGTAGCGGTTTTATACGATAATTTCCCTTACGGTAAATTATCTAAAATATGACCTCGATCAGAACAGCTCAACATTTGGGCGACGCGCTTCGCGCTGCCCGTAAGCAGCTAGGCCTAACGCAGCCACAATTAGCACTTGCGGCAGGCGTCGGCGTGCGCTTTATCGTGGATCTTGAAGCGGGCAAGGCAACGGTGCAGCTACAGCAAGTGCTGCGTGTGATTGACGCCTTCGGTGGCGAACTTGCGATTAGCGGGCTACCTGTAAAGCCTGACAATTAGTCACTATAGTTAAGTCTGGATGAACAGAATTACCTTACAAGTAGGAAAGCGAGGCGGTAAGCCTTGCATCCGGGATCTTCGCATTACGGTCTATGACGTGCTGGCGTTACTCGCTGAGGGCGTCAGCTCGCAAGAGATTCTTGAAGATTATCCAGAGCTTGAATTGACCGATATCTTGGCTGTTTTATCGTTTGCTGCCGACCGAGAGCGCAGAGTTCATGTGATCGCCGTTGAATGATGAAGATGAAATGAAACCCTCAGAAGCCCTCGCAATCCATCGAAAGCAAATCCGCGAGATCGTCTCTGCGCATCACGCCAGCAACGCACGGGTATTTGGCTCTGTGGCTGCAGGCACTGACACTGAAACGAGTGATCTTGATATTTTGATTGACCCGATGCCTGAAATGACGTTGTTCGACATCGGGGCGATCCGTTTCAAGTTGAAACAACTGCTTGGTGTTTCGGTTGATGTCTTAACGCCCAGAGCCTTGCCTAAAAAGTGTAGGCAGTCGGTGATCGAAGCCGCTTTGCCGATATAAGAGCAGGCTATGCCGCACTGGCGCGTTCGATCGCCGCAGGATAATCACCGATAACCTTCGCGTCATAGCCTTCGATAGATTCTGCTAATTACCTACGAATGCCGCTTGTTTGAGTCCGAGATTTTTGTTATCATTATTTCGATTTCTTCGAATTAATGAGACAAAAATGGGAATTGTCCTTAAGCAAAAAACTAAAACAACCCTCAACAAGATCATGTTGGATGGGTTATCGATCGCGCTTGGCCATATCACTGTGACAAAACCAGGCGGAATCAGCCATAAAACGCTTGTAGCTGTCAGCAGCTCGTTGGTTTCTCAACTGATGGTGGATGAGCGATTCGTAGAGTGCATGAGCGGCATCGTCCCAACGAAGACTAAAGAATGGTTGACGACAGAGGACGCCGCACGCCTTTCCGGTTTCAGTCGGCCCTTCATCATTGCCTTGCTAGACGGGCCTCTGTATACAGGGCAAGTGACTCGTACAGACAAAGGGCATCGGCGTGTTAATCGCAGTGAATTTGAAGATTGGCTAAAAAAAGCCTCAGTCTCGAAATCCCATCTAAACACCGTTGCGCAAGTCCGCTCTGAAACAGAGGAGGCATGATCGTATGACACCCTCTGTCGCGATACCAATATTAGCAAAGACTAAGCGGCCCTAGCGTGTTCAATCGCCAACGGATATACCCCGTTGGCCTTTGCATCGAGCACAACAATCTCGACCATCGTGCCATCTTCAGCGTAGCTAATATGGGTACACCAGTCTTGCGAAACTTCGCGATGGACTGGCTTATCCGAGAGGTGGACAACAAGGATATCGTCCCCATCGTAGTATGTCGTCCGCATATTGACCTCCTTATCTCACTGAAAAATGGTGCATCACTGTCTTAACGATTAGCGCTTCTTCGATTACCAACACGGCACAAAGCGAATTGTCAGAGCGGATGGGAAATTCTTTAAACGCCCACAGGTGGGTATCTTCAGAGTACCGAGTTTCACCGAGATCGATTATTTGTGCGAGTAAATGGTCGGCTACTTTTCGCTCGAACATGCGTAAGCGCGCGTGTTTTGTAATGATTATAGTACGGTGGAATTTTGTGCTGAACATCCGCAAATCGTAGTGCGGGTAGCGATTTTTCGATATTCGTAAACATACGCGCGATAAAATTGCGTGTATGGCAAGCGGCTTACTTCAACCCATCCCCCCCATCACCCCCACCAACGCCTCAACCGTATAGTCAATCTCAGCCTCAGTATGTTGACACGACATAAAAAATCTCAACCGCGTCGACTTTTGCGGCACGGCCGGATACAGAATCGGCTGCACACTCACTCCACGCTCAAGCATCGCCGCAGCCAGCCTAATCGTCTTATCCGAATCACCCAAAATCACGGGGATTACAGCCATGCCTGCGCTTGACCCCGTATCGAAGCCAGCCTCTTGGGCTCGCTTTAAAAAATAGCGGCCGCGCGCTTGCAAGGCCTGTACACGCTCGGGTTCGAGCTGCATACATTGCAACGCCGCCAACGCCGCCGCAGCCAAAGGCGGAGACATCCCCACGCTATACAAAAAACCCGGCGCTAACAGCTTTAAATGCTCAACCAAGGCCGTTTCGCCCGCAATATACCCACCGCAGCTTGCCAGGGTTTTAGACAGCGTACCCATCCAGATATCCACGTCGCTTGAGGCCACACCAAAGTGCTCACGGATCCCCTGGCCGCGCTCACCCAGCACCCCTAACGAATGCGCTTCGTCAACCATCAAAAACACACGATGCTTATTGCGCAGTTCAACAAAGCGGGGCAGGTCGGGGTAATCGCCGTCCATGCTGTAGACGCCTTCAATGATCACCAACACCCGCTGATAGTGCGCGCGCTGTTGCGCCAACAAAGTATCAAGCGCACGCCAGTCGTTATGCGCAAACGACATCCGCTTAGCACCCGATAGCGCAATGCCAGTCAGCGCACTGTTATGAATGTACTCATCGTGCACGATCAAATCGCGCGGGCCAAACAGATAGCCAATAGTGCTGACATTGGTCGCGTGCCCACTCACAAACACAACGGCCGCAGGCGTGTCGTATAACTTAGCAATGGCACGCTCAAGCTCACCGTGTATAGGTCTTTCGCCTGAGACAACCCTGCTGGCAGACACCGACGTGCCGCTTTGCGCAATCGCCGCCACCGCAGCCGCGTTGACACGCGCGTCGCCACACAAATCTAAATAGTTGTAACCCGAGTAATTGATTAACTCGCGCCCAGCAATACGAGTGTGGCTACTTGAAGCCCCTTCATGCACCCTAAAAAACGGATCAGGCAAACCCACCCGCTTGGCCACACTGTGCACACTACGAAATTGGCGCAGCCCCGGGTGTAACGCAAAGCGATAGTGTTCTTCAGGCACTGCGCTTGCAGTGTCATTAACTAAGTCAGCGTGAGGCGGGTTGATATCTATTGGCATGCCTGTTGATTTGCACCGAGAACTGACCCACTTAGAGGGGTAATTTGCATCGAATATTGACCCATGTAGAACACTGACCTGCTCGGGGTGCTGAGCAGGAGATTTGGAGTGATTGACATGGCAATATTGAGCGTAATACGACGCTGGCATCTGCGCGACAAGGTTTCTCTGCGTGAGATCGCCAGCCGGCTTGGCATATCCCGAAACACCGTCCGACGGTATTTACGCAATGACGCGGTGCTGCCGATCTACCCGTCACGGCAAAGTCCGAGCAAGTTAGATGGTTTTGCGGCCAAGCTAAGCGAGTGGCTAAAGAAAGAGACCTCTCGTTCGCGCAAGCAACGGCGCACCTTAAAACAAATCCACGCAGATCTCTGTGCTTTGGGGTTTACTGGTTCATACGATCGGGTGGCCGCCTTTGCTAGAAAGTGGCGACAAGAAGAGCGGGAGCGAGAGCGTACGGCATCCCTAGGCACCTTCGTGCCGCTGCGCTTTAGCCCGGGCGAGGCATTCCAGTTCGACTGGAGCGAAGACTGGGCCGTGATCAACGGCGAGCGCACCAAGTTACAGGTCGCCCAGTTCAAACTAAGCCACAGCCGGGCGTTCTTTCTAAGGGCGTATCTCCTTCAAACGCACGAGATGCTGTTCGATGCTCACCACCATGCCTTTGTGGCTTGGGGTGGAATCCCTAGGCGAGGCATCTACGACAATATGAAGACTGCCGTTGATCGGGTCAAGCCCGGTAAAGTGCGTGAGGTCAATGCCAAATTTAGTGCCATGGTCAGCCATTACCTCTTCGATGCTGAGTTCTGTAATCCCGCCTCAGGTTGGGAGAAGGGACAGATTGAGAAGAATGTTCGTGAAAGCCGGCACCGACTATGGCGAACGGTTCCACCGTTTGGCTCCCTTGACGCACTTAATGATTGGTTGGCAGATCAGTGCGTGTTGCTGTGGCAGCAAATCCAACACCCCGAGCAAGACGATACGATCTGGAACGTCTGGTCTGATGAACGGCCACACCTGATGCAGGTTGGGCAACCCTTTGACGGCTACGTGGAGAACACCAAACGGGTCTCACCAACTTGCTTAGTAACCTTCGAGCGCAATCGCTACAGCGTTCCTGCCTCGTTTGCTAATCGAGCGGTTAGTTTGAAGGTTTATCCCGGACGTCTTGTGTTTGTTGCCGAAGGGCAAGTCATTGCTGAGCATGAGCGGCGCATCGACCGAAGTCACAGTACCCCGGGGTCTACTTATTACGACTGGCGACATTATTTAGCGGTGCTGCAACGAAAACCTGGCGCTTTACGTAACGGTGCACCCTTTGCTGAGTTTCCTGAAGCCTTCAAAAAACTTCAGGCGCGCCTCCTCAAGCACCCGGGTGGTGATCGCGAAATGGTTGAAGTTCTTGCACTCGTTCTGCTGCATGATGAACAAGCGGTGCTGACAGCTGTCGAGTTGGCACTAGAGTCCGGTGTGCCATCTAAGCAAACGATTCTAAATATCCTAAGCCGATTGCTAGACGCAGCACCGGTGCCACCGATTGAGGCTCCTGCAGCTATCGCTCTAAACATTGAGCCGCAGGCCAACGTTGGGCGCTATGACACACTCAGGGAGCAGCACTATGCAGCCTAATATCATGGCAGAGATGCTCAAGAAGTTAAAGCTGCACGGCATGGCTCAAGCGCTAGGGGACTTGGCATCACAGGACTCGCCCGCCTACAAAGCGGCTGCACTTGTGCTTGGTGGATTGCTAAAGGCAGAGCTTGCCGAGCGTGAAGTGCGCTCACAGGCTTATCAAATGAAGTCCGCAAGATTCCCGGCCTATCGCGACATTGCCGGCTTTGACTTCGGTTGCAGCGATGCGAGCGAAGCGCTCATCCGACAATTGCACAGGTGTGAGTTCATTGAATCGTCTCAAAACATTGTGTTGGTTGGTGGACCCGGTACCGGTAAAACACACCTAGCCACTGCAATTGGCGTTCAAGCCATTGAGCACCAGCGCCAGCGTGTTCGCTTCTTCTCCACGATTGAATTGGTAAACGCACTTGAGCAAGAGAAGGCTGCGGGTAAAGCGGGGCAACTTGCACTACGGTTGAT
>CAMCZQ010000193.1 GCA_945887835.1 Bordetella parapertussis | reverse complement strand
ACCCTCTGGATCCTGATCCCAGCCGTGGATGCGATCCATGATCCCTAGTATCAACAAAGAGAGAAGCCCCTGTGACGGAGGCACCATATTAAAGAGCTGAGCTTGCGCGACTTGAGTGTGCAGTGGGTCGACCAGTCTTGCCTGATGGGTGGTTAAATCTGCGAG
This sequence comes from Bordetella parapertussis, assembly GCA_945887835.1. Taxonomy (GTDB): domain Bacteria; phylum Pseudomonadota; class Gammaproteobacteria; order Burkholderiales; family Burkholderiaceae_B; genus Zwartia; species Zwartia parapertussis_B. The sequence continues at coordinate 6,159 of CAMCZQ010000193.1, read as the reverse complement.
CGTCAAGGGGCTACCCACATCGGCGAGTTCGGCCGCGAGCATTTTTGCGAGTTTGCCACGATAAAAGGTGTCGCAGCCTTCATTTGCAATGAGCACAAGCGTGTCGGCAAGTTTTGGTTGCTTAAAAATACTGGCCTTGGCCGGTACCATGCCTTGAGGCAAGAACGTACTGGCAAAACCGCTGTGAGACTCAAGCTCGCTGCGCTTTAAGGCCGTACAGGCTTCTTGGCTTTGTGTGACGGCGATGCCATGCTGTGCAAAATAAATCGCATCCGACAGCAGCCGCGTCAGCGGAAGCTTGCCATTTAGGCATTGTTTTGAGAGTTGATAGGCGGCACCCCACCCAGAGATGGTGCCCGCCACCGTCAAGGCTGCAACGCCACCTCGAAAGGGGATGCTAGAGGTGATGCCGCGCGAGGCGTACCAATCGCGCGAAGCGGCCTGAGCGCTGCGACCACTGGCGTCGATACCACCTGGGCGGTTATTTGGCCCATTAATCACCCAAAAGCCATCCCCGCCAATTGAGTTCATATGGGGGTAGACGACCGCGATGGTGGCGGCCGCCGCAATCATGGCCTCTAGGGCGTTGCCGCCCTCGCGCAAAACAGCGACTGCCGACTCGGCCGCCAGCGAGTGTGGGGCCACGGCCATGCCGCGCATACCCAAAATAGATTGAGTCAACTGAGCCTCCTGAGCATTCAGCCCGCATCATACTCAAAGTCATTACTGATTGTGACACCCAATTTAGCGCCTTAGGGTAGACTAGCCTATGGTTATTGCAAAACCGTAGGCTGCCAGGCGGTACACTTATTTACAATTTTAAGATGACGAGTTAAAGCATGAGCGCAGCGCAGCAAGACAAAGGTACCCCTATTTCGGTGGTGATTCGTAACCGTTTAAAAGAATCACGTAAACGGTTTCATGCCAACGATAATATTTCGGCGTTCATTGAACCCGGCGAGTTGGCGTTGTTGCTTGACGAAGTCGAAGCCAAAATGAAAGGTGTGCTTGACAGCCTGGTGATTGATACCCAGGCCGACCACAACACAAACGACACTGCGCGGCGCGTGGCAAAAATGTATTTGAACGAAGTGTTCGGCGGGCGTTACGCCGCGCAGCCTAAGATCACTGAGTTCCCAAACGTTGAGCACTTAAACGAATTAATGATCGTGGGGCCCATCACCGTACGCAGTGCCTGCAGCCATCATTTTTGTCCAGTGATGGGAAAGGTCTGGATCGGTATAATGCCCAACGAACATACCAACGTGATTGGCTTGTCAAAGTATGCGCGCTTAGCCGAGTGGATCATGAGCCGGCCGCAAATTCAAGAAGAAGCCGTGGTGCAACTGGCCGATCTGATCCAAGAAAAAACGCAGCCCGATGGCTTAGCGGTCGTCATGAATGCCACCCACTATTGCATGTCTTGGCGCGGCGTCAAGGACCCCGACAGCCGCATGATCAATTCGGTGATGCGCGGTGCTTTCTTAAAAGACGCAAACCTGCGTCGTGAGTTTTTATCTCTGATTCGTCACGAGGGTTGAACATGTTAGTTCGTTTGCTTTATGTGAGTCGCGCGCAAAGTCCCGAAGTGGCCAACACGACCCAGTCCATTCTTGATTCTGCACGTAAGTATAATATAGCTAATGGCATCACCGGCATCCTTTGTTTCGGTGGCGGCCTGTATCTGCAAGCCGTAGAGGGTGGGCGGACGCAGGTCAATGAGTTGTACGGCCACATCGTGCGCGACCCGCGTCATCGAGACGTCGTCTTGCTTGATTACCAAGAGATCAGCGAACGTCGCTTTGGAGGTTGGACCATGGGCCAAGTCAATCTGGCTAAGCTCAATACCTCTATTGTTTTGAAATATTCTGAAAAACCCGAACTTGATCCGTATTCGGTCTCGGGTACAGTGTCTTTGGCGTTACTCGAAGAGCTGATGCTGACAGCATCTATCATCGGACGGGCGTAAGGCGCTGCTCATTTGAAAGCATTCGATACTTAAACGAAATACAGTTAGTCAAATTAAACAAGGTGACGCTTAATTGAATACTCAAGATCACTCGTTATCGGTTCGTTTGCTTTTAAATGTGGGTCATGGTCTTGACCACATGTTTCTGCTGATTTTTGCAGCTTCGGTTGGCGTCATTGCCAGCGATTTTGGTTTTCAAAGCTGGGAAGACCTCATGCCTTACGGCGTAGGTGCCTTTCTCTTATTTGGACTGGGCTCGATTCCTTCAGGACGCTTGGGGGATCTGTGGGGGCGCCGGCGCATGATGATCATATTTTTTGTGGGCATCGGGGCTTCAACACTGTTAACAGCATTCACGCAAAACGCCTGGCAAATGGCGGCAAGCCTGACGCTTGTCGGGGCCTTTGCTTCAATCTATCACCCCTGTGGCATTCCTTTGTTGGTGCAAAAGTCAGCGAATCCGGGCCTGGCAATTGGGGTGAATGGGTTGGCTGGCAATCTGGGCGTTGCTCTTGCCGCCATGCTGACGGGATTTTTGATTAAGTGGATTGGCTGGCGCGCTGCGTTTGCGGCGCCTGCGATCTTGTCTTTAATCTGTGGTTTGTGGTTTGCGCTTGCCTGCCCGGTTGAGACTGAAGCCCCGGCCAAGCGCAAAGGGGCGGCCAAAGTTACGCTGACGCCTGCGATGCTCGCTCGTGTGCTGGCCGTGATGACAGTCAGTGCAGCCACCGGCAGTGTGCTGTTTAATTTCACGACCAATGGTAATGGGCAACTGTTGTCCGAACGCTTTCAAGGCGTTGTCTCTGACCCAGCTCTGCTAGGGATTTTGCTGGCAGTGATTTATGCCGTGGCTTCGCTGATGCAAGTGGCGGTCGGTAAGCTGCTTGATCATTTTGCGGTACGGCCCATTTTTTTGGGTATTGTGCTTTTGCAGATTCCCTTGTTGGTGTTGTCGGCTTACGCGCAAGGTTGGTGGTTGTTTGCCGCGCTGCTTGGCGTGATGGTTTTTATTTTTGGTGCGGTACCGTTTATCGATGTCATGATCGTGCGCTACGTCGATGACCGTTCGCGTTCGCGTGTCGCGGGCATACGCTTAGCGGTATCCCTTGGGATTAGCTCGTTTGCGGTCTGGTTGCTGGGCCCTGCGGTAAAAGGGCTAGGGTTTGAAAACCTATTGCTGGTGATGGCGGGTTTTGCCGCCTGCACGGCTTTTGTGGTGCTTTGGTTGCCCAGCGAACCCAAAGTCGCGAGCTGAAGCATGCAAAAAATTGAGCCCTCTCGCTTGGCGAGTTTGCTGGCAGAACTGCCTCAATGGCGCTATCAGCCAGAGCGCGGCGGCAGTCTCACGCGCGACTGGGTGTTTGTCGATTTTAACGAAGCCTTTGCGTTTATGACCCGAGTAGCGATGCTGGCCGAGCGATACGATCACCACCCTGAGTGGTCAAATGTTTACAACCGCGTGTCGATTACGCTTACGACGCATGACGCCGGCGGTTTGTCGTCCCGTGATCTTGACCTGGCACAGCGTATCGATAGTCTTTAATGGAGAGATCTCATGGCAAAAGAACTTGTAGGTTTTGTGGGCACCGGTCACATGGGTGGACCAATGACCTTGCGCTTACTGGCAGCAGGGTATGACGTCTGCATCTATGATCGCGATCAAAAAGCGATGCAAGCCCTTGTTAAGAAGGGGGCTGTGGCAGCCAAGTCTGCGGCCGAGGTCGCCAATCGCGCAGAAACTATTTTTTTAAGCCTGCCCAACCCCGAGATCGTCAACGCCGTAGCGCTCGGCAAAGACGGCTTGGTCGAGGGTAAAAAAGTTAAGTGCGTAATCGACTTTTCAACCATTGGTCCCAAGACCGCAATTGTGGTGTCTAAAGGCCTGGGCATCAAAAAGGTGAGTTATGTTGATGCGCCAGTGAGCGGCGGTGTCACGGGTGCCGCGGCGGGCACGTTGGCGGTGATGGTCTCGTGCCCCAAAGCGCTGTACGCCAAGCTGACGCCCATTCTGGCGACCTTTGGTAAAACGTTTCATTTGGGTGAGGGCGCTGGCCAGGCTCAAACCATGAAACTCGCCAACAACCTGTTGGCGGGCGCTGCGTTAGCGGTATCGTCAGAGGCGATGGTGATGGGTGTCAAGGCAGGGCTTGATCCACAGGTGATGCTCGATGTGATTAACAGCGGGTCGGGGCGCAACAGCGCGACGCAAGATAAGTTTCCACGAGCGATTTTGACGGGTACGTTTGACTTTGGCTTTGCCACAGCATTGTCTTATAAAGACGTGCGTTTGTGCGTAGACGAAGCCGAGGCCATGGGTGTACCCATGGTTGTGGGGGCGGCGGTGCGCCAGATGCTTGCAGTGACCAACGCTACTTATGGTCCTGATTCTGACTTCACGTCGATTTGCAAAGTGGTCGAAGATTGGGGCGGCGTTAAAGTGCGCAAGGTCACAGCTAAAAAAGCGGGTAAAAAAGTGACTAATAAAGCTAAGGTTGTTAAGGCCAAATAGTTTTCTAGCGGTTTGTGCTCAGGCCCGAAAGCCTCATGCGTTAGCACGAGGCTTTCGGCTGTCTAGTCACCCTGAAAACTGTCGGCACGGCATGTCAAGACAAGTGTGTCGCGATAGCCTCCGGGTTGAGCAGGCTGAATCGGGGTGGTCTCATGAATCACCCGCGCGTCGTCTAACAAAAGTAATGACCAAGATTCACTCAGTGTAAAACGCTGTCCCGAGGTACCCCTCGCGTCGAACACTCGCGTTTCGCCGCCCTTAACGTGCTGGCGATTAATCATAAAGACGCCGACCAAGTCAACGCCATCACGATGCGCACCCTCGGGTGTTGGGCGACCAATGCCATCCTTGGTATCGATTCTGAATTGATGCGCTTCAATGCACCAGCGTGTGACTGCACTGGTTGGGTGACTTGAACGATGAAGAGCATCCGCAGTGCGTGCAAACGCGCTCAACAAATCAAGCCAAACGGGCTGTTGAACGGTTTGCGTATGCATCGGCTCAAACCAACGTTGCATGCCGCCATGCAAAGCGTTATAGGATAAAGATTGCCAATGCGCGCGCGCGGGCACAAGCGTCAACTGATTATTTTCAAAAACAAAGCAAGAGTGACGGCGTAAGCGGTAGTGGCCGCCATCTTTGAGGTAGGCATCTTCAGGCATGCCCTCCCAGTCAGGTACGAGTGCCGTCAACGCGTTCAGAGGATGCTGCGCCCACTGTGCTACGGTTGCTGGGTCTAGTACCGCGTAGCCCTCAGACTGGAGTTGGGGCAAAAGCTGAGGTAAAGAAATGGTCGCGGGAGAATGTTCAAGCATAAATATTTCACATTAGAGGCAGGTCACAACACCCCAGTGTAGTCAAACCAAGGCTGCTCGTCCTAAAAACCGTAGTGTGACGCTTAGAGTGTCTCGAGTTGCGAACGCGTCTTGTTTGCCTGAGTACGCAAGGCCTCAAGCGCTTGCTCATCCATTTTGTCTAAGTTACGGTACACCATTGCCAACCGAAAATTGTCACCGAGCTTGGCACGGTGGCGATCAAAAAAATCCCAATACAAGGCATTGAAGGGGCAAGCGCGCTCGCCCTCGCGTTTCTTTTTGTCGTAGTAGCAACCCTTGCAATAGTCGCCCTGGCGGTCAATATACGCAGCACTCGACACATAGGGCTTGGTGGCCAGCACACCGCCATCGGTGAACTGGCTCATGCCCAGAGTATTGGGTAACTCGACCCATTCAAAGGCGTCAATATAAACGCCTAAATACCACTCGTGTACCTGTCGTGGATGGAGTCCTGCCAACAAAGAAAAGTTACCAATTACCATTAAACGCTGTATGTGGTGGGCGTAAGCCTGCTCTAAAGATTGCGCAAGCGAAAGCTCAAGGCAGCGCATTTTGGTTTTTCCTGTCCAAAACCACTTCGGCAAGGCGGTGGTGTGTTCAAAATAATTTTGTGTCCCGTAAGCAGGCATCTTGCCCCAATACACGCCTCGTATGTATTCGCGCCAACCCAAAATTTGGCGAATAAAGCCTTCAGCAGTCGCGATCGAAATTTTTTGGTCAAGCCAGGCTTGTTGCGCACGTTCGACCACCTCGCGTGGATTCAGCATTTTTGTATTTAAGGCAAAGGATAAGAGCGAATGAAACAGTCGCCAGCCCTTCGTGCTTAATGCATCTTGAAAATCGCC
>CAMCZQ010000192.1 GCA_945887835.1 Bordetella parapertussis | reverse complement strand
AAGCGTGCCGACTCTGAGCATTTTTCACTGAGCCAGACGGGTAGCGCACCCGAGCTTGTCGCCAACTCTTGATGCACCTGCAGATTCGGAAACCGCAGTCGCAATGGTTCGAGCGCCTCTTGCGCGGCTTCAATGTTGGCAAACCAACGGTCTGTTTGCGCCAAAATTGAACCGGCATGCGCAGCAACCAACCAGCAACCGCCTTCTTCAAAGCGCACCAAACACGCGAGAGCCCCCACTGGGTACGCTGTTGAAAACAACGCCGCAGCAGAAAAGATTCCGGATGCTTGCGCAAAGTACTGTTTTTCAAGCTGGACACATCCTGCGACCGTCGCGGGCGTACCCGTCACTAAGTAGTGGGTCGCACGCAAGCGACGCGCACGTTTACGTGCCAGCTTCATGGGCTGACCGCCCACCACTGCGCCCCAATTCATACCAAAGATTAGGGGTTGGCCTAAGGCGTTGCGCAACACAACGGTCTTTTCAGTCGTCTTGCGCGCAGGGCTTAAAAAAGTTTTGACTCGCGCGATCACGCTAAAAACCTTCTTCAACTTGCGCGGTCACAACAAGCAGTGTGACCAGACGACTTTGCTTGGTTCGATCGCTACCGCCTAAGCCCAGTGGCGCATCTGCAGTCAGGCGCAAACGCTCTGCTTCACCTTGTTTTTGATCAAAACCCGAAATCAGCATGGGCTGACCTGGCCTCAGCGCAACTTGTTGCACGGTTCCGTTGCCGTCAATGGTGATTTGCTGAATCTGCATGCGGCTACTTTGCTCGCCAAGCGTCACGGTTTTGAGTGGTTGTGCAACCGTATTGTCGTAGGCGACCGACAACAGTATTTGTCCGTCTTCTTGCGCGTCGGGCAACAAGGTCAGAAACGATCCTACGGTTTCTTCTTTTTGGCTCACCGACATCGATGACGACGCGCTCGAAGGCTGGGCCAGACCCGTTGCGCCAAGCGCAGACGTTTTAATCTGATCGATATACGAGAACGTTGTGCGCATCGCATGGGTGACCGGCCGCTTATTCAAGGTTAAGACGGGCATTGTCACGTGACGTAAGACGGTGCCGTACTTTGCCAACGCCTTGACGATTAGCTTTGAGGACTGTACCGGGCCATGCGCGGCGCTCAGTGCTGACTGCGCAGCGCCGACTCCTGCTGCGCTGAGCGGCGCTGACAACGCTGCCGTAAAGCCGCTGTGTGTCAACAACGCATCCCAGTCAAAGCCTAGCTCTAAGTCTTCGTGGGTCAGTAAAGCAATCTCTTCAAAAATCAACCTGACCCGACGCGTCATATTTCGATTTTCGCGCTCAACAAAACGACCAACCGCTTGCAGCACGTCGGGTGTATCCGTAACAATTAACGAACTCAAGGCACCGGGCTGCGCAACGACTACACCCGCGCGTGTCAAAAATGGCTCGATCCGCAGCCGAATGGCTTCGAGGGTGTGCTGCTCAGTGCTTTTAAGCGAACTGTGTGACGTACTGTCAAAACCGCCAGTCTTCGCATGACCACTGCGCCCAAGCCGCGCCTCAGCTTGGGCCGACAGGGTTAACGCGCGCACATCAAACACTTGGGTGCGGGTGCGATAAAACTCAAGCGCCTGATTGTGATAACGCCAGCTTAAACTTAAGCGCCGTGCGATTTGATCAAGAATGTCTGGAAGTGGCTGTGGCCCAAGCTCTAGAAGAACTTGGTGCGGCATCGCGGCAACCGGTGTCACTGTGCCTACACTTAAGCGAGACAGAAAACTCTCGGCCGGCAATAAGGCCTCGGGCTTAATGTGCACGGGGATACCGGTTGTTTGGGTGATCCGTTGCGCCAGCAAAACCAGATCGCTTTTTGCGCCGCGATAAAGCATGGTTGTATTGACTTTTTTTCGCAGCGCGACCGGCAACGTGACGTCGCGAGCTAAGGGTACGGCGCGACTCATGAGCCAAGGCTTTGCCACCTGTTGCGCTTTAAGTTTTTCGGCACGATTATTGGTACGCGCATCAAAGGCTGCTCGCTTGGTGTCAATTGAATCTTTTGCTTGTGTCGCCTCGGCCTGGCGTTGCGCAAAGCGTTGTTGAATCGCGCAACCATTTAAAGCAAACGTCAGAAGACCTAACCAGGCGTATTGCCCTGCACGCTTGAGACTCATGTCGACGCCCCATCACCCATGCTGCGATCGCAGGGTTCGGCGAGCGGCACAATACGCAAGACCTGATTGGAATAAAAACATGGTTGTAAAGGGCGCTCAGACAACTCGGTCGAGGCCAGTAAGGCCTGCACGGAAGTGACAAAGTCGTCTGAAAAGCGAGCGGAGGCCGATAACGGTATATCGCTGTCGAGCGCCCAATGCTCTGTCTCGAAGCGCCAGCCACTTAAACCCGCCCACCGGGTTAAGGCCTGCCTAAGATGCAGGTCAGTGTGACTGACCGAGAAAAAAGGTCGCGGCGTAGCCGAGGCGTTTGGCTGTGCTGAAGTGCGCGAGTCCGAGACGGGCTTTGCCTCAGGCGTCTGGTGTAGCCGGGCAACCCCACGGGCGTCGAATTCAGGCTCAGGAGCCAGGGGGCTCGCTACTGGCCAAGCCGCCACTGCGCTTAGTCGTCGCGCTCGCGCTTGTAACCCAGCCGATCGAAACGATAAAGCAGGGTAAACGCCTTCAAGTATTGTGTAAGGACCCTGACGAACGTAGCTCAAGACCTGTTCGCCTTGCGCGCTAGCACCCAAAATAATGGGCAAAAGTTGCCCCGGCAACCATTGCAGCCAGGTGCGAGAGGAATCCGAGAACACTTGCAGTGGCGCAACGGCGCGATCGCCAGACAGTCGCCAACCAAAGTCGAGTTTGCCGGAGGGGTTTTGGGTGCCGCTCGGTTGTTCGCTTGGCCAGGGACGCGTCGCTGGTCCCATGCATCCTGAGAGTAATATAAACGACAGTAACCACCAGCTACTACGCAAAGTCATGATCTGCTTGTCCGCAAAAATTCAACGAGCCGTCATGTTGAACTTTGCGCGCACGTCACACAATTGTGTGACACACGCATAGACGAAAATGACGCATAAAAAAAGAGGCCCTCAGGCCTCTTTTTGTCGCGTTCTATTTATTTACTTCGCGTATTGGCGACTGGCTTTTTTAAGGTTGGGTCTTGCATCAATGGCCGTGCCTCATCTAGCGCCATTGTGAGTGCGGCCACTGGTGGCGTGTTACCCGACAAGGCTGCATCAAACTGACGACTAAGAATTGGCTCGATGCTATGGTAATTACGTGCCCGAAATCCGCGACTATTTTTGTCGCTGACCTGACGCATCGAATCAACAAGCAAACGAATCCCAGGCACTTTGTCATATAACGAAACGTTAGCAGCCCGATACGCCGCATCAGTCAAGGGGAGATAACCCGTTCTTTGATGCCAATTGGCAGCGATAACAGGTTTAGAAAGATAGGCCAAGAAAGACACCGTGGCTTTGTCGGCAGGCTTGGTATGGCCCGAGACAGCCCAGAACGCTCCGCCACTCACAAACGGCGCGCCCGCTTTGGGGCTCACCTGATCATAGAACGGCAAAGGGGCCATCCCAAAGCTTAAACCGCGCGTATCAAGCATCTGACCAAGCGCGCCCGAAGTGGTTGTGACGACGGCACACTTATTCTTTGCAAAGAGCGCATCGGCCTCGGTACCATTGCTATTTTGCGTCAATAACTCAGACCGCTTCCAACTCACCATGATTGACATGTGACGCATGAACACTGCGTCAGCAAGATTAAGGTCGGGTTGTTGCTTGACTGCATCAAGTCCATTACCGGGCGTCACAAAGAGCGTATTGTTCAGCGGCGCTAGATTTTCTAGATGGGTGTTGACTTGTTGGCTGATCCCAAAGGGGCACTCGTAGTGGGCTTTATCGCGCAGGGCAAGCAATTGATTTTGCAACTCGGGCCAAGTGCGGGCCGGCTTTGTTGGGTCGAGTCCAGCTTTTTTGTACCCGTCGAGATTATAAAACATGACAGGGATTTCGGCCATGAACGGAAACGCCAACAACCGGCCCTTCGCGTCGCGCATAAACCCTGTGGTCTGGGGTAAGAACCAGTTCAAATCTGCAATCGGATACAGCTTAAGCAGATCGTAGAGCGGAATAATATTTTTGTGCTGTGCAATCACTTCGGGCGAACGGTTATCTTCGATTTGCACGAGGTTAGGCTTACCCGCCCCCGGCGAGGCCATCGCCGCGGTCGCCTGAGCGCGTAAAGCCGCCTGATGATCAAAGCCCTTGAGCACAACTTTAACGTCAGCTTGCTCGTTATTAAATTGCTTGGTGATTTTTTCAAATTCGGCTTTATTCACCGAACTCAAGGTATGCCAAACCTGTACTTCGATCGGCTCGGCTTTTGCCAGGCCGACGATCAGACAGCTTGCGCTGGCGAGCACTGCAAAACGTATAAAAACATTCACGCTGTAAGTTCCGTTAAAAAGTATCATGCTCAAGTTGAACCGCTAAGTCGCCCCAAAACAGATGGCGCAATCGTGACAACGATCTTATTTTACTGCGGCAATATCTGCCTCTGAAGTAAACGAGTCTGCAAAAAAAGCTTCGTCAGACAAATGGCACTGCGCGATAAACTCCCGGCGCGCTGATTCGACCACAATCGGGGCGCCGCAGGCATAGACCTGATAGCCGCTCAGATCAGAAAAATCTTGCATCACCGCACGATGTACAAAGCCCGTGCGCCCGGTCCAGCCATCTTCAGGTAAGGCCTCAGACACCACTGGCACATAGGTAAAATTCTCTAAGGTGTTCGCCCACTGCTCTGCCAGCGTATTCATGTATAAATCAGCTGGACGACGCCCACCCCAATAGAGTGTGACGGGCCGATGAATCTGGTGGTGCGCCATGTGTTCGATGATTGCTTTAATTGGGGCAAAGCCCGTACCACTTGCAACCATCACAATCGGCAACTGACTGTCTTCGCGCAGAAAGAAAGAGCCGAAGGGCCCTTCAAGGCGCAGAATTTCGCGTTCTTTCATGACGCTCGCGCCAGCGCCAAACACGTGATCTGTGAACAAACCGCCAGTCAGATGACGTAGGTGCAATTCGAGTGTACTGGCGGCATGCGGAGCGTTAGCCATCGAATAACTGCGGCGTTTGCCGTCTTTTAGGATCACTTCGATGTATTGCCCGGCATAAAAACGAAAGGTTTCGGTCGCTGGCAACTGGAGGGTCAGAATCGCCACGTCAGTGGTTGGACGCTGTATCGCGGTGACGCGCGAAGGAATCTTGCGGATTTGGATATCAGAGGCCAGACGCAATTCGCGCGACTCGATGACAAGATCTGAGGTGGCTCGCGCCTGGCACAGTAAGGTAAAACCCGCCTCAATTTCATCCGCGCTGAGCACTTGCGCCGGGCTTGGCCCCGCCTGAACAGAGCCAGACAGGACTTTAGCCTTGCACGTTGAGCACGCACCGCTGCGGCAGCTATAGGGCAACACAATGCCCGCGGCGAGGGCTGCATCAAGCACGCTTTTGTCGCTCTCGGCGGTGAACTGATGCTGACTTGGTTGAATCGTGATTTGAAACGACATAAGCGCTGTGACCTGATAATGAATCGAAAAAAAGTTAAACCCAGAGTTTACGTTTAAAAAACAGGCGAAAGTACGGGGTCTTTCGCGCGCCCGGCGAATAACTTGCCCTTGCGGGCGCGTTTTGACAAATACGAGGCAAGCTCAGCGCCCGTCAACACGTCTTGCACCTGCTTATTGCGGTAAGTGCCGTTTACGCGCAGACCCGCCTTCGAGATGGGCACGGCTTGGGCTAAGGTGTCGGGCGCATCGATCCCCATTAAAATCGTACCGCGCCCACCCGAGGCCAGCGTCTTAATTTCAGAGGCTTCGATCAAGAGCATGCGACCTCGACTCGATAAAAAAGCAACCTGCCTAGCCATTGCCCACATTGGTACTGGTCGCAATAAGCCATCTTTAGGCTCGAGCGTCACAAATTGCTTACCGGCACGCTGACGACTCGTCATATCTGAGATTTTTGTCACAAACCCAAAGCCCTGCCGCGTGGTCAATAACCAGGTCGAGTCGGCCTGCGCCGCCACCATGTGTTCGATACGAGAACCTGCCTCGAGGTCAATCATTGAGGTCACCGGAGCCCCATCACCACGCGCTGACGGCAAGCTTGCCACCGGCACAGAGTAAACCCGGCCATTGTCACCAAAGGCAATCAGGGTATCGATGCTCCGGCACTCAAAGACACCATAGCTCTCATCGCCTGCCTTAAAGGTAAATTGAGCCGTCTCATGCCCATGGCCTTGTCGTGCGCGCAACCAGCCCTTTTGAGACACGATGACAGTCAACGGTTCGTCAACGATTTTGACTTCAAGC
>CAMCZQ010000191.1 GCA_945887835.1 Bordetella parapertussis | reverse complement strand
GTCTGTGATCTCAACGCTGTCAAAACGCTTAGCCCTATTACAGGCCAACCCAGAGGTACTCGCTCAATCCTTGCGAGGAATCGAAAAAGAAGGGTTGCGTGTCGATCTGCAGGGGCGGCTGTCAACCCAGTCACATCCCACCGCTTTAGGTGCGGCCCTCACCCACCCAACCATCACGACCGACTATTCAGAGGCTTTACTCGAACTGATTACAGGTACCCACAACACTGTAGGGGCGTTGTTCGGCGAGCTCGACCAGGTGCATCGCGTGGTCGCCACCCATCTCGGCGACGAGTTGCTCTGGAACCACTCAATGCCGGCTCAGCTACCTGCCGAGGCCGACATCCCGATCGCCTGGTACGGCACCTCGAACACCGGCATGATCAAACATGTCTATCGCCGCGGACTCGCCCAACGTTATGGCAAAACCATGCAATGTATCGCCGGCGTGCACTACAACTTTTCGTTTAGCGAGGCCTTTTGGGATAGGCTCGAGCTCCCACAGGCGTTGGCTAAAGACCGACGCTCTGCGGGCTACATCTCATTGATCCGCAACTTCACACGTTATAGCTGGTTACTGATGTATTTGTTTGGCTCATCTCCGGCGGTCTCACGCAGGTTTTTGCGCGGCCAAACAGCAGATTTGCAGGCGCTAGGCGACGACACGCTTTACCTGCCCTACGCGACGAGCTTGCGCATGAGCGATCTTGGCTATCAAAATAAAGCTCAGGCGGGCTTAAAGCTTTGTTACAACGATCTGACAATGTTTTTACAACGACTGTATGACGCGGTCACAACCCCCTGGCCCGCTTACGAAAAAATCGGCACGCATCAAGCCGGACAATGGCTGCAGCTCAATGCCAACGTCCTGCAGATCGAAAACGAGTTCTATTCAAGTATTCGACCCAAACGCACCACTGGCCCCTGCGAACGTCCGATTACAGCGCTTGCCGAGCGCGGTATCCAATACATCGAAGTGCGCTGCCTTGATATTGATCCAACTGAGCCGCTTGGCATCTCAGAGCAAACCGCACGCTTTGTCGACGCCTTTTTACTTTTTTGCGCCCTCCAAGACAGCCCACACTTTGCCGACAGTGGTTGGTGCCCCGAAAGTGCTGCCAATTTTGCTAGTGTCGTTAAACAAGGCCGTGCCCCTGGTTTACAGCTCCGTCGCGAGGATAAAGACGTCGCGCTAGCGAGCTGGGCGCAAGAGTTGCTTGACCAGATCGGCCTGTGTGCGCAGACCTTAGGGGGCGCGTTAAACGATGGCCTATATACACAAGCCGTCGAAGCGCAATATGAAAAAGTCGTTAACACAGCTTGCACGCCGTCTGCCCGCATGCTTGACGGATTAAAAGAGTCGGGGGCTTCGCATCAAGACTATGCGCTCGCTTTGAGCAGTCACCACGCCCAAACCTTGCGCCAGAGGGGCTTAAGCGAAGCAGAACAGCGCTTGGCGGTGCAACAGGCCAGGCAATCGCTTGCCGACCAGGTCGCCCTTGAGACCAACGATACCGAAGGGTTTGATGAGTACGTTGCCAGATTTCATCGGGCGCTTAAAGCCCCTTGCTGAGGCGTGATGCCTGCTCAGTGGTGCGCCCGACAGGAATCGAACCTGTATCGAGAGTTTCGGAAACTCTTATTCTATCCATTGAACTACGGGCGCCGCGCAGGGCATTATAGCGGTAGCCCAAAACGCTAGGCGATGGCTCCCCGAGTAGGTCCGATCCCGCTATAATCCGTCTTCTTATCCAAACGCAGTTACACCACTTTTTAATCCAGCCGCCTTGTTTGGCAGCGCGTCAGACACTAGGGCTGAAGCGTTGACTGAAAAGGCGAAGACTCGCAGGGCTTGGTCATGAGCAACACGCAACAGAACGACGAACACGATTCAATCATCAAAACCCCTAAGCAACTCATTACGATCATCGTGCTTGCTTTAGTGGTTCCAATCATAGTTATTATCATGCTGGTCAATATGGTTGCAGCCGGCAATGCGCCAGTTGCCGGCTCCGACTCCCTCGGGCCCGAAGCAACCGCTAAACGTATCGCGCCGGTCGCTCGGCTTGAAGTCGTAGACGCAAGCGGCCCAAAGGTCTTTAAAACGGGCGATCAAGTGTACAAGGCCGTTTGTGCCGGCTGTCATCAGGCAGGCGTGGCCGGCGCCCACAAGTTTGGTGACACGCAAGCTTGGTCGGTTCCTATCAAAACCGGCTTAGATGCCATGGTTGCGAATGTAGTCAAAGGCAAAAATGCCATGCCCGCAAAGGGTGGCAATCCTTCACTGGATGACTTCGAAATCACCCGTGCCGTGGTTTATATGACAAACAGTGCTGGCACGAGCTTTCCAGAACCCGTCGCACCAGCACCCGCTGCAAAATAACGAGAGCATCAGCCATCAAAAGCGCACCCCTCGGTGCGCTTTTTTATTATTAGGCTGGTTTATTTAGCATCGCCTTAAGAGCCTCAAGGCGGTTTTTGGGGCTCATGGTTTCGGCGGGTTTCTGATCAAGAGCCACCGACAAACCCATTTCTTCAATAAAACGTGAAGGCTCGCGCACAAGATCTTCACGTGCACGGCGTCGTTTTTGGCACCAACTCAGGTGCAAGCTGCGCTGGGCGCGCGTGATGCCAACATACATCAGCCGGCGCTCTTCTTGAACTCTTGAAACCAAGGCCTCGGCAGCTTTTGTGGGATCAACATCTTCTTCGTCGCGACCAAGATGGGGCAAGAGCCCCTCTTCGACACCCAACAAATATACATGGGGATATTCAAGCCCTTTTGACGCATGCAAGGTTGATAACTTAACGGCGTCTTGCTCTTGTTCGTCGCTACGCTCAAGCATTGTGACTAAGGCAACGTGTTGCACCAGATCCAGCAAGCCCATGCTGTCTGCTTCGGCTTTGCGCTTTAGCCAGCTGACGAGTTCTAAAACATTTTGCCACCGATTCTGAGCAGGCTTTTCGTCAAGCATATCGTACAGATAACGCTCGTACTGGATCGCCCCAAGTAGCTCATCGAGAATCACGCCGGCCGGCTCAGCGGCCCGAACAGGCTGTCCGGGTGGTGTATGCCCAGCCCGAAACTGAATCTTGACAATAAACTCGCCAAAATGACGCAACGGTTCAAGCTGACGGGTGTTTAAGCGCGAATCAAGTCCCATCTCAAAGACGGCTGCAAACAAAGAAATCTGACGCTCGCCTGCATACTGACCAAGCGTTTGAAGAGTCGCCTGTCCAATTCCTCTTTTGGGGGTAGTGGCTGCCCGAATGAACGCTGGATCATCCTCTTCATTCGCAATCAGGCGCAAGTAAGCAAGGATATCGCGAACCTCAGCCTTATCAAAGAAACTTTGCCCTCCCGAAACTGAATACGGGATATGCAAATTTCGCATGGCCTGCTCAACAATTCTGGCTTGATGATTTCCGCGATACAAGATCGCAAAATCCTTCCAGGAGGCCTGTTTTTCAAACCTTGCCGCCGAAATCTTCATAGCAACGGTTTCGGCTTCAGCCTCATCGTTGGGCATGGCCGTGACGCTGATGGCCTCGCCCGTACCGTGCTCTGACCACAATTTTTTTTCAAATAATTTAGGATTTTTGGCGATGACATGGTTTGCAGCAGCCAAAATGCTTTGGCTTGAACGATAGTTTTGTTCAAGTTTGACCAACCGAATTTGCGGGTAATCTGTCGTCAGCTTTGCGAGGTTCTCGATCGTTGCACCTCGCCAAGCATAAATAGCCTGATCATCGTCACCCACGGCCGTAAACAGCGCGCGAGGCCCGGTTAACCACTGCACCAGGCGATACTGACAAACGTTGGTATCTTGATACTCATCTACCAACAAATAGCGCACCCGCTTTTGCCATTTTTCACGTACCTCGCCTTCGCGTTCAAAAATTTGCGCCGGCAACGCGATCAAATCATCGAAATCAACCGCCTGATAGGCTGCTAGCGTTGCGTTGTAGCTTCGATAGACATGCGCCGCCTCAACCTCGCTCGCTGTCGCTGCAAGCGCCGCAGCGGCCTCTGGGTCAATCAAGCCGTTCTTCCAAAGCGAAATCGTTTGTTGCACCGAGCGCAACCGGGCGCGGTCAGTCGTTACCAGCAAATCTTGCACGATCGCGAGCGCGTCGTCTGAGTCAAAAATTGAAAATTGTGGTTTGAGGCCAGCATGCTTAGCCTCTTCTCGCAAAATCCTGACGCCGAGCGAGTGAAACGTACTAATCGTTAGGCCTTTAGTCAACGCTGGGTCAACCAAGCGCTTGACGCGGTCGTCCATTTCGCGCGCTGCTTTATTTGTAAAAGTCAGGGCGACCACATGTCGCGCTTGGTAGTCGCAATCAAGTAACAAGTAGGCGATTTTTTGCGTAATCACCCGTGTCTTGCCCGAGCCAGCACCTGCCAGCACCAGGCATGGGCCGTCCAGATACAACACGGCTTCGCGCTGGGTGGGATTTAAACCATTTGTTGCAAAAGTCGACATGGCGCCAAGTTAGATTTCGAGTGGGTCAACCTCAAGTTGCCACCGCACTCGGCGCGCATCAAGTTGTTCAGGTAACAATTTAAGCCAGGCGCGAAGTAAAGACTGTAGCGCGGGGCGACTGGTTGATTCGAGTAACAATTGTGCGCGGCACATATTGTCTACGCGCACGATTCGCAGTGGTACGGGATCATACAGTGTGAGTACCGCCTCAGTTTGATAATGTGCAGATAGTTCGTTGGCTGAGTCACGTGCGCCCCGTAAAAAATCTATCGCAACATTTAGGTCACGCGCCTCGGCGCTGAGCAAAGCCTGATACGAGAAAGGTGGCAACGCCGCCTCTTGTCGTTCTTGGAGTGAGTGCCGCGCGAAACCCGAGTAGTCGTGCTTCAGCAACGCCTGGTAAACCGCCTGTTCGGGGTAGCCGGTTTGAACAATCACCTCGCCATGCCCCGAGTGACGTCCGGCGCGCCCAGCCACCTGCATCAACTGAGCGAATAAGCGCTCAGGCGCCCGAAAATCTTGCGAAAACAACATCGCGTCAGCATTGAGTACGCCGACCAAACCCAAATTTGCAAAATCATGCCCCTTCGCCACCATCTGTGTCCCCACTAAGATGTCCACTTCACCGGCATGCATGCTTGCAAAAAGCGCCTGGGCCGAGCCCTTTTTACGGGTGCTGTCGGCATCAATGCGCACAATTCTCGCCTCAGGAAACAACTCGGACAGATGCTCTTCGATTCGTTGCGTACCTCTTCCCATGGGCTGCAAATCTTGGTCGCCACACTCTGGGCAAGCCTTTGGCGCGGGCTGCTGCACGCCGCAGTGATGGCACTGCAGCTGGGCTCGTCGGGCAGTGCTACGGTGTAAAACCGTAAAGGTTGTGCATCGCGTGCACTGACTCACCCAACCGCACGAACTGCAGTGCAAAGCGGGTGCATAACCACGTCGATTTAAAAAAATCAACACCTGTTCTTTGTTGGCCAGCCGCGCACGCATGGCTTGGAGTAACTGGGGCGACAAACCTTGCTCGAGCTGTAAGCGGCGCGTATCGACCAGACGCACAGAGGGCAGCGTCACTGCTCGTGCGCGCGCAGGTAAGTTCAGTCTTTGATAGGTTGATTTTTCAGCATTTGCCCAACTTTCAAGCGACGGCGTCGCCGAGCCCAAAACAATCGGAATCCCTAAATCATGCGCGCGCCAAACAGCCAAATCTCGAGCCGAGTACCGTAGGCCGTCCTGTTGTTTGTAAGACGGATCATGCTCTTCGTCTACGACGATCAGGCCCACATCATCGAGCGGCGCAAAGATCGCCAGTCGCGTACCCAGCACGATGCGCGCCTCGCCGCTTTGCACGCGCAACCAGGCGCGCAGCCGCTCGGTGTCGGATAAGGCGCTGTGCAACACTGCCACACCATGAATCCCAGCTACGGGCTCGAGGCGAGCGCGCAAAGATTGCTCAAACTGAGGTGTCAGATTAATTTCAGGCACCAGCATCAAGACGCGTTGACCGCGCGCTAAGGTTTGTGCGGCGGCATGAAGGTAGACCTCGGTTTTACCGCTGCCAGTCACGCCATACAGTAAAAACGTTTTGAAACTCATTGCTTGTGTAATGGCCACAACCGCTTGTTCTTGAGCACTGTTCAGTGTTGGGACCACCGACTCAGAGGTCGCCTGCTGAATGGCCGTACGGCGTTTACCTAAGCGCGAAACCGGACCGTCTCCTGAACGCTTGCCTAGGTAAGAGGAGACACTGCGCAGCGGCATAGGCAACGCCGGCAAAAGAACTTCGCCCAACGGACGCTGATAGTAGTCGGCTGCAAAACTGGCAAAGCGCAGCCAGCTTTGTGTGAAGGGTTCAATATCCTTGAGAACCACCTGCACCTCTTTTACTTTAAGAGG
>CAMCZQ010000190.1 GCA_945887835.1 Bordetella parapertussis | reverse complement strand
CTTGGTCT
Source organism: Bordetella parapertussis (assembly GCA_945887835.1). Classification (GTDB taxonomy): domain Bacteria; phylum Pseudomonadota; class Gammaproteobacteria; order Burkholderiales; family Burkholderiaceae_B; genus Zwartia; species Zwartia parapertussis_B. Next base: position 6,520 of record CAMCZQ010000190.1, on the reverse strand, counting down.
TACGGCATGATTATTTTGTTGATGACTATTTTTGGCGCCTCTGCGATCGGTTGGAATGGCGTCTACATGGCAGAGGTGGCCCGCGTATCGCCGCCCGGCATGATCGCCTCAACCACTGGGGCTTCGCTGTTTTTTACCTATCTAGGCGGGATTGTTTGCCCGTCGGGCTTTGCCTATGTGATCATGGCAACCGAGAGCTATCAGTACGGCTTTATTATTTTTGGCCTATTGGCGCTTGGGGTCAGCTTGAACCTGCTGTTTAGTAAAAAGTCACGCTAAACACTAGCTTCTGCCAGACTTGCGCAAAGTCAAAGCAAGTTTCGCTGAAATTGCGATAATAGCGGTTGGTTTCATCGATTTAGCGACTAGGACATCCCCTCATGGATTTTTCACTGACCCCGGCGCAGCTTGACCTGCAGCAGCGCACGCGCAGTTTTATTGCCGACAAAATCATTCCGCTCGAAAGAGACCCACGGGCGACAGCGCATGGTCCGACGCCAGAGTTGCGCGCTGAGCTTGTGGCGCTTGCCCGTGCGGCGGGTTTGTTGACCCCCCATGCCTCGGTTGAGCTGGGTGGTTTGGGTTTAAGTCACGTCGACAAAGCCATCGTGTTTGAAGAGGCCGGCTATTCAACGCTGGGCCCCACGGCCATGAACATCCACGCGCCCGACGAAGGCAATATCCATTTGATGGAAATTGTTGCGACCGAAGCGCAAAAAGAACGTTGGTTGCGCCCGCAAGTAAAAGGTTTAACGCGCTCGTGCTTTGCCATGACCGAGCCCGCACCCGGCGCTGGTGCCGACCCCGGCATGATGAAGACTACCGCAGTCAAAGACGGTGACGATTATGTGATCAATGGCGACAAGTGGTTTATCACCGGTGCCGAGGGCGCCACCTATTGCATCATCATGGCCAAAATGGAAGACGGCTCGGCCACGATGTTTTTAAGTGACATGAATCGCAAAGGGATTTCAATCACTCGCCAAATGGACGCCATGGATAGCTGCTTTGCCGGCGGCCACTGCGTCATGAAGTTTGAAAACGTTCGTGTACCCGCCACTGATGTGTTGGGTGAAATTGGCCGCGGTTTTAAATACGCGCAAATCCGTTTAGCACCTGCACGCTTAACGCACTGCATGCGCTGGCTTGGTCAGGCACGTCGTGCGCACGACATTGCCACGCAATACGCACGCACCCGCGAGGCCTTTGGTCGTATCTTAGGCAAGCACGAAGGTGTAGGTTTTATGTTGGCCGATAACGATATGGATTTGCAAACGGCACGCTTGCACATTGCACATACCGCGTGGTTGTTAGATCAAGGTCATAACGGTAACTTTGAATCGAGCCGCGCCAAGGTGACGTGTTCTGAGGCTGAGTGGCGCGTGATTGATCGTTGCGTTCAGATCTTAGGTGGCCAGGGCGTCACAGGCGAAACCATTGTGATGCGAATCTTTATGGATATGCGTGGCTTTAGGATTTATGATGGCCCAAGCGAAGTGCATCGCTGGAGCATGGCACGCAAGATTATCGACGGCTTGGGGAAAACAGCGTGAGTCAAGTGTTAGACATGTTTAGTTTGAAAGGCCGCGTGGCACTGGTGACGGGTGCCTCAAGTGGCATTGGTCATCATCTTGCGCACACCATGGCCAAAGCCGGTGCGCATGTGATTGTGGCGGCGCGTCGTGCCGATAAGCTTGCAACGCTTGTTGCAGAGCTTCAGGCTGCTGGTGCAAAAGCAGATGCCGTGTCGTTAGATGTCACAAGTCAAGCCAGCGTCAAGGCATGCTTTGATCAAATCGAAGCGGTTGCAGGCGTGGCAGACATCATCATCAGCAATGCTGGCACCACCGTTGCCAAGCCCGCGCTTGAGCAAACTGAAGAAGATTGGGATAGCGTGTTAGATACCAATCTAAAAGGTTGCTGGATGGTGGATACCGAAGCAGCGCGACGTTTGGTCAAAATCAAAAAGTCTGGCAGTATTATTAATATTGCGTCGATCCTAGGCGCTCGCGTGGCGGGTGCTGTGGTGGGGTATTCGGCTTCTAAAGCTGGCGTCATCCAATTTACAAAATCACTTGCGCTTGAGTTTGCCCGTTACGGGATTCGAGTTAATGCCTTGCTACCTGGCTACGTAATCACCGATTTGAATCGCGAGTTTTTACTCAGCGAGCCAGGGCAAAAGCTGATGTCCCGCGTGCCCTCGCGCCGGTTTTCTGAATTGTCGGATATGGATGGACCGGTGTTGTTGCTGGCCTCTGACGCTGGGCGTGCCATGACGGGTACGTCAGTGACGGTTGACTGGGGCCACTCAGTGAGTTCGTTATGAGTGGGGTTGATTCAGCCGTACTCGCTGACTGGATGCACGGTCAAGGCTTTTTAGACCGCCCTGCTCTTGCGGTAAAGCCTTTAACAGGTGGTCAGTCAAACCCGACTTTTCTGTTAACCAGTGGTGCGCAACAATTTGTGTTGCGCAAAAAACCGCCCGGTGTATTGTTGCCCTCGGCCCATGCGGTTGATCGCGAATATCGTGTCATGAAAGCGCTGCAAGGCAGCGACGTACCGGTGCCAAAGCTATACGCCTACAGCGAAGATTTAAATATTGTTGGCACGCCTTTTTATTTGATGGAATTTTTACACGGCCGCGTGATTGTGGATCAATCACTACCAGGCTTTACGCCAACTGACCGCGCCGCCATTTACACCGACATGAATCGTGTGATGGCAGCGCTGCATAAAGTCGATGTCAACGCAGTCGGGCTTGAAACCTTTGGCCGCGCCGGTAATTATTTTGGCCGCCAAATCGCCCGCTGGAGCCGTCAATACCAAGAGTCGCGCAGCGAAGACATCAGCGCCCTTGAATCGTTAATCGAGTGGTTGCCCGCCAATATCCCTGAAGGCGACCAAACCACCATCGTGCATGGTGACTATCGTTTAGATAATTTAGTACTGCACCCAACCGAACCACGCGCGATTGGTTTACTTGACTGGGAGCTTGCCACCTTAGGCCACCCTATGGCGGATTTTGCTTACCACTGCATGAGCTGGCATATCCCCGCCTCGTTGTGGCGCGGCATTGGCGGCTTAGATTTAAAAGCCTTAGGCATCCCCAGCGAAGCCGACTACATCAAACAATATGGCACCGCCACAGGGTTTGAAGGCATTGAGCACTGGGATTTTTACATCGCCTACAACCTCTTCAGAATCGCCGCAATTTTGCAGGGGATTGCGCGTCGGGCGCAAGACGGCACTGCGGCGGCGAGTGACGCGATTGAGACCGGTAGTAAAGCGAAGCCGCTAGCAGAAATTGGTTGGAAGTATGCGCAGCGGTATGAGGCTAGTCGTAAGCGGTAAGGTTGGCTGATACTTTTTCAGTAGTCCTCCTCGAACTCCATCTCGCGAAGGGTGCGACGCCTCATTTCTTCGCGCGTAGGTAGCCCAAGGGGAACAATCTCAATTGTTTTATCCATCGCGGCGAGAATCGCTAAAAGCGACGTTAAAGAAACATCCCGCCCCTTCTCTAAGCGATTCAACACGTCGCGGCTGCGCCCCGACTTTTCTGCAATGAGTGTGGTTCGTATTTTTGTTTCCTGACGGATGGCTCTTACCTGCAAGCCAACGTCAGCGATCAGTCTGATTTTGTCCATGATGCAAGACAAATTATCAAAATACCACTGAATTGTCAAACTTATAGGACAGTTATTTTGAAGTGATTGGCCTTACTCGTTACCTCCAAAACGATGATTAGCGATCGCTAAAGAGTTCAAAAGCAAAGAGTTTTTGAACAATCTTGACCTAAAAATTATTGAATCACAGGTTGAGGTAAAGTCGAACCTACACATATGCTTTAGGAAACCACTATGACGCATCACCCTTCAATCTCTGAGTCTGGTTTGGGCAATTGGCACGATGCACCGGCGGTGATTGGGGCGTCAGTTGATGCAATCGATACCCCTGCACTATTGATCGAACTTGATGCGTTTGAGCGCAACCTTGCTGAGGTGCATGCTGTTATTCAAACCGCTGGCATTGCGGTGCGCTCGCATGCCAAGGCGCACAAGTGCCCTGATATCGCGTTGCGCCAGATTCACGCAGGGGCTGTTGGCATTTGCGTGCAAAAGGCCAGCGAAGCTGAAGCCTTTATCGAAGTGGGCGTCAAAAATATTTTGATCACGAACCAAGTGGTCGGTGTGCGTAAGGTTGAGCGCGTGGCCCGCCTGGCCGCACATGCGCGTATGGGTTTGTGTGTGGATAACATCGTGCAAGTGCATCAGATTGGCGCTGCGGCCAGACGCCATCGCGTGGCCGTTGATGTCTATATTGAACAAGACGTAGGCGGCGCGCGTTGCGGTGTCACGACCCACGCCGCGGCAATTGAACTGGCCGAAGCGATTGCTACCTATTCGCCCTCATTAGTATTTGCGGGATTACAAGCCTACTACGGCACCGCGCAGCACATGCGCAAGCCCGAAGAGCGCTTGCAAGCAATTGGCTCAGCCTGCGACAAAGTCAAAGGCATGGTCAGCGCGCTAAACGCTGCGGGCTATGAAGTCAACGCCATCACAGGTGGCGGCACCGGCACGTATCCAATCGAAGCCGAGTCTGGTCTGTACACCGAAGTGCAACCAGGCTCATACGTGTTGATGGATAACGATTACCACAAGAACTCGCCAGACGAAGAGTCTCCCGAGTTACTGCCTGTCTTACATGCACTGTGCACAGTGATCAGCGTCAGCCCCACCCACGCGGTGCTTGATGGCGGCCTAAAGTGCTTTGCCATGGATTCAGGTTTACCCCGCATGACCTTGCGCGGTTGGTCAGTCAAAGGCATCTCAGACGAACACACCACAATCATCTCAGAGCCCGGCACCCCACCCCTTAAAGTTGGGGACAAAGTCAGGTTGATCCCTGGTCATTGTGACCCAACGGTGAACTTACATGATTGGCTGGTTGCTGTGCGTAATGGCAAGGTCGAAGAGTTATGGCCAGTGTCTGCGCGTGGGGCGGTGTTTTGAGGTCTTGGTCAAATTTCTACAATCAGATGGCAGAGTTCACGAGCCTCACCACTTCAAACCACGACTCTGTGTAAAGTATAATTAAGCGTTAGGCGTATTTGAGGATTTGTATGCAAAAAGCATTGTTTGTCCGCGCAGAGTGGGACGAAGAAGCACAGGTTTGGGTTGCGACTTCGGACGACGTACCAGGTTTAGCTACCGAAGCTGACACGATGGAAGCGTTATGCGCCAAACTCGAAATTATGGTGCCTGAGCTACTTTCAGCTAATGGTTATCCTGACTCAGACGACATCCCTTACGAATTACTTGCGCGCAGGTTTTCGGTTGCCCATACAAGTCATTAACAAATGGGTAGCAGCTTCACTCCAGAGTTAATGCGGTTACTAAGCGCTGCAGGATGTCGTTTTGAACGACACGGTAAAGGTGATCACGATATTTGGTTTTCTCCTGTTACGGGTTTGTGTTTTCCTGTAGACGGAAAAATAAAATCACGTCACACGGCCAACGCCGTACTCAAGCAAGCAGGCTTGCCTAAACACTTTTAAGCCAATACCTGCAAACCATGCTTTTTGACAATCGAAAGCAGCTTTAGCGCCATACCGCTCGGCTGCTTAGCACCCGATTCCCATTTTTGAACAGTAGATGTACTTGTGTGTTAATTTGCGCTGAATCCTGACCCAGGATTTGCATCTAATTTTGACCCACCCAATTGTTCAAATTCTAGGTCAATTTGTCACTGTTACGGGCTTTTTTCTCTCCTTTTTAGCTTGAGTTGAACTGTTCTTAAATCGATAGCTTTCATTTCCTGTCTCCACGATGTGGCAGTGATGGGTTAGCCGATCCAGCAGCGCTGTTGTCATCTTGGCATCGCCGAACACAGACGCCCATTCGGTAAAACTTAAATTAGTCGTAATGATGACACTGGTTCTTTCGTAGAGCTTGCTGAGCAGATGGAACAGCAAGGCGCCACCGTTCTGACTAAAGGGTAAATATCCCAGCTCATCCAGAACGACTAGGTCGGCATACATCAACCGTAGTGCAAGTTGCCCAGCTTTACCCGCAGCCTTCTCTTGCTCAAGTGCGTTTACCAATTCAATCGTGGAGAAGAAACGAACACGTTGACGATGGTGTTCAATGGCTTGAACGCCAAGTGCTGTAGCTAGGTGTGTTTTACCGGTACCGGGTCCACCAACCAATACAATATTTTGAGACGATTCAATGAACTCACACCTGTGCAATTGTCGGATGAGCGCTTCGCTTGCATCGCTGCAACCGAAGTCAAAGCCAGCAATGTCACGATAGGCTGGGAATCTTGCAGACTTCATTTGATACGCCTGTGAGCGCACTTCACGCTCTGCGATCTCCGCCTTCAGTAAGCCAGACAGCACCAGCGCAGCTGACTTGTACGCCGGTGAGTCCTGAGACGCTAAATCCCCTAGCGCTTGAGCCATGCCGTGTAGCTTTAACTTCTTTAGCATCTCTGCCATGACATTAGGCTGCATAGTGCT
>CAMCZQ010000189.1 GCA_945887835.1 Bordetella parapertussis | reverse complement strand
CCAGTTAGTCGAAGAGGGCATGACCTCAATCTTAGTCACGCACGAAATGGCCTTCGCACGCGAAATCGCGGATCGCGTGTACTTCACCGATCAAGGTGTGATTGTCGAAGAAGGCACGCCACAGCAGATTTTTGATGAACCACAAGTGCAAAGAACCAAGGCGTTTCTTGAGCAGGTGCTTTAGGGCTCTACCCTCAAACCAAACTCGGCACCGGCCTCAAGCAAGGCCTCAAGCACGTGTTCGGCATAGCCTCTAAACACTAACAGCTCAAAAGTGAATTCGTCAGAGCCGCGTGAAAGCGTCATGCCGATATGTCCAACGCGCGTATTGGTTGCAGCACTCACCCCAAAGTGCTCTAACGCTAAATCCAGACTACAAAATTTATTGAGTGTGCGTTGTGCTGCGGCGCCTGACACGACGATGGCGGTGCGTGCATGGCTTAAATCTACCACGCTCGCGAGGCCACTGAGTGCACCGCGCAGGGCTTGCGCTTGAATGGTTGCATACAGATCGCCCACGATTTGCCAAATACCGGGCCCAAGCAAACGCACGCTTAAGATCGCGTTGCTAGTCATCTGATTGGGCGAGGGCAGATTGATGTTTAAGATGGTGCTCAACGCCACTGCGGTCTCTTGTTGCGTCGAACCAAAAGCCGAGACTTGCAAAATAGTTAAGGGCCGTCGTTCAGAAATCGTGACCGTGGGGTGAGCCATTTGATGCGCTTCAGACGCTTGCGCGAGAAGTACCGCGATTGCAGAGTGGCGTTCGATCATGATTGTCCCCCTTTTAAGCGTTGATTTTCGGGATCAACGAAGACGGGCGATACGACGCGTACACGAACAAACTCATTGGATAACGGCGAGGCAGCAATCACCTCTTGGCCGAGCCGGCTTGCGCCATTGTCTAAAAAGGCGAGGGCGATGGGGTGACCCAAAAATTCGCTTGGAGTCGACGAACTGACAAAGCCTTGCTTGGCGACGACGCCCGCTGCGCGCGCTTCGATTTCGGTTGCCACCAACTGACTGCCTGCGCGAATGTTTGAGGTACCGTCTACGGGTATCAGACCAACAAGGCTTGCGCGTCGCGTGTCGAGCAGTCCAGAGCGTTTAGCAAGTGCCGCGCCAATGAAACCACCATTTTTTCTGACAAGTTTGCCCAAGCCCAAATCGGCGGGTGTGGTGCGCCCATCCAGTTCGTTCCCAGCCACGTGGCCTTTTTCGGTCCGCAACACCCCCATAGCCTCAGTGCCGTACACCGTGATGCCAAAGGTTTGACCAAGCTCAAGGATGCGTGCCCACAGATCCTCGCCATAGTCAGCGCCAATCGCGAGCTCGTACGCGCACTCGCCTGAATAACTCATGCGGTAAACGATCAGTTCAATCCCTTCAATTTGTGTGTGCATGACCGCAAGATGGGGCAAGGCAGAGTCTGACACATCGCAATGCGGCAAAAGCGCGGCCAACACTTCACGTGAGCGTGGGCCGGCTAGGGCGAATTGCGCAAATTGTTCGGTGACTGAAACCGCCTGACAGCGTAGCTCGGGCCAGGCGACTTGCAGCATCAGTTCAAGATAACTTTGTACTTTGCCCGCGTTGGCGGTGGTCGTTGATATGAGATAGTGATGCTCACCAAGCCGCGCCACGGTGCCGTCATCCATCACAATGCCGTCTTCGCGCAGCATCAAACCGTAACGTAATTTACCAACAGGTAAGTTGGCAAAGTTATTGCAATAGATGCGTTGAATAAACTCAAGTGCATCTGGGCCTTGAATATCAATCTTACCTAGGGTCCCGACATCGACCAAGCCCACGGCTTGACGCACCGCCAAGTTTTCACGACGCCAGGCGGCCTCATAGGTTTCGTTCGATCGCAGATAAGTTTTAGGACGCAACCAATGCCCGACCGTGGTCATGGGCGCGCCTTGGGTAACATGCCAGCCATGCAGGGCGGTACGGCGCACCGGCGCGTGGTGCTTGCCGGTATCGGCGCCACCAAAGAGGCCAAGCGCAACAGGTGTGTAGGGTGGGCGAAAGGTTGTGGTACCCACCGACGCAATGGGTTGCTCTTGTAAGGCAGCCATCAGCGCCAAGCCATTGACGTTTGAGGTTTTACCTTGGTCGGTACCCATACCTAGCGTGGTGTAACGCTTTAAGTGTTCAACCGAGCGAAAATTTTCGCGATGTGCGAGTTCGATGTCTTCGACGGTGACGTCATCTTGAATATCGACAAAGCGTTTGCCTTTTGAGGCGACTTTTGACATTTGCCAGAGCGGTTCAAGTGCGAAGTTAGTTTCGGGCTCGGCACGCGACGCATGGTAGAGCAACGCCCCTTGCGGGCTGCTTGCATCATTGACGCAGGCTTGCTCGCCGGCCGCGGCCCCTTGTGCAAGCGCGCCTGCTAAGGTGTATTCGCCGTTGGCGGCACCCACCGGTACAAGCGCCGCCAACAGGCTGTCTGGCACGAAGGCCGTGAGCTTGTCATCAAAGCGTAGTTTGCCACCTGCTTGCGAATACAAGTGCACGGTGGGGCTCCAACCGCCTGAATTACCTAGCAGATCACACTCGATTTTTTGTGCGCCTGTGCCATCGCGACCCAAGACGCTAAGCGCCTGCACGCTTTGCCCATGCACCGCGGTGATATAAGAGTAGCCAAAATATTCAATCCCAGCGCTACGCACGCGGTTCACCAGCTGCGCATCGACGGTACGGCGCGTATCGATCAGTGTCACAGTCTGCGCGCCGGCCTGCTTGGCATCTAAGGCGCTGCGATACGCATCATCGTTGTTGGTAAAAATTGCGATCTTGCGCCCGGGCAGCACGGCATACTGATTGATATAGGTGCGAAGCGCCGAGGCCAACATGACACCCGGTTTATCGTTGTCAGCAAAGACCAGAGGGCGTTCGATACTGCCGCTGGCCAAAATCACCCGTGCGCAACGCAAATGAAGCAAACGTTGGCGTGGTGTATGCGCGGGTGACTGCGCTAAGTGATCGGTGACCCGTTCGGCAATCGTGACGAGTCCGTGATCATAGACGCCACTCACAGTGCTGCGTGGCAATAGCCGAACGTTTGAGTACCCACGTAGTGTGGCGACCGTTTGCTCAACCCATTCGCTTGCACGCATGCTGTCGATGAGTTTGTTTTCCCACAGCGCAGAGCCGCCAAGTTCGCTGCGCTCGTCGGCTAACACGACGCGTTTGCCGCTGCGTGCTGCGGCTAAGGCTGCAGATAGGCCTGCAGGCCCACCGCCCACCACTAAGACTTCACAGTGGGCGTATTCGTAAGCGTAGTGATCGGGGTCTGTGTGCAGGGGCGCTTTGCCAAAGCCCGCGGCGCGCCGAATCTGATGTTCGTAAAACATCCAGAATTTTTTGGGCCACATAAAAGTTTTGTAATAAAACCCTGCTGGCAATAAAGCAGAAAACGTTTGATTGATCGCACGCCAGTCAAAGCGCAGACTTGGCCAACGATTTTGACTGGTCGCCTCTAGGCCATCAAACAGCTCGATGACCGTTGCGCGTGTATTAGGCTCAGTATGCGCGCCCGTGCGCAGTTGCATCAAGGCGTTGGGCTCTTCAGGGCCCGCACTATAAATTCCGCGCGGGCGGTGATATTTAAAACTACGCCCAACCAGCTTGACGCCATTTGCCAGCAAGGCTGAGGCGAGCGTGTCGCCTTGATAGCCGTAGTAGGTGTTGCCGTCAAAGCTAAAGCGCAATGGCTTGCCGCGCGCAAGTCGGCCACCCTGTTCAAGTCTGTTAGGTTGTGAGCGGCTCATTTCTCTGCACCGGCGCTGCGAGCCGCTTGAATACTGCTGACTTCGTGTGTCAGGGTGTCGCGTACAAGCTCAAGGATTTGTCGGCAACCATGGTTGTGATGCCACCATTCGCGATGTGGGCCACGTGGATTATCGCGCTCGTACACATAGGCTTGCCAGCTGTCTTGACTGGCATCAAGTGCAGGCACGGGCGCAACCTCACGCACGTACGTAAATTCAGACTGATCGCGTGGGCCGCAGAAGGGGCAGTTAAACAGTTGCATGTTTCGCGTCGCCCTAGTGCCATTGCGGGGTTGGACCCGCGCCTTTATCGTCGATCACTTTGCCGTTGGCAAAGCGTTCGAGCGTGTGGCCTTGATTAAACGCATGCGGGGCGTCGTTGGCGATGGTGTGCGCAAACACCCAGCCCGAGCCGGGCGTCGCTTTGAAGCCGCCATAACACCAGCCCGCATTCAGGTATAAATTGTCAATGGGTGTTTTTGAAATGATTGGGCTGCCGTCCATTGACATATCCATCACGCCACCCCATTGCCGCAGCATCCGCACGCGCGACAAAATCGGAAACATTTGTAAGCCAGCGGTAATCGCTTCTTCGACAATCGGCAAATTGCCTTTTTGGCCGTAACTTGGATAGAAATCCAGATCACCGCCCATGACCAATTCGCCTTTGTCAGACTGGCTGATATAGAAGTGGCCGGCACCGTAAGTGACAACGGTATCAATAATTGGTTTTAACGGCTCTGACACAAAGGCCTGCAATACGTGGGTTTCGATCGGCAGCTTCAGCCCCGCCATGCCAGCCACTCGGCCGCTATTGCCTGCGACCGCAATGCCTACGCGCCCAGCGCCCAGCCGTCCGGTTGAGGTTTCGACCCCCACGATACGGTTGCCTTCGCGCACAAAGCCTTGCACTTCACAATTCTGAATGATGTCTACGCCCAGGTTGGACGCCGCGCGTGCAAAGCCCCAAGCCACGGCATCATGGCGCGCCGTACCACCACGCCGTTGGATTAAGCCACCAATGATCGGAAACCGCGGCACCTCAGAGCAGTCAAGGTGAGGGACGGCACGTTCAATTTCTTCGCGCGTGAGCCACTCGCAGTCGATCCCGTTTAAGCGCATCCGATTGCCGCGACGAAATAACGCATCGCGTTGCCCTTCGGTGTGTGCAAGGTTCAACACCCCGCGCGGGCTAAACATCACGTTGTAGTTCAATTCTTGCGATAGTTGGTGCCAGAGCTTGAGCGACCATTCGTAAAAATGGGCGTTTTCATCAGGCATGTAGTTTGAGCGCACGATCGTGGTGTTGCGACCTGTGTTGCCCCCGCCGATCCAACCTTTTTCTAGCACCGCCACGTTTTTGATGCCGTGATTTTTGGCAAGGTAAAACGCTGTCGCCAGGCCGTGTCCGCCACCACCCACAATGATCACATCGTAGTGTTTTTTGGGTTCGGGATTGCGCCATGCCATTGGCCAGCCTTGGTGGCCCTTGAGCGCCTGCTTAACGAGCGAAAACACAGAGTATTTCATGGCATGACTGTGCCTTGTTCGTGACCGGATGTCAATGTTTAAAGCCCCCTCGGCACGCTGCCGTCTCCTCGTATATTTTGGTTGGCGTTAGAGCGTTTTAGGCGATTGAAAAGTTATATAAGTATATGTTTTTATTATTACTTTATTAAAACTGCAGCGTGTGTTGAGAAAGACATTTTCAATCCATTGAGTAGGTTTCACGGTTTTTTTGATTATCCAAGGTTAGACTAGTCCTACAAAATAATAATTAATTTCCCAGGAGAGATCATGAAAAAAAGTATTTGGTTGTTTGCGACCGTCTTGGCCTTAGGTGCGACGACTGTTCAGGCGCAGTGGAATCCGACGCGTCCGATTAAGCTAGTCGTGCCCTATCCGCCCGGTGGGGGCTCAGACGTGGCGGCGCGAATGATTAGCGAGAGTGCCTCCAAAAGGCTTGGTCAGCCTGTCGTAGTTGAAAACCGTACGGGTGCAGGTGGTGTGGTGGGTACCGATGCGGTGTTTCGCGCAGAGCCTGATGGCTATACGCTTTTGTTGGGTAGCTCTGATGCAATGACCATTGCGCCGCATTTGCAACCCGAATTGATTAAGTACAAATCTGAGGAGTTCACAGTCGTCTCACTTGTGAATCAGTTTCCAACGGTGATGGTGGCGCGCGCAGGGCTGGGCGTCAAAAATATTGCCGAGTTCGTCGCGTTGGCTAAAACCTCAAAGCTTTCATACTCCTCTTGGGGTAATGGGAGTTTGGGCCACGTCAGTGGTGAGGCATTTAAAGCTTCGACGAAAATTGAGCTGTTAAATGTCCCTTACCAAGGCGCAGCTCCTGCAGCGCAAGCGATATTAGCGGGTCAAGTCGACGTGATGTTTATGCCGGGACCGCTCTGGATTTCGTTCAAAGATCGGTTGATTACCTTGGGGTCGTCATCACCTAAGCGTTTTGAAAATGTACCGACCTTTACCGAGCAAGGTGTGCCCGTGGTCGTTGAAGTCTGGCAGGCAATTGTTGCACCGCCTAAAACGCCCCAGCTCGTGGTTGATCGTTTGTATAAAGCCTTTTCTGAAGTCATGGCCGAGCCCGCGGTCAAGGCGAAGTTCGAAGCAATGGGTAGTGTGCCGTTATATTCAACGCAAGCTGAACTGAAGAACTTTATTCAGCTTGACCTGCCCAAATGGAAAAAAATGCTGGACGAGTCGCAGATTAAACCTGAGAAGTAGCCTGAACGATTGCGCTGAAC
>CAMCZQ010000188.1 GCA_945887835.1 Bordetella parapertussis | reverse complement strand
AACTCTATGCCGCACCGGAATAAGCGGCTCGACACGACTCCAGAAATCATCAGTGACCTCCCATGCTTTCGACTTTGCCATCGCACCTCCACGCGCGGACATCGCGCATGGGAGGCTATTGTATTTTATTTACGGATAAGTTCTTAATCAAACTCGATGTGGATCGCTCTGAGTCCACAAACGCGTTCATCAACCTACTTAAGCGCTCCGACAGTGAGGCATTTACGGCCTTGCTGCGCAAACGACGTGCTAAGCGCACCATGTTGGACTTTGTCCAAAATACGATCGCCCCACTGATGATTGGCATTGGAGATGCCTGGCTCAGCGGTGAAATCGATGTGTATCACGAGCACCTTTGCTCCTCCATGATCGAGCGTTATTTGATTGCGCAAACACTCAAATCAAAACCAAAAATTGCGTTTCCTATTTTCTTATTTGCCTTGCCTCCGGGTGAGCGCCATCAGCTTGGCTTGCTGATGGTCGAGGCCGTGATGGCAGAGGCTGGTGCTTACATCGTGAACGTTGGGACCGATATTCCGTTAAACAGTTTGAAGCTGGCAGCCGTAGAGTGCAAAGCCGATGTAGTTGCACTGACATTTAGTTTTTCGTATCCCCTTCGAGATGTCGTGCCAACGCTGGCGCATTTGCGGCGTTTGTTACCACCAAAAATGCTGCTGTGGGCGGGAGGGGCTGGCTTGTCTGCGGTCAGGAGAGCGCCCACGGGCGTACGGGTCATGACCGATTTTGACGAGGCCATTGCGGCTTTGGGTGACTTGGTGCGGCTTGGGCAACTTCAGCGATAGCTCTGCACTTCGGGTGCATTGGATTGGGATCAGCAGCCCAGGCTTTTTGAGCTTATTGCGCCGAGAGTGTTGGCGCCGACTCCAAATTGATCCAGTCTGCCGATTTCATGTGACCCAGCGGGATGACCTTGAACCCGTTGGTGGGCTAAGGATAGGAGCTGCCAAGGGTGGGTCCGTCAAAAGTCGGCGCCTGGGTCAAATCTGCGCCGGCGCGAACAGTCACTGTCGCCGATGGCCCGTTTGCGGGGCTTGAAGCCATCTACCAAAACACGGATGCAGAGAGCCGCTCGATGATTCTGCTCAACATCCTGAGCAAGCCGGTAGCCATGCGCATTGACACCGCGAGCCTGCGCCGAGCAGGATAAATCACACCATCTCAAGCACTACTGCGCTGCGCAATCAAAAGGACACCAATTTGACATCCCTTGCGTGGTGCAGCACCCGAAGTACCGTCAATTCCGTATCATCAACTTCATAAAACAAGATGTATGGCGTGGCGCTTGGCCAACTGCGCACTTGGTTGCCCAGTTCAGGTCTGGCCCGCCCCATCAATGGCTGCATCAGCAGTACCTTTGACTCCTGCTCCACGGTATCCAGAACCCGGTCGGCTGCTGCCAGGTTTTCCTCCGCTATGTAGAGCCACACCTCCAAAAGGTCTGCCTGCGCCCTCTCAGTAAACACCAATTGCAACATCAAGCAGCGGTCCTGGCTGAACGCTGTTTTCTACCCTCAGCTTTGATGGCGTCAATATTCAGCGGTGCAACGCGTCCAGCACGCTTGTCTGCCTGACCCTGCTCGATGTCAACCTTCAAGGTGGCCAAAGCAGCGCCTTGCACAGACTGGTAGGACTCGAAAAGGCGCAGCGCCTCTCGAATGACCTCACTGGCCGAGCCAAACATGCCGGAGGCAACATGAGCCCTCACACGGCTCTCGAGTTCTGGCGGCAATGAAACGTTCAAGGACATGCTTGACCTCCTAAGTGCAATGGCAGACTTTGCCATTGTAAGGCGATTAGTTGTTGAACTGTGGCTTCTTCCAATTACTACGCAGCACCCCTCCAAATTGACTTGATAGCTTGTCGCCCCCAGCGCCAACATGGCAGCAAGCACAACAAGTCCAACCAGCCCCAACAAGCCCCTCCACACCATGTCACCCGATCAAATCAATCCCCAACCCGAACCCCTGCGCGCTGCCCAATACGTGCGCATGTCCACCGAGCATCAGCAATACTCCACCAACAACCAAGCTGACAAGATTCTGGAATATGCCCAGCGGCGCAACATCGAGATCGTGCGCACCTATGCCGACGAGGGTAAAAGTGGCCTGCCCCTTGGCGGGCGGGCTTCGCTGCAAAAGCTCCTTGCCTGGAGCCGGGATGGGTTAGCGAAGTGCTCAGAATGACACGCTTGGCACCACCTGACATCATCCGGGCGGTCCTGGACGGTCGGCAGCCACGTCATCTCAACCTACAGGCGCTACGCGGTCGGCAGGCGGCGATTCCATTGGATTGGGATGAGCAGCGAAGGCTGTTTGAGTTTATTGCGCCGAGAGACCCAGGCTGACGTTAAACCGTACCCAGGCTATCAGAGATCGCGATCAAGCGATCATGAGCAGTGCTTTCATCTTGGCACGCACATGGAGCATGACCTCTGATGGAACGGTCGCTTTCTTTTTGGCGCGGCGAACCTTCCAGTCAAGAGACTTGACTTGATCTGACAACACCGCGCAATCAACGCCATCGACCTGTGCAACGACCTCAAAGGGATGACCCTTGATCTTGGTGGTCATCGGGCAACAGACCATCAAGCCGGTTTTGCCGTTGTAACCGGCCGGGCTAATGACCAATGCCGGACGATGACCGGCTTGCTCGTGTCCCGCCTGGGGGTCGAACTCAAGCCAGACCACGTCGCCAGCATCCGGAACAAACGGACGCGAAACCATTAAAACTCCTCTTGACCCACGGGCTTGCCAAAGCTGAACTCTGCATGCGCGTTGCTGGCCGTGATGCCTCGAACCAGGGCATCCAGGTCGTACTCCACTTTTTCAGAGGGCTCGATCAGAATTCGACCGTGTGAAACGATCAGATTCACCCTTTGCTCAAGGTGATACCCAGCTTCTTTCAACGCTGCCGTGGGCAAGCGCAACGCCGGACTGTTGCCCCATTTACGTATGACTGCTTCCATTGAAAACCTCCATTTTTAGCGTGTCTACATTGTAGATACATTTGATGGAAAATCAAGCGCCTCCGGGCAACCCACTGGTTCCTGTTTCTTCGCTTTACGCAAGCTGTGGAACTTCATATCGTGGATATTCGTGTCTGGGTAGCAGTTGGCTTTTTAGAATTCATCGTCGCGACACAGGTGCAAGTACTCGGTAAATATGGCTTTTTGCCTGTGCCAGTCTTGTTCTGTTCCGTGGAATTTTTTGAGAACAGAGAGCAAAAAGGAATCGAAATTCAGGGAAAAACGGGGAGTGTGGGCGGCCAACGTCAAGCGGTCAGCACAGGCAGATCGGTCAGACACCCCACGTGGCATGGGCGAAACGGTAGCTATGACCTTGGCCTTTTGAAATAGCTATACCCCAGCGCGGCGGTCAGGGCGACGATGGTCAGGAGGGCAAGCTTTAGGGCCAGTGCCAGGACCGCGACCCATACGATGAGGGATCCCAGTTTGAGGAGCGTAAGGCTGGCAAGGCTGAATCCGATGATCGGCAGGAGCATATGAAATCCTTTGAGGGTTGTGGACGGATGAAAAAAAGCCCCGAGATTGCTCCGAGGGCGTCAAGTAAAGTTGGGGTATGTTCGTGCGTGTTAGAGGAGGGTAAAACCTATGAAGTGGATTCTTCGAGGCTTGCTGCTCTTAATTGGGGCCATCTTTGTGCTGAGCCTGATGGTGGTGGCAGCTGCGATGTTCTTACTATCCCTAATTCGTTGGCTCTTTACCGGGCTAGTTGAAAGCCTTCGATCTCGTTTTGGATCGTGGGCAACAGGGACGCGAAGTTGAAGGCAGGGTCAAGACGCTGACTCTTGTTGCACTTCGTGCTTGAATCTGCCAATCATTATTAGACGGAAGGTGTCGAAATCATGAAACGAATATTCATTTTATTAGCTATCGCAGTCGAATCATACGCAGCATTTTCAATTCCAATAACAGATTTATCTAATGGCGAAACAGGTCGAATGGAATTCCAGTCTATAACACCGCCCGATAGATATCAGTATGCCCGACTGAATATGGAAAACATAGCAACAATTACTATTTCTGCTGCTCTTGCGATGCCAAATAACTATCAATTCAGCGCGAAAGTTCCTGCAGTAGTTTTGTCACACGGAAGCGGTGGCGTTGAACCTAACATCACAGAGTTTTGGAAAAAAGAATTAAATGCTGCTGGGTATGCGGTGTTCATTCCGGACAGCTATACAACTCGAGGCGTCTCAGAAACAAATAGTAATGTTGACGCCATACCCTACCCGGTTCATGTCGCTGACACATTGAATGCGTTGAAAGTGTTGGCGACACATCCAAACATCGACAGTAAACGTATTTATAATATGGGCTTTTCGAAAGGAGGAAATGCGGTTTTTGATACTGCTTGGCCAACTTGGCAACGACCAATTGATACAAAGGGCATAAAGTTTGCAGGGCATATTGTCTGGTATCCCGGCAATTGTAATATCCGGTATCGGACCAATCCACCCAAGTTAAGAAATTAGTGTATTTAATATACAACAAATAGATAAAAATACTTGACATATATAAATTAGGTTATTGAGGCCAGTGAATTTTTTATTCACTGGCCAACATGTCCCTCAACTCCCTTTTTGCCGATCTTGCACAGCGTCTTCGCTCTGCAGAATTTCTCTTGCTCGCAGTCCATCCCGATCATCCCACGGCCTTCACGCGCCAGCGCAAACTGCCATTGCCAGCCTTGGTTGCGCTGCTGCTCAGCGGCATGCGAAAAAGCGTTCAGGGCGAACTCGACGAATTCTTTGCGCATCTGAGCCAACGAGCCCAGTTGGTGCGCAAGGTCTCCGAGCAAGCCTTCGCTCAGGCGCGTGCCAAGCTGTCTTTGACGGCCATCCCGCTGCTCAATGACTGGGTGATCGAGCGCGCCGAGTACTATGGTTTTGTGGCCCATTGGAACGGCTTGCGTTTGGTCGCCGCCGACGCATCCACTGTGCGTTTTGGTTTGCGCGCCAGTCACGTCAAACGCGCCGCCCTGGCCGACCAAATCCTCTTTGGCTTGTTCCTGCCCGGCCCTGAGTTGATGCTCGCCACCTCGCTGCACAGTATCCATGAAAACGAGCGGCAAATGCTCTTTGAACACCTCTACCGGCTCTCGAGCACTGATTTGCTGCTGCTCGACCGTGGCTACCCGGGTCGCTGGTTGGTGGCAGCATTGAATCAGCGCGCCATCGCGTTTTGCATGCGGGTCGAGAAGTCCGCCAACGCGGGCTTCGCTTGCGTGCGCGATTTCCAGCGCAGCGCGCTCTTGGAGCAGGTGGTCACGCTGAGCGCTGCCGACGGGCGAGACGTGCAAGACTTTGGCTGCCCGAGTGAACCCGAAACCGTGCGGCTGGTGCGTCACATTGCGCCCAATGGTCAGGTGCGTGTTTTGATGACCAACCTGCTCGATGCGACGCGCTTCCCGGCCTGCTCGTTCGGCGATCTTTATCACCAGCGCTGGCGTATCGAGGAGGCTTTCAAGCGGCTCAAGCATCGCCTCTGCCTGGAGCACGTCTCGGGCTTGTCGCAACAGGCGGTGGCGCAGGATGTCGCCGCCAAAATGTTGTGCGACAACTTGCAGGCTTTGACCTCCCTAAGCGCCCGCGACAAGGCCGATCTGCTCGAATCGGTTCGTATCAACCGAGCTTATGTGCATACCGCCTTGAAACCTTTGCTGCCAGCTCTATTACTTGGGAAAAACGTTGCCGCACTCTTGCGCAATGTGTTGCGACTGGTGGCCCGCCACACCTACGCTCATCGAGAAAATCTGTCCAAGCCGCGAAAGCCTAGACCAAAACCACACAAATATTTGACTCAGAAACACTGTTGATCAATGACTCTTGGGCTTAACTTGGGTGGATTGGGTATCGGACGGACGACCGCGAAGTTCCAACGGCCCCGATATTTGTGCTCCTTGCAGACCACAGATTAGAAGAAGCACAAGATGTTCTTATATGCCGTCGCTATTACGATGAACTCATCAAAAAAGGGATCCTAATAACTTATAAAGAGTATAAAGATGCACGTCACGGCTTCGATGGAACGAACTTCACATATCGCGTCAATCGTCGTACATCCTCCGCCAAGAGGTGCGACATGAAAGTGTTTATGACCACCAAGAGGGGCAGTGGAGTGGGTAATAATGGATATGATTTTAAACGGGATTCTACGATCCTTACAGATGCAAACTTCGTTAGCTCGCTCAGGCTATGCTTGGATAATGGCAACGTATCGGGAAGCCGTGGGGGGTTTAATGCGCGAGAAGTTCAGGCGGAGAGCGTGAAAGACGCTATGAAGTTTCTAATAAGCCTCCCGTGAGATGTTGCAACCAGATGCGACGCTATTTACGCAGGGGCCATCTGCCCACGAAAGCGTCTCCTCCCGGGTTCGACAGTTAACAACCCCCTGCCGTCAGAATTTCCAATGAAATCAACGCTCTAGCCTGTTTAAAATCATATATTGTAATGGCGCGAATCATTATTTTTCTTTATAGTTTTGCAATCACATATTTCTGATACAGTAGTG
>CAMCZQ010000187.1 GCA_945887835.1 Bordetella parapertussis | reverse complement strand
CTTTTCATTAACTCAAGCCCAGGCATCACCCCGTCAAACATCACCGACTGATCGCCATTGACCCGATGCAAATTACGAAAATACGACTCGCGGGCCCGCTCAAAGAGTTCGGGCGAGATTGAGGCGGGGTCGGCATCAACAGTCAGCATGCGCATGACCAGATTTTTGGCGCCCTTACCAATAAAGGTGGCAATCTGTGCCTGCGGCAGGCTAGAAAGCCCAAGCTCTTGACGCATGGTATTGGCCGCGTTTGCCAGATCTGGGACGGTGTCCATTAAGGTGCCATCAAGATCAATCAGCACAGCATCAAAGGCTAGAGGTTTGCGGGCGGCGCTAGAAGGTGAAGACATTATGCAGAGTCAAAAGGAAGGTTAAAGAGCCGATCAGGATCGTTGGTTCAGTTCAAACGTTTAGATCGAGCGCGTTTCAGCCAGTTTGAGTTGAGCGCGCATGTTTTGAATGACCGCAGCGTAATCGGGTTGGCCAAAAATCGCCGAACCCGCAACGAAGGTATCTGCCCCGGCAGCGCGGATGGCACCGATATTGTCGACTTTGACGCCGCCATCTACTTCAAGGGCGATCGGTTGGCCCCCAGCTGCCAGATGCCGGTCGATCAAAATACGCACTTGGCGCAGCTTGTTTAAAGTGGCGGGGATAAAGCTTTGTCCGCCATAGCCTGGGTTTACCGACATCAATAAAATAATGTCGACTTTGTCCATGACATGAGTCAACCAGTCAAGCGGCGTGGCGGGGTTAAAGACTAAGCCAGCCTGGCAGCCTTGATCGCGGATCAGGGCAAGACTGCGATCGACATGGCGTGAGGCTTCAGGGTGAAACGTGATGATGTTTGCACCGGCCTTCGCAAAGGAGGGGATCAGGCTGTCAACCGGTTCAACCATCAAGTGCACGTCGATTGGCACATTGACGTGGGGGCGGATGGCCTCGCACACCATGGGACCAATGGTCAAATTGGGCACGTAATGATTATCCATGACGTCAAAGTGGATCCAGTCAGCACCGGCGGCGACAACATTTTTAACCTCTTCGCCCAATCTGGCGAAGTCAGCGGATAAAATACTGGGTGCAAGGCGTGCGGTTGGAAGAGTCATCATTTCTGGCATCATATGCGAACGCAAAAAACAAGGTAGCCCCATTATTGCAGTTTTCTTCGGATGTCATCGTGAAACCTTTTGAGCTAACCGTGGCGGTTGAGCCGCGCTTTGTACCGGATCAGTCGGATCCAGCTAAACAGCAGTTCGTTTTCTCTTACACGGTGCGCATCACCAACACTGGCGAGCGCCCTGCTCAGGTCATCAGTCGGCACTGGATCATCAGCGATAGCGAGCAGGTTTCCCAAGAAGTCAGGGGCTTAGGTGTGGTGGGGCAGCAACCCTTGTTAGGGCCTGGCGAAACCTTTGAATACACCAGTGGCTGTCCTCTTAAAACGCCGGTTGGCACGATGCGGGGCAGTTATCATTGTGTGGGCGAAAACGGCGTGCCTTTCGAGGTCGAAATCCCTGAGTTTGTGCTGGCCATGCCGCGCACGCTTCATTGAACTCTGGTTCGGGTGACTCGTCCAACGTCTGAACACGCTAAATACAAGGTGGCTAGCGATGCAAACGGTTTTTTTTAGTAGGCGGCAAGTTTCAGCGGCGCTGCAAAAAAAAGCGCCGCTTGGCTTGGGGCGGGCTTGGTTGACGACGCAACAGGTCTGCGTGCGCGCGGCGCTTATCAGCATTGTGGCTTTGTTGGCCGCTTGTTCGAGCGCACCGCCGCTGACTGAGGTGAGCACGGCCCCAAGCGTTGAGGCGCCAGTTGCCGTGACGAGTGCAACGGTCGCAGACAGTGCCGCACGCACCCTCAGCGCAAAGTTTGTCAGTACTGGGTGGGGCGATATGCCCGGTTGGGCAAACGACGACTTGCGTGGCGTGTGGGTGACATTTTTACGTAATTGCGCGGGCTTAATGCGCCCGACTGCGCTGAACTTGGCGGGTCCAACGCGGGCGACACCGCGGGCCTGGCAGGCGGTCTGTACAGCGGCAACGGATTCAGCGCGTGCGCCAGTGGCCAACAACCCTGAGTCGGTACGAAAGTTTTTGCAAACTTGGCTCACTCCCTGGCGCCTTGAGGGTGCAGACGGCAAACCCGCGAGTAATATCGTTACAGGGTATTACGAGCCCCTGGTGTTTGGCTCGCGCAAACAAGGGGGTGTCTATCAGTGGCCGCTTTACACTGTGCCCGCTGATTTACTCACGATCGATCTGGGGAGGGTGTACCCAGAGCTTGCAGGTAAGCGGGTACGCGGCAAACTCGACGGCAATCGTGTGGTGCCCTACGACAGTCGCGCCAGCCTCGAAGCTTCGGGGCGCAAACCCCCCGTCGTAGTGTGGGTCAATGATCCGGTCGACAATTTCTTTTTGCAGGTTCAGGGCTCGGGCCGTGTCCAGCTAAACGAGGGCCCGGGCGCAGGGCAAACGATTCGCGTGGCTTATGCCGACCATAACGGCCACCCCTATGTGTCGATTGGCAAGTGGCTGGCCGACAAAGGTGAAATGCAGTTGTCACAAACGTCGATGCAAAGCATCCGCGCTTGGGCTAAAAATAATCCTAAGCGCGTGCCCGAAATGCTCAACGCAAATCCTGCGTTGGTGTTTTTTAAAGAAGAGCTCATTACTGATCCAGAGATCGGTCCTAAAGGCGCGTATGGCGTGCCGCTGATGGCGCAGCGCTCCATTGCAGTCGACACAAACTTCGTACCGCTTGGCACGCCAGTATTTTTGGCGACGACTCAGCCCGCCTCGACGCAAACGCTGAACCGCCTGGTATTTGCGCAGGACACTGGCACGGCGATCAAAGGGGCTGCGCGTGCCGACTTTTATTGGGGGTTCGGCGAAGCTGCGGGCGCTCAGGCAGGTCGTATGAAACAAGCAGGACAAATGTGGGTGCTCTGGCCTAAACAGGCCGGCACACCCAGTGCGCGATGAATTCTTTATGACCTCTCCCATCGTTGTTTGCGGCACGGGGATCGTGGGCTTGGCTACTGCGCTTGGCTTGGCACGAAGCGGTCAGTCAGTCACTTTAGTGGGGCCGCGGCAAACCTTTTTGCCCGCAACTCCCGAGGTTTTTCATCCGCGTGTGTATGCGATCTCGCCGGCTAGCCAACGGTTCTTGGCCTCGCTCGGGGTCTGGGATATGCTTGACGCGCAGCGCTTAACGGCGGTGCAAGCGATGGAAATCCACGGCGATGGCGCGGGGCTAGTCAATTTAAACGCATGGCAGGCGGCGCTGCCTGAGTTGGCCTGGATTGTCGAGTCAGGCGAAATCGAACGGGTGCTGACGCAAGCGGTACAGATCTTTGGCCTGACTTGGCTCGCTGAGCGCTTTCGTAGCTATCGCCCGGCGGTCGATGGCCAAAGCGAGCCTCAAAGTTTGCCCTGCCTCACGACCGAGCAAGGGACGGTCTTGCAAGCAGAGCTGTTTATCGCGGCGGATGGCGCACAATCGCCCTTGCGCGCCGCGGCAGGTTTACCGCTTGATAGCAAACCTTACGGGGTCATAGCGCTCGTAGCGCACCTGAACTGCGCGCGACCGCATCAAGGTACCGCTTTTCAATGGTTTAACGATCAAGGTGTGTTGGCTCTCTTGCCAATGCCGGCCACGCAGGCAGGCGCACAAGTGTCGCTCGTGTGGTCGCTTAAAGAGTCGCTGGCGCAAGCGCTACTGGCTTTGCCACCCGAAAAGCAGGCCGATGCTCTGCGCACGCGCCTGGCTGCGCTCACCGCGAATCGGTTGGGTGAACTGACGCTGCGCGGCTCGCTCAACTCTTTTGCGTTATCTTTAAATCAGTCGCCCATGATTGGCGAGCGGATCGCCTTGGTTGGCGATGCGGCGCATCGGGTGCATCCGCTGGCCGGGCAAGGATTAAACTTAGGGCTAGGCGATGTTCAGGCGCTAGTCGGCGTGCTCGCGCAGCGC
Source organism: Bordetella parapertussis (assembly GCA_945887835.1). Lineage (GTDB taxonomy): Bacteria > Pseudomonadota > Gammaproteobacteria > Burkholderiales > Burkholderiaceae_B > Zwartia > Zwartia parapertussis_B. The sequence goes on along the minus strand of CAMCZQ010000187.1, from coordinate 2,615 downwards.
GAAGATTTTCGTAGCGCGGGCGATGCTTTGGTGTTGAGGCGTTACCGACGTGCACGCGCCGAAGCGGTGATGGCGATGCGAGTCGTCACCGATGGATTGCATCGTCTGTTTGAGGTACAAAACGCGCCCGTGGCGTGGTTACGTAATCTTGGCATGACTGCAGTTGAAAAATTGCCGTTGCTCAAGCGTACCTTAATTTCTGGTGCGTCTCGCTAGATATTTTTTTGTGGGTACCCCCACCGATGGGGTGAGATTGACTTGCGTTTTACAAAGTACGATTACAGTCACATTCTTTTCTGCGGAGCAGTCAGCTTGAAAAAATTATTCACCTTCACTTGGCTTGCGGCGGTATTACTCGCGGGCAGCCTGTCTGTCAGCTTTGCGCAAAAAGCGCCTGCAGTTGAGCCGAACCTGGACGCTAAAACCCAAGCGGTGCAAAAGCTATTTGCGGAACGTTTTGGTAACCCGCCTATCAGCAATATACGCTTGACGCCTTACGGGCTCTACGAGGTGCAACTGGGGTTGGATTTGGTCTACACCGACGAAAAAGTGAACTTTGTGCTAGATGGCACCTTGATTGATGCCAAGACTCGACGCGACATCACGCGCGAACGGCAAGACTCGTTAGCGCAAATGCCTTTTGACCAATTGCCTTTTGAGCTGTCTTTCAAACAAGTGCGCGGCGACGGTTCGCGCAAACTTGCTATTTTTGAAGATCCCAACTGCGGCTATTGCAAGCAGTTGCGCAAGTCCATTGAAGGGATCACTAACGTAACGATTCACACCTTTCCGTACCCCATCTTGTCGCCCGATTCAACCCAAAAAGTTCGTAACATGTGGTGCGCCTCTGATCCCGCCACAGTCTGGGACGCCTGGATGTTGCAAAACAAAGTCCCAGCCACGCTCGATTGTGAAGTGCCGATCGATAAAATGGTCGCGCTTGGACAAAAACTGATGGTGCGAGGCACCCCGGCTTTATTTTTTGCCGATGGCTCCCGAGTAGGCGGCGCGATCCCTAAAGAAGAGATCGAAAAACGCTTGCAATGAACAAGCGAATAACAGATTCAACTCAGACAATCATTAGGAGCATTTGATGCGTATTGCCGTACTGGACGATTATTTGAAGGTGGCCCCCTCCATGGCCAAGTGGGACACCCTGAACGCCGAGGTGAGCTTTTTTTCTGAATATATACCTCCGGGGCTAATGGCTACGGCGCTTGAATCGTTCGATGTCATCGTTGCGATGCGCGAGCGTTCTGCTTTTCCGGCGGCGTTAATCAAAGCCTTGCCTAAGCTGCGTTTGCTGGTCACAACGGGTATGCGCAATAGTTCAGTCGATATGGTTGCGTGCCGCGAACAGGGTGTTGATGTGTGTGGCGCACCTGGCGACCCTAAAAGCACGGGCGCAACCGCCGAACTGACCTGGTCACTGTTGCTCGCGCTCTTTAAGCAAATCCCCAAAGAAGCGGCCAATATGCAGCAGGGCTTGTGGCAAACCACCATGCCCCCCACGCTTGAGGCCAAGCGCTTAGGCTTGTTGGGCGCAGGGCATCTCGGCCAGTGCGTCGGGCGGGTCGGTTTGGCCTTTGGGATGGAAGTCGTCGCCTGGAGCCCGAATCTAACCGAAGAACGTGCGGCCAAGGCTGGCGTCAAACTTGTGTCTAAACAAGAGCTCTTTGCGACGTCAGATGCGATCAGTGTTCACATGGTGTTAAGCGATCGTTCGCGTGGCATTGTCGATGCCGCAAGTCTGCAAACGATGAAAGCGACCGCCTATTTAATCAACACGTCGCGCGCTGGCTTGATCGATCAGCCCGCACTGCAAAAGTTGTTGATCGAGGGCAAAATTGCGGGCGCAGGGCTTGATGTTTATGATGCCGAGCCTTTGGCTGCAAACGATGTTTGGCGCAAAACGCCACGCACTTTGCTCACGCCGCATTTAGGTTATGTCACGCCAGAAAACTTTGCGGTGTTTTACACCAATGTCGTGGCAGATATTCAGGCTTGGGCTGCTGGCAGCCCAATTCGAGTGCTGAACTAATGCAGCCAGTTCTGCCAGTGCACGTGGTCGCACGACTGCTGCTGATTTTATTACTGGCGGCTGGGGTGTATTTTTTTAGCGGCTTTGTGGTGCCGGTGCTGGCAGCGCTGATCATTGGATTTGCTAGTTGGCCGCTTTATTCAAAATGGGTGCAGGTGTGTGGGGGGCGAACCACCCTGGCGGCCAGCGTGGCGCTGCTTTTTATTATGCTGGTGTTGGTGGCGCCTTTATCGATCGCTTTGTCATACTCGGTTCAAGAGGCGAGTCATATCTTGGCCTGGCTCTTAACGGCGAATCGGGTGGGCGTTCAGGCGCCTGCTTGGATTGTCGCCTTACCTTATGTGGGCGAACGCTTGGGCAGTTATTGGGCTGAGTTTTTAGCGCAGCCGCATGCGCTCGGTGGTCTGGTCGAGCTGATTAGCGGACAGCACATTGGCAATATTTATCGCGTGGTTTTGTCTACTACGGGTAACGTATTTCATATCATGTTGACGCTGTTGTTTATGCTGATCACACTTTTGTTCGTTTACAAAGATGGGCATCGCATGGTCGGCCAACTTGATGTGCTGGGCGA
>CAMCZQ010000186.1 GCA_945887835.1 Bordetella parapertussis | reverse complement strand
GACGAACGCCCAGCAGGTGGACGTCCTTCACCGACTGAATTGTCAATCAGAATCAGTCCGCGCAGCCCTTTTGGGTGATAGTTTGCCAAGTAGTCTAACGCTTCAAGCACACCAAGCGACCAACCGGCCAACACAAAGGTGTTGACCTTCGCGGCTTTTAAAAATTCGTCCATATCTTGCAGGCGTCTTTTTGGAGCGTGCGACAGTGTAGTGAGCTCAGAGAGCCCCTGCGAACGCGGGTCAAAGGCCAAGACTCTGAAGTGAGCCGCGAGCCCAAGCAACTGTTGTTCAAACACCGCTGCCGGCATGACCCAGCCCGGAATGAACACGAGTGTTTGTTCGCCTTTGCCCGCTTCTAGATAATGCAAGCGTACGCCGTCTGAAGTTTTGAAGTAATGATGTTTAATGGGGTTCGCTTGCGCGCAACTGGCCGCGAGCAGGCTCAGAGTGAAGTAAAAAAATCTTAAAGATGACTGAAGGCGCGTCATGGCTTTTGACCTTTGCTGAGTCAAGCGGTAGGCAAAACAGTAAACTGTATGATAGTGCAGGGTGAGCTAGACTAAGCAAGGTGTTGAGCGCCCGCAAAAAAATAAAAGAGAAGCGTATGGCAGACGTTAGTGGCAAGACCAAACTCTATGGCATCGTGGCCGATCCGATCGGGCAGGTTAAAGCACCTGAAATGATGCGAACGGTGTTTGAGCGGCGCGGTATCGACGGTGTGCTGATGCCAATGCACGTGGCACCTAAAGATTTACCGGCGTTTACGCAAGCGCTTCGTGGGATGCAGAACTTTGGTGGCATGGTGGTGACGGTGCCACATAAAACTACCATCGGTGCGTTGTGCGACGAAATCACGCCCGCGGCGCGCACAGTTGGCGCGGTCAATATTGTGCGACGCGAGGTCGACGGGCGTTTATTTGGTGACATTCTGGATGGTAGCGGCTTTGTAGCAGGTCTGCGGCTTCATGGTATTGAGCCTAGAGCCCAAAAAATATTGTTAGTGGGCGCGGGCGGTGCAGCCAATGCGATTGCCTTTGCCCTTGCCGAGGCGGGTGCCGCGCAACTGGCGGTTTATAACCGCTCGTCGGATAAAGTCCGAGCCATGTTTGCACGGCTCAGCCCACTCTACCCAAAAATTGAACTCGTGCTTGGCACACGCGATCCGCAAGGGGTTGACCTGATCATAAACGCGACCTCGCTGGGGATGGCAAACGCCGATCCGTTACCACTTGAGGCAAGTTTGCTTAAACCCGAGCAAACCGTCGCCGACATCATCATGGCGCCTGCGCTGACCCCCTTGCTTGCCGCGGCACAGGCTAGGGGCTGTCGGATCCAGTATGGCGCGCCCATGCTGGCGTGTCAGATCGAGTTGATGGCTGACTTTATGGGGGCAAAGTAATGCAGACATACGATTATGTCATCGTGGGTGGCGGTACCGCCGCCTGTATTTTGGCCAATCGTTTGACCGCAGATGGCCGTCACACTGTGCTGCTGCTTGAAGCCGGCGGCGAGCCCAAAAGTATGTGGATCAATATCCCCGCCGGGTTTACTAAACTGCTGAATGATCCCGCCTATAACTGGCGCTTTGAGACGCAGCCCGAAGACGGCACGTACGGTCGTACCATTGCGATCCCGCGCGGTAAGGGCTTGGGGGGCTCGAGCTTGATTAATGGCATGATCTATGTGCATGGTCAACGTGAAGACTACGACCGCTGGGCAGACTTGGGGGCGACCGGTTGGTCATCCAAAGAGTTGATGCCTTACTTTGCCAAGCTTGAAACCTATTTGAAAGGCGAGGCGCCACGAGGCAAAAGTGGCCCGATGCACATTCACCAAGTCACTGAGCGTTATCCGTTGGTCGATGCGTTGCTCAGGGCCGCGGTGCAAGATGGCCAGCCCTTGAACGAAGACTACAACGGTGCAGGCCAAGAAGGCTTTGGCTATTATCAGGTCGAGCAAAAAAATGGCCGGCGCTGGAGCGCGTTCGATGGCTATTTGAAACCTGTGCGACACCGAAAAAACTTAACAGTGCACACGCGCGCCCACGTCACCCGCGTCAATGTCGAGGCGGGGGTCTGTACTGGTGTGACGTATCAACAAAAAGGCGAGCGCTTCACGGTGCGCGCTGCACGCGAAGTCATCTTGTCGGCTGGTGCGGTGCAGACGCCGCAGCTGCTTGAGTTGTCTGGCATCGGCGACCCTGCGCTGTTGCAGCGCTTTGAGATCCCAGTGGTGCATACGGCTAAGCGTGTGGGTGAAAATTATATCGATCATTACGCGACACGCATGAACTGGCGCGTTAAAAATACGCAGACGCTCAACGAGTTGGCGCAAGGCTGGCGTGTTGGCTTGGCAGTGTTGCAATATTTTGCAACACGCAAAGGGATTTTGTCGCTGGGCACAGGCTTGGCGCACGGCTTTGTGAAAACACGCGCAGCGTTGCCAACTCCTGATGTGCAATATTTTTTCATGCATGCGACCTATGCCAATGCGGCCATTCGTAAATTGGATAACTTTCCAGGCATGACGATGGCGGTGTCGGGGTTACGTCCAACGTCGCAAGGCAGCATTCATATCCAGTCTAAGGACCCGCTCGTTGGGCCCGCGATTAAGCCGAACTTTTTAGCTAACACTGAAGATCAGCAGGCGCTTATTGAAGGTATGAAAATCGCCCGTCGGATTGTCGAACGCCCGGCGCTGTCACCTTACATCGAGTCAGAAATGAGCCCAGGCGCTAGCGTGCTCACCGACGAACAGTGGTTGCATTTCGCGCGCGATAACGGCCAAACAACCTACCACCCCATTGCCACTTGTCGCATGGGTTCTGACGATGAGGCGGTGGTCGATACTCGCTTACGTTTTAAGGGTTTGCGTGGCTTGCGGGTGGTGGATGCCTCGGTGTTCAGGGCAATGGTGTCGGGCAATACCCAGGCGGCGGTGATGATGGTGGCAGAGCGCGGCGCAGATTTGATTCTTGAAGATGCTGCTAAGCGCTAAGACTGCGTGATACGAATACAAGCTGATGCTCAAAGAGTCAGCAAAGCATCAAAGCCGCGCGATTCAAAGACGAACTGATGCTGCAAGAGTCAATAGAGTGCTCAGACCATCGCTACCCAGGTAATTTCAGGTAGTGCAACGCAAGTGCTTTAAACGCTTCAATGTCCGGGTCGTGGGCGAGGATCTCATCGGTAATAATTTCGCCGACCGACTCAGCCATCGAGCCGGCAAGCTTCGCATCCAAAAATAATAAACGCGAGCGCCGTGCAAGTACGTCTTCGACTGTGCGCGCGTACTCGTGACGCACGGCAAAGCGCACCATGGCCTCGGTGAGGCCGCCACCTAGGTGACGTTGGGCTCCGGGTAATTGAGCAACAGCATCTGCCTCGTCACCGTAAGCTTTTAAGCCAGGTGCCTCGTATATGGGGTGATCGACCTTGTGACCCGTTTGCGCGCCTACTAGGGGTAGGCTGGCTGTGACGCAGGCGTGGCGTTCGGATAAAAGTTTGGCGTCAACGCAGTGCTTTAAAACGTCTTGTGCCATGGCGCGATAGGTGGTCCATTTTCCGCCGGTCACTGTCACCATCTTACTTTTGCTGATGAGCACTGTGTGCTCGCGGCTAATGGCCTTGGTGTTGCCGTGTTCGTCTTTTGGTGGTTTGACTAGAGGTCGCAGCCCAACCCAGATACTTTTAATATCTTCTCGCGTGGGCGCGCGCGTCAGGTAGCGGGCGGATTCGCGCAAAATAAATTCAAGTTCCTCAGCATAAGGATCGGGCTCACGGCTTAAATCGTGGCGTGGGGTATCTGTGGTGCCGATAATGACCTTGCCCAACCACGGCACGGCAAAAAGTACCCGTCCGTCTGAGGTGTGTGGCACGATGATGGCATGCTCGCCGGCTAAAAATTCGCGATCCACCACCACATGTACACCCTGACTCGGGGCGACCATCGCAACACTTTTGCTCCCCGCCGCGGTGTCATCTTTCTCTCGCAGTACGTCGACCCAAACTCCAGTGGCATTGACGACGCAGTTGGCTTTAATTTGAAAGGTTTGTTGTGTGTCGTGATCTTGTGCCACTAAGCCTGTGATTTGACCATTGCTGTGCGTCAGTTCAAGCGCGTTGCAATAGTTAACCAGCAGCGCGCCCCGCTGCGCTGCGGTACGCGCTAGGGCTAGGGCCAGTCGCGCATCGTCAAACTGACCGTCCCAGTATTTGACCGAGCCTTTTAAGCCCTTGGTGTGAAGATTAGGGACGTGCTTGAGCGTATCTTTTGCACCCCAAAAGCGGGTGCGCCCTAAGCTGCGTTTGCCTGAGAGTGCGTCATACAGGATTAAACCGGCACCGTAGAACGGGAGTTCCCAAAACTTGTAGCAAGGCAAAACAAAGGCAAGTGGTTGCGCTAAGTGCGCGGCGTTATGCAGTAAGGTTGTGCGTTCGTGTAATGCTTCATAAACGAGCGAGACGTTGCCTTGAGCAAGATAACGCACACCGCCGTGTACGAGCTTGGTTGAGCGCGACGACGTACCTTTTGCAAAATCGGTCGCGTCAAGCAGCACAACGGAATAACCCCGCGAGGCCGCATCGAGCGCTAAGCCTAAGCCCGTGGCGCCTCCACCAATGATGGCTAGATCGTAGGTTTTATCTTCAGCCAGGCTTGCCAGTAACTGAGCGCGATCGGTGCGAAGTGGTGTTTGTGGAGCTTGGGAGGTCTGTGTTGCCTGCGGTGCCATCAATTTGCCCAACCTTTTGCGCGTTCAAGTGCCTGATGCCATCTCGCCATTTTTACCTCACGGTCGGCTGCCGCCATACTGGGCTCGAATCTGCGGTCGACCGACCATTGCGTGGCAATGTCTTTGGTGGTTGACCACAAGCCAACTGCAAGGCCAGCCAGGTAGGCCGCGCCAAGTGCTGTGGTTTCGGTGACCTTTGGACGCACAACGGGCACACCAAGAAAGTCTGCCTGTATTTGCATCAATAAATTGTTGTTTGACGCGCCGCCGTCTACGCGCAATTCGGCCAGTGCAATCCCAGAGTCTTTTGCCATGGCGGCAAATACATCGGCCACCTGCAGCGCAATCGCTTCAAGCGCTGCGCGTGCGAGATGAGCCTTGGTCGTGCCTCGCGTCATGCCAACCAGCGTGCCACGGGCATTGCCATCCCAGATGGGTGCGCCCAAGCCGGTGAAGGCGGGTACCAGATAGGTGTCGGCAACGTCGGGCACGCTTGCGGCCAAGGCCTCGACTTCAGCAGCGGAAGAAATAATGTTTAAACCGTCGCGCAACCATTGAATGGTGGCACCACCCATAAACACCGAGGCCTCAAGGCAGTAGGTGGTAGCGGGGGGTTGAGCAGAGGCTTCAAGGCGTTGCCAGCCCACTGTTGTGAGCAGCCGATTTTGACTAGCCACAGGCTGATGCCCAGTGTTGAGCAGCATGAAGCAACCGGTGCCGTAGGTGTTCTTCGCCATGCCAGGTTCAAAGCAGGCCTGACCGAAGGTTGCGGCCTGTTGATCACCAATCAATGAGGCGATCGGGATGGCGCGGCCAAACAGGCTCGGCGCAGTGTGCGCCACGACACCCGAACTCGGCACGACTTCTGGCAAGAGCGCACGTGGGATCTTGAGCAAGGCCAGCAGTTCGTCATCCCAGGCAAGGGTGTGCAAATTGAACAGCAGCGTGCGTGAGGCGTTGCTCGGGTCGGTGATGTGCGCCTGGCCCTTGGTTAGATTCCAGACCAGCCAGCTGTCGATGGTGCCAAAGGCTAATTCGCCACGCTCGGCACGCGCGCGTGCGCCCGGGAGGTTGTCGAGCAGCCAAGCAAGTTTGGTACCCGAAAAATAAGAGTCTAAGACTAAACCGGTTTTTTCTTGGATCAACGCCTGATGGCCTTGTTGCCTTAAAGTATCGCAGTGTTCAACCGTACGACGGTCTTGCCAGACAATGGCGTTAGCGAGCGGAAGGCCGGTTGTACGATCCCATAAAACAGTGGTTTCGCGTTGATTGGTGATGGCAATTGCCGCAATCGCTTGCTCAAGGCTGGTGTCGGCCAGCACTTGCTTGATCACCTGCAGTTGCGTCTGCCAGATCTCAAGCGCGTCATGCTCAACCCAGCCAGGCTGGGGAAATATCTGCTTGAACTCACGCTGCGCACGATGCACCGCGCTGCCTTGCGCGTTGAACAAAATGGCGCGAGAGCTTGTAGTGCCTTGATCTAGCGCGAGGATGTGGGTCATGTTCGGCACTCTAAGGGCTAAATATTATTTATATTACGGGTCGCTCGACTGCGAGATATCTCATCATAAGCGCCCCACGCGCGGTTAACATGAACTGTCATAATAAAAAGCTAAGCTTAGAATTTTGATCATTTATTAAATGACGGATGCCACGAAATTCAAATTTTCTATCGCAACGGCTTCGACCGTTTTCGCACTAAGTGCCTCAGCCTTCATTCCGACGCAAGCTGAAACCGAGATTCAATGGTGGCACGCCATGAGTGGCGACTTGGGCGAATGGGTCAACGATCTAGCTAAAGATTTTAACGATAGCCAAAAAGATTAAAAAGTCGTGCCTGTTTTTAAAGGCACCTATGACGACGCCATTGAACTGCTGTCAATTTAGTAT
>CAMCZQ010000185.1 GCA_945887835.1 Bordetella parapertussis | reverse complement strand
GCTTGCGATTGCCATTTACATATTTATGATTCGCGCTTTTTGCAAGTGGTACAGGCGGCAGCACTTCCTGGCCTCGCGACGATCAGCGAGTATCAACAGTTGCAACGAAGACTGGGCACAGAACGCGCGGTCATTGTGACGCCCCGCAGCTACGGCACTGAAAACGACGTCACGCTTGACGCCATCAAGCAACTCGGCCTTGATCGCGCGCGAGGCGTTGCGGTGTTACGCGACGATGTCAGTGAGGCCACCTTGCAAAAGCTCGATGCAGGTGGGATTCGTGGCGTTCGCTTCTCTCTGTATACACCCGACCACGCGGCGGTCAGCTTTAAAATGGTCGAGCCGCTGGCCACACGCCTGGCCGCCCTGGGCTGGCATTTGCAACTGCACTGGACCGCCGATCAAATCGTCGAGCACGAGGCGATGCTCAAACGTCTACCGACTCAAATTGTGTTTGATCACATGGCCCGCCTGCCCCAACCCCTTGGCCTGAACCACCCTGCGGTCAAAATCGTCGAGCACTTGTTGACGCAGGGTCGTACCTGGCTCAAGCTGTCTGGCGCCTATTTAGACAGCCAGGTGGGCGAGGCGGGTGATTTTTTAGATATCGACGCCGTGGCGCGCCACTGGGTCACCGTCGCCCCGCAGCGCCTTGTCTGGGGCAGCGACTGGCCTCACCCCACCGAAACGCGCAAGCCCAACGACGCAAATATGCTCGATATGCTGTCGCGCTGGACAACCGAGCGCTCAGTGCTTGAACAGATCTTAGTGAGCAATCCCATTGAGCTCTATGGTTTTGACTAGCTTCGGTTTTGATTAGCCATGCTTTTAGGCTAAGTTTCAAATACACTCTGGTCCATGGCCGTCGAACGTAGAATTGCTCACTTAGATATGGATGCGTTTTTCGCCTCTGTCGAGCTACTGACCTACCCAGAGTTACGCGGTCAGGCAGTGGTAGTGGGCGGGCGCAGTGCGCAGGCGCCAGTGACCAACGCTCAGGGTGACAGGCAGTTCGCGCGGCTGCGCGATTATGCGGGTCGGGGTGTCATTACCACTTCAACCTACGAAGCACGGGCGCTCGGGGTGTTTTCGGGTATGGGTCTGATGAAATCTGCTGCACTCGCGCCCGAGGCAATTTTATTGCCGGCAAACTTTGAGGCCTACCGTCACTTCTCGCGCCTGTTTAAAGCGGCTGTTGCCAGTGTCGCGCCGCACGTCGAAGACCGCGGCATTGATGAAATCTATGTTGACCTGACCCAGCTCGAAGGCGACACCCTGACGCTTGCCCAGCGGCTTAAGCAGGCAGTTTGGGAGGCGACCGGTTTAACTTGTTCGGTCGGTATTACGCCGAACAAGCTTTTATCAAAAATCTGCTCAGAACTCGACAAGCCCAACGGCATCACGATTCTGAAGCCAAACGAACTCACCACGCGAATCTGGCCGCTCGCTGCAAAAAAAATTAACGGGATTGGTCCCAAAGCGAATGAAAAACTCGCCTCGCTGAATATTCATACAATTGGTGAGCTTGCGGGCACTCCGGCCGAACTGCTCATGGCGCATTTTGGCAAAAGCACCGGCGCCTGGATGGCTCAAGTTGCGCAAGGCATCGACGACCGAGCGGTCGTGACTTGGTCAGAACCTAAGTCAATTAGCCGTGAAACGACCTTTGAACGCGACTTACATGCCAAACACGATCGCGCGAGGTTGTCTGAAATTTTTACCAACTTATGTATGCGTCTGGCAGAAGACCTGCAACGTAAGGGCTACGCGAGCCGCACCATCGGGATCAAGCTTAAGTATGCAGATTTTCAGGTGGTCACGCGTGATCTGACGTTGCCTGACGATATTAACGACGGCGCGCAGATACGACTGGCGGCAACCGAATGCTTGAAGCGCGTTCCACTTGAGCAAAAAATTCGACTGCTTGGCGTGCGAGCGGGTAGCCTACGACCCGTGCAAGCGGCTCAATACCTTGCGCGCGAACTTCAACCCACGCTTCCTCTTGAATTTGGGTCATAGCGGCTCACGCCGCACCAGCGATCAAAACGATCTCCCGCTAGCCTCACGAGAATCGAACTGTCCAATCGCCTGATCCATAACAACTGTATTTTCATTCAGATATAAGTTATACAGTTATAACGAGAAACGACTTTTTTGATTTTTTTCATTTAGGCGGCAAGCATGAGCAATTTTGAAGATTTTGATTTAGTCGGGGTCGTGCAAGGCATCGCGGCTAAACAATTTAGTGCGCAAGACATCACAACCTGGTCACTTGGCCGGCTCGACTCGCTCGGACGTCAATACAACGCAGTGTTTCGCCTCGATCAAGAGCAAGCGCTGTCACGTGCGCGCGAGTTAGACGCGCGTCAGGCACGAGGCGAGACGCTTGCGCCTCTGCACGGAGTACCACTCGCGCACAAAGATCTGGTTGAAGTCGCTGGCCGCGAAATGCACGTTGGTTCAAAAGTTTTGCGCGGGAATATTGCAAAAAAAAATGCCTGGGTAATCGATGAACTTGAAGCTGGCGGACAGGTCAACTTAGGCGCGCTACATATGGCAGAATTTGCCATGAGCCCGACTGGTTTTAATGCGCACTATGGACACGGCTTAAACCCCTGGAATCCAGCTTATGCTTGCGGTGGCTCTTCAAGCGGTTCAGGAATCGCCGTCGCCGCACGTTTGATTTTTGGCTCGCTCGGAAGCGATACGGGGGGTTCGATCCGACATCCCGCCGCGATGTGCGGCGTCACCGGCATCAAGCCGACTGCCGGACGTGTCAGTTTTGCCGGCGTGTTTCCGCTGTCGCATACGCTCGATTGCGTCGGGCCGCTCGCGCAAAGTGCGCGTGATTGCGCCCGTCTGTTAACCCATATCAGCCGACCCAACCCAAACGACCCCTGGTGCACACTGCGCGCCCACGAGGACTATGAGGTGGGCCTGGATGGCGACCTCAAGGGTTTACGGATCGGCGTACCGAGCGCTTATTACCGAGAAAATCTTGATCCAGAAGTTGCTGCCGCCCTGCAAGCCAGCTTAGCTGTGCTGCAAGGCCGTGGGGCGTTATTAGTCGACGTGCAAGTACCTGACATGGCTAAAATCCATGAAATGACGTCGATCGTCTTGACCGTTGAAGCTGCGACTGTGCATCGTCGCTGGATCGAAACGCGCCGAGCCGACTATGGCTCGCAGGTCATTGCTCGCACTGCGGCAGGCTTTACACACAGTGGCATCACGTATCGAGAGGCGCTTGATGCCCGGCAAACCTTGATTCAAGACTACTTGAACACCTGTTTTGCAAACTGCGACGTCGTGCATATCCCGGTTTTAATGGTGCAGACGCCGTCGATTGCGGCAACCACAAACGGTACGCTTGACGAGGTGCTGCAGGCGATCAGTGGCCTGACTTACGCCGGCAGGGCGATTAATTATCTAGGGTTTCCTTCAATGAGCGTACCGGCGGGATTCTCAAGCCAGCACCTACCGCTTGCTTTTCAGTTAGTGGGACGACATTTTCAAGAGTCCACCCTGCTCAAAGTAGCGGATGCTTTCCAACGCGATACTGACTGGCATCGCAAACGCCCATTTTAGCCGACCCTGATGAACATTATCCCTACCCAACAAATACTCGGCGCACAAATCCAAGACCTAGACCTGAGCGTTGCACTCACAGAGCCTCAAGTCGATAAGCTAATCCTTGCGCTGGGCACCTATGGTGTCTTAGAGTTTCCAAACCAAACGCTTACCACCGCGCAACTCAAATCCTTTAGTGAGCGCTTTGGCGAACTCTATGTCAGTCCGGGTGGTCGCGCGCAGGCTGAGGGCTTTGCCGAAGTGATGATCCTATCCAACATGGTGCAAGACGGCAAACCGCTTGGCCTGAAAGATGCCGGACAGTCGTGGCACACCGATATGTCTTATTCAAAGACGATCGCCTTTGCCAATGTTTTGCATGGTACGGTGATTCCGCAACGCGCAGGCAAGCCTCTGGGTGACACGCAGTTTCGTAATACCCACGCGGTTTATCAAGACATCCCTAAAGACCTGCAAGCACGACTCGCGAATAAAACGATTACGCATGATTTCAATAAGTTTTGGGATTTAATGCGCAGTCGTGCGGGCAGCACCCGACCCGCCTTAAGCGAACAAGAAAAAAAACAACGTCCGCCAGCGATTCATCCGGTATTTTTAACGCATCCGATCACGCGACAAAAAGTGTTGTACGCCAACCCCGGCTACGCCATAAAAATTAACGAACTTGAACCGCACGAAAGTGACGAGATTTTGAGCTATCTGTTTGGGTTGCAATTACAAGACAAATATCTTTATTCCTATCAATGGAAGAAAGACTCTCTTTTAATCTGGGACAACATCGGCACCATGCACAACGCGGTCGCCGACTATGACCCCGACGAACACCGCTACATCAGGCGCTGCCAAGTCATGGCGACGCGTTTTTATGGCGAACAAGGTACTAGCGCGCCAAAATTATTTAACGCAGCGCCAGCGTAGTCGCCAACCCCCCACTTGTCCAACGCGCGCTATAGGCGAGCGACTGGGCACAGTACAAAGTTCTTTTGCAGCGCACCAAAACAAACCTTCGCTAAAGGTACAACCAAACGCGGGCGATATTTTTCGCCTATTATTGGAGCACCTACACGGAGACTTTATGGCAACCTTTACTTCAAAACGCTTTACTCAACTGACTCTTGACACCGTTGCGCCCGAAGCGCGCGACCTGGCCGGTGACATCTTAAAAATTTCGAGCGTCGGTTTAGCCGGCCCTTACAACGTCATGCTACGCAGCCCTGTGTTTGCCGATCGCATGAAAAAATTACTCGACTACCTGCGCTGGAACTCTTCAATCCCGATGCGTTTAAGCGAGTTGGCGATTTTGATTCAAGCCCGTATCTGGACCTCGCAGGTCGAGTGGCACGCGCATTACCCGATCGCACTGCGCGAAGGCTTGCCCGCACACGTTGCCGACGATATCAAGGCAGGGATTCGGCCAACTAACATGCAACCAGACGAAGCTGCCGTTTACGACGTTTGTACAACCCTGACCAAGAATCATGAGATCAGCGACGAACTGTTTAATAGCGCTAAAGCTGTTTTAGGCGAACAACAACTCGTTGACGTCATTGCCGTCAGTGGCACCTATGTCACGATCGCAATGTTGCTCAGCTTGGGCGAAGAGCCCGTACCGGTTGGAAAACCCCTGCCTTTTCCTGAAAAAGCGCGTTCGGCCTGAGGCAGGTAAAGCAGACTCAACTATAGGACTGCACCATGACAGTGACCGCTTTTGCAAAGTCGCGCACGCTTGCCAAACTCGCTGGGCTCGCCGGACTCACCGCACTGACGTTCGGCGCGGCGAGCGCCAACGCGCAAGCGACTGAGCCGCAAGCCTATCCGAATCGTACGGTCACCGTGATTGTGCCGTTTCCGCCCGGCGGCGGCACGGATATCGGAGCGCGTTTAGTTGCGCAAAAACTCTCGCTCAAATGGGGGCAATCCGTTGTAGTCGAAAACCGTGGTGGCGCGGCTGGCCAGTTAGGCGCCGATGCGGTCGCCAAAGCAAAGCCCGACGGCTACACCCTGTTAGTGGGTAACGTCGGGACACAATCGGTTAACCCGGCCCTGTACGCCAAAATGCCCTACAACCCAGATACTGCGTTTGCGCCAATCACAATGATTGCTGAATTGCCGCTGGTATTATTGGTCACGCCCTCGTTACCCTACAAGTCTGTGCAAGAGTTGGTTGCCGCGGCCAAAGCCGAGCCTGGCAAAATCACTTACGCCAGTTCGGGTGCCGGTGGCGCACCCCACCTTGCTGCCGAGATTCTAAAAAGCTCGGCAGGAATTGATTTGCTGCACGTTCCTTACAAGGGGGGTGGCCCGGCGGTTGCAGACTTGATGGCGGGCCATGTCAATATGCTCTTTGCAACAGTACTCGAGGGCAGTGGCGCAGTGCGCTCGGGCAAACTACGTGGCTTAGCGGTCAGTAGTGCTACCCGCTCACTTGCCTTGCCTGAGTTACCCACTGTGGACCAGAGCGGTGTTCCAGGCTTTGACACAGGCTCGTGGATTGGAATGTTGGCGCCCGCCGGCACAGCCCTGGCAATCATTGAAAAAATTGCCACAGACCTCAGAGCCGTTTTAGCTCAGGAAGATACCCGTGAGGTCTTAATCAAACAGGGAGCCACGCCCCTGCTCATGACGACAGAGCAATTCACGGCCCGCATCAACTTAGATCGCAAGCGCTATGGCGACGTGATCAAAACAACCGGGATCAAAGTCGACTAGGCCCAGCTTGACACTTAGTGCGCGTATTTCGCTTAGTACGCGTATTTTTTAACCTGTGCTTCGTCCCACTCTATTCCAGAACCCGGTTCGTTGCGCAGCACCGCTTGTCCAGCGACAATCTCAAGCGGTGTTTTTAGGATCGGATTCGCCCAGTCAACATATTCAAGCCAGTGTGCTGTCGGCGTCACGCACATTAAATGTGCACTGACCTCTGGAAACAAATGGGTCGACATTGGTAACGCTGCCGCATCGGCGATGGCCGCCGCACGCAACCAACCCGAAACCCCACCAATCCGCTCAAGATCCGGCATGACAAAGTCGCTTGCTTGCGCA
>CAMCZQ010000184.1 GCA_945887835.1 Bordetella parapertussis | reverse complement strand
AAATCGCTCGGGGTACGCTTGCGCAAAAATGTGTAAGTCTGTGTATTTTGCTAAGTCTGCTGTCATACCCACAATCTCAGGACGACTTTCAGCTAGCTCGACTAGCGCCCTGCCAAAAGGCGCTGCACGTACCCGCTGCCCTTCAGCGGCGATCGAAGCAATCATGGCAGAGGTTGTTAGTTTGGGTTTAGTCACTGCAGTGTTTATGGGCACACTCATTGGGCACCTCCTTGATAGCCAGCATCTAACTCGGCGATCGCTTGAGCCCATTCATTGGCTTCGACACGAATAAAATGATTTTTTTCACGGGTCTCTAAAAACGGTACGCCCTTACACATCTTGGTATCCAACAAAATCACCCTAGGCTGAGGGGCTGTTAATGACCGCGCCGCGTCAAACGCCTGTAAGACCGCGGGCAGATCGTTACCATTCACGCGCTGCACGTGCCAACCAAAGGCTGCCCATTTGTCGACCAATGGTTCGAAGGGCAGCACCTGACTGGAGTGACCGTCTGCCTGCTGATTATTGATATCGACTAAGCAAATTAAATTCGCAAGCTTGTGAGAAGCAGCAGACAAGACCGCCTCCCAAGTCGAGCCTTCATCAAGCTCACCATCCGACATTGAGTTATAAACAAAGGCGGGATTGCGTTTGTGTCGTAAGGCAAGTGCCATCCCAACACCTATCGCTAAGCCCTGTCCAAGTGATCCCCCAGAGATCTCCATTGCGGGCGTGTAGCTCGCCATGCCCGACATTGGTAGGCGGCTCTCGTCACAGCCATAGGTTTCAAGCTCGTCTTCGCTCAGGATCCCAGCATTGATTAAGGCAGAATACAAAGCAATCGCATAGTGACCATGCGAGAGCAAAAAGCGATCACGCTGCTCCCACTCAGGCTCACCAATTTTGAATTTCAAGGCATGTCCATAGGCAACGGCCAACATATCGGCGATGCCTAGGGCCTGCCCGATGTAACCCTGCCCCTGCACCTCTCCCATCCGCAGCGCCAAACGGCGAATGTGGTACGCGTGTTCCTTTAGTTTATTCAAATCCGCACTCATCGCTTTCGCCTCTTAACCGTGAATCAACATGCCGCCATTGACATCTAGCGCAATCCCTGTGAGATAGCTTGATAAATCAGATGCTAAGTACAAGGCTGCATTGGCGACGTCGCTGGCCTGGCCAAGACGATTCAACGGGATGCCTTTCAAAATTTCAACACGCAACGCATCGGTCATCATGCCACCCGTGATGTCGGTTTCGATCAAACCCGGCGTGATGCAATTGACACGAATATTATCTGGGCCGAGTTCACGGGCCATTGCTTTGGCCAGACCGAGTACTCCGCCCTTCGCCGCCGAGTAATGAGGTCCGCCAAAAATGCCACCACCACGCTGCGCCGATACCGATGACAAGCAAACAATCGACCCCGAGCGGCGTTGCCGCATATGCGGGATCACCGCTTGACTCATATAAAGGGTGCCACGCAACGAAACATCGGTGACCGCCTCATAGTTTTCCGGTTTGATGTCCATAATTTTTAAGGGCTGAGTGATACCGGCGTTATTCACCAGGATATCAATCTGACCAAAGGTAGCAAGTATTTGTTGCACCGCAGCATCGCACTCAGACTTCTTAGTGACATCGCATTTCAGGCCCAAATGCTGCGCTCCAACATCCGCTGCCGCAGCTTGCGCTGCCGCTAAATCCAGATCCAAAATGACAATCGAAGCGCCTTGCGCGGCAAACGCACGTGCTGTGGCTTTACCGATGCCTCTAAGCGAGGCGGCACCCGTAATCACTGCAACTTTACTTTTAAGCAACACAGAGTTCTCCAGACCGATCAAAATCTTTAACCACAGCATTCAAAACTGCACCTAGTATTGGCTGATACCTATTTTTGAACAAGCCCTTATCATTCAAGTCCCGTTGAAAAAAAATCAAATTCGGGAATACCCATGCCCCTGCCTCCATTTAAAGGCGTACTCGCTTTTGAAGTCGTCAGTCGTCTAGGCAGTATCAGCAAAGCTGCCGAAGAACTGAACCTCACGGTTTCGGCCGTGAGTCATCAAATCGCCAACCTCGAAGAGTTCGTCGGTGCGCGTCTGTTTGACCGTTCGCCACGAGGCTTAAAGCTGACGCTTGTCGGGCAAAGATTCGCCCACGATATCGAAGGCGCCCTCGGCCTGTTGACCCATGCATCGCAACAAGCGCGCCTAGCGCCAGAGGTTGAGGTACTACGCATTCATGCAAGCCCCTCTTTTGCCTCTCTGTGGCTCATGCCCCGATTGCTTGCGTTTAGAGCCTTGCACCCCGACATTAGGGTACAGCTCTCTGCCTCACATCACGCCTCTGATTTTTCACGTGAAGAGGTAGACCTAGATATTCGTTATGGCGCGGCAAATTGGGAGGGCCTGCACGTCGAGACACTCTTTACTGAAGTTGTGATGCCGATGATCAGCCCGTCTCTTAAAGCGACGCTGCACATACAAACCCCTGAAGATCTTGCACAACACGATCTCATTTTTTCAGCGGTAAATTTAGTCAAATGGCCAGCGTGGTTTGCCGCTCACGGCGTCGAGCAAACTCCCAAAGCCTATGCGCTTAGCTTTGATCGCGCCCACATGGCAATCGATGCCGCAGTGCAAGGTCTAGGTATCGCTTTGGATAGCAACAAAATGGCCGAAGCCGATCTGACAAATGGTCGCCTTGTGTCGGTTTTCACTGATCAAAAAGGCATACCCGTGCATGCGCATCACTTGGTATATCCCAAAGCGCATGCACAGTGGCCTCGCGTCGAGAAATTTGCGCAGTGGCTCAAAGGCGAGACGCGACAGGCACTCGAACCACCCGTCTAACGGCAAACTCAATCTAGAAGAGATTGTGTAACACCTCTTTACTTAAGCGCCACCGCAAAACCCCGCTGTACCGCCGGGCGCGCCATCATCGTTTCATACCAGCGCTTCACGTTCGGGAAGTCATTTAAATCGACTTGATGGCGTTGGTGACGCCAGGCCCAGCCCAAGATCGCAAAGTCGGCGATCGAAAGCTCATCAGCAAAAAATGTGTGGTCAGCTAAGCGTTGATCCATCACGCCATACAGGCGTCGCGTCTCTTTCATATAACGAGCTAAGCCATAACGCTTATCATCTTCGCTCGACAAGCCTAAAAAGTGATGGACTTGGCCTGGCATCGGTCCAAAGCCTGCCATTTGAAACATCAGCCACTCATAAACGGCAACCCGTGCACGCGGCTCAGTAGGTAAAAACTTACCCGTTTTTTCAGCGAGGTAGATCAGGATTGCGCCTGACTCAAACACACTGATTGGCTTTGCATCTGGGCCCTCGGTATCCAAAATTGCAGGTATTTTATTATTTGGACTGAGCTTCAAAAAAGCAGGCTTGAATTGTTCGTCTTTAGTGATGTCGACCGTGTGCACCGTATAGGGTACGTCCATCTCTTCAAGGGCAACCGATATCTTGCGGCCGTTTGGGGTATCAAAGGTGTGTAATTGAATCGTCATGGCGTTATCACAACTTATACGCCTGACGTCCGATCAGCTTCCAATCACCGCCTTCCAAGCGAAAAACATACATGATGTCTAGTTCAACGTGCGCGGGTTTACCGCCCGAATTCGTATCGCCCGATAAATGATTGCGAACAATCGCAGTATTACCCATCAGCGCGATTTTTTGATTCGTAATGTCGATTTTGACGAATACCGAACGGCGCTCAGCCAAGGACGAAACAAACTCGGCTTTAGTTTCCAGGCGCCCATTCGAATGACCATAACTTAACTGAGCACCCGTGATCGCATTGAGCTTTTGCGCGTCGCCAGAAAGAATCGCAGCGTTCAAAGCGTCCATCGCTTTCGCCACGTCCGCCTCAGTGGCTTGTTGTGCAAAAGCGCTCGAGCAAGCCAATACCAAACAACTCAAAAATTGAAAAAAACGAGTCATGACAGTCTCCTGTAAATATTATGATTTTTAGTACACCATTTATAGCCGATAACCCGCGTGTCAGGACAGTACTTTTTGCGAACGCAACCGGCGCGCAGCGATTCCCTTCGAAATTTGTAACGATTTTACTTACAAAAAAGTTGAGCGAAAGGCCCTAAATACGTAGTTTTGCGTGTTGCCCTACGTGCCTGAACTCTCTATCATTTGCCCATGGAAAAACGCATCACAATCTTAGAAGTCTTGACCGAGCAAAACCAAAAATCGATTGATCGCCTTGATCGCTCGATCGATCGTCTCGAACGCTCGATCGCCGATCTACGTGCGGATGTTGATCGAAAATTCACTTGGATGATCGGTGCTCAAATAGGCAGTTTGCTTGCGACGATTGGTTTTATGGCCAAGTTAGCGCGTTTCTTTTGAGCACATACATGGAAAAACGCGTCACAACCCTAGAAGTCTTGACAGAGCAAAATCAAAAATCAATCGACCGTCTTGATCGCTCGATTGCTGATCTTCGCTCAGACATGAATTGCAGATTCACCGAAGTCGATCGTAAATTTACCTGGCTGATTGGCATGCAATTCACCACGTTTATTGCCATCATCGGCATCTTTGCCAAGCTCGTCAATATTTTCTAAGCAGGCCCTGGCGTGCCAAGGCCTGTCGCGCGATTCAACTACGCAGAAAAATTCAATTTCAAGCCGGGTCGATCCCATTTCATCGAAACAAGCTTGCCGGTTGACGACACTGTAATGTAGGCGGTCATCAAATCCGCACCGCCAAAACAAATGTTCGTAATATACCCATCTGGTATTGGCACGGCACGCACAAACTTGCCAGCAGGCGTCACCACCGTAATCGTGCCGGTTACCAAGGTGGCCACGCAGATGTTGCCCTCACTATCAATCCCCATACTATCCAGGCGATCGTAGTGCGTAAATGCATACACTAAGCGCCCACCGTGAGGCGAAGGTGCTGGCTGTTTGGCCACCTTACCCGGGGCAACGATATCAAAGGCCCAGATCCGAGCCGTTTCGGTTTCGGCGATATAAATCACCTTGCCGTCAGGCGACATTCCAATCCCATTGGGTCCACTAATTGGATACACCACCTCGGTGAGCGACTTGCCATCAATCGATGCATAGTAGATACCACCATGGTCGCGCGTACGGTCGTACTTCTTGCCAAAGTCGGTAAAGTACATGCCGCCCAGGGTATCGAATACAAGATCGTTAGGGGCAGACAGTTTATGCTCACCGCAGTGGGTATATAGCTTTTTGACCACGCCCGTTGCCAGATCAAGTCGATCAATCGAGCCGCCCTGATAATCGGCCGCGGGGCCCATTGAAACATAATGGTTGGGCAGGTACCAACTGCCGCCGTTGTTGCAAATGTAGATTGCCCCGTCAGGCCCGCGCGCCAAGCCATTTGGGCCGCCCGGGCAGGCAATCATATCGACGCGCCCATCTGGGTAGATGCGTTGAATACGTTGATTACGGATTTCGGTTACCAAAACTGAACCATCTGACAAGGCCAACGGGCCTTCTGGAAAGCCCATGTCGGTCGCGAGCACTTTAAACTCAGGTAGCGTTGTGTTCATCTTTTATCTCCAGTCATATTATTTTTTTAGAATCATCTCAGCGGCTTTCTCGGCAATCATCATCGTCGAGGCACACGTATTGGCCGAGACGATATTGGGCATGATTGACGCATCCACCACACGCAACCCTTCAAGGCCATGAACACGTAATTGAGCATCGACCACGTTGCCGCGCTCAGAACTCGGCCCCATGCGTGCGGTGCCATTCAAGTGATAAGACGATACCCCATAGCGCCGAATGTAATCTAGCATTTCATCGTCACGCTCAGTTTGCACACCCGGCATCGATTCACCAACCGAGTATTGCGCCAACGCCTGCGTCTTTAATAGCTCACGCGCAAGGCGCATGCCATCGAGCAATACGCGTCGATCATTTTCATGTTCGAGGTAATTAGGCTGTATGACGGGGGCCTCAAATGGGTCGGTCGATGTTGCGTGAACGTAGCCCATACTTTCGGGGCGATGTTGCCACACCCCGCAGGTCATGCCTGGATATTTATCTAACAACCCAACATAGCCTTCACGATAGCTCGCCGGTGAGAACACCCCTTGCAGATCTGGACGAGTTAACCCTTGACGAGATTGCCAAAAAAAGTGAACCAGCGATGGGCTTAACGCTAGGATACTTGGCTGTTTAAATAACCATCGCGCAATTTGACCCCACAGCCGCGGTGCTCGCGCCAACTCGTTAATGGTCGCGATCCCTTGTACTTTAGCGACCACACGAATCGAAAAGTGATCTTTTAGATGGTGACCTACACCAGGCATATCACGCAACACTGGCACGCCTAAACTAGCCAGTACACTGGCAGGGCCTAACCCAGATAATTGCAATAGCTTGGGTGTGTTCAACGCCCCCGCGCAAAGCAAGATTTCACGCTGCGCGCTCACTGAATGACGCGCACCACCTCTGCCCCCGCGCACATACTCAACGCCAGTCGCGCGCGCGCCGTCAAATATAATTTTTGCAGCATGCGCCTGCGTCAGTACGGTGAGATTCGAACGTTTACGCGCCGGACGTAAAAATATACGCGCCGTGCTCATCCGATAGCCGCGATAGATATTGCGCTGAAAGTAGCCAACACCCGCTTGCGTCGCACCGTTGTAATCT
>CAMCZQ010000183.1 GCA_945887835.1 Bordetella parapertussis | reverse complement strand
TAAAAAACCATGACCCGGCGCCAGAAAATCTATTTTTTCGTCAAACAATAAACGTAACGAGGCGAGATATGTTGCCATGTTGCCATCTGGCGGACTAATCACAACAGTTGAGCCTTGCATGATGTGATCGCCTGTAAACATCAGACGTTCGGTTTCGTGCAGGTAACAGACCTGATTGGAGGCGTGCCCTGGGGTATGAATCACGCGCAGCGTCGCGCCAGCAACCTGCAACGCCTGTTGATGTGTGACCTTTACATCGGGCGCAAAGGTTTGATCTTGATTCGGGTAGGGTGGTGGCGGCATGCCGTATACAGTCGCGCCGGTTCGTGCTTTGAGTTCGAGTGTGGCCGGGGAATGATCGAGATGCGTGTGGGTGCAGAGAATCCATTTAATGGATCCGCGAGCGGCTTTTAAAAGAGCGTCGATGTGCTCGGCAAGGGGTGGCCCTGGATCAATCACGGCGATGCCCGTGTCGTGATTGCCGACCAGGTAAGAGTTTGTGCCGGGCCCCGTCATCATGCCGGGGTTGGACGCGGTGACGCGCAAGACGTTAGGTGCGATCTCAACAGCCACCCCAGGTTCAATATAGGTTTTGCCAACGCCAACGCCTGCTGCGTCGATTTTGCCGAGCTCAGCATATGCATAATCGCCAGGAATAAGGATTTCGGGCTTTCCGTCTCGCCCAGTGCCGGTGCGCGGAGCCATCAATTGTTTGGGTTTAGGCGTACGCGCGTAGTCAAGTAAGTCTTGCACCTTCGCAAAGCGCGCCAGGCTTTCAAGCGTTTTGATGGTCGGAAACATTAAATCAATTTCGCCTAAGCGACTTTTTTCGATCGCGTCGGCAGGGCGCACCCACCGATGTCCAACTGTTTCGTAGTCGTCTTGTTTGGCGACCTGACCGACAGGTGCCTGAGCCACAAAAAAACGAGTGTCATAGCGTTTAGGGCGGCCTGGCATCGTAATCCAGTGGCTGTAATAAGCGATTTTGTCAGTCGCCACTCTAAACTGCTCGGCCTTAAGGACATCGACGAAGGTGATTTTATTTTCAGCTAACGCCGAGCGTAGGTCGGATAGGCGTAGTGCCTCGTGTTCAGCGAGTTGTACCAGTTCATTGTCATGACGATAGCCCAACAACAGGCCCGCCTCTTCAAAGCATTCGCGTATCGCTGCGATCCAGTAGGCGAGCCCGCCCTTGTCAATCCCCAGAGTGTCGCTAGCCGTTGCGTCTGTTAAGCCCACGCAGAGCGAAGCGATTTCGTCATGATGGTCGGTGGGGTCTAGTCCGCCTCCAGGAAACACATGCATTCCCTTGGCAAAGACAACCTCTGTTGTGCGTTGCACCATAAATACTTCGATACCGTCGTTGGTATCACGCGCCAAAATAACGGTGGCTGCAGGGCGGGGTACAACAATGGGTGAAGTCACAGGCGTCTCTTAGCGGTTGTTTTTATATCGATTCTTTCTCTTCATATATTAGCTGAAGCTAGCAAATCAGACTCGCATAGGCCTTAGCCGTCGGGTGAACTCGCCCAAGCGGCTCTGTGTCTCCCGGGCGAGCCTGCTCAAGCCTATTTGAATGAGCCCCCACAAACACGTTAGACTCAGAGTGTTTAAAAAAATAAAAAACTTGGAGACACTCATGAAAATAGTGCAACGGCTATTGCCGTTTTTAGTGTTGAGTTTGCTCTGTGCCAGTGCACAGGCGACGCCTTACCCAACTAAGCCGCTTCGTCTAGTTGTACCTTTTGCCGCTGGGGGCAACACAGATATCGCCGCACGGTTGTTGGCGCAGGGTTTGTCGACTGAGTTCAAACAGCCCGTTTATGTCGAAAATAAGGCGGGGGCCGGAACCGCCGTGGGTACTGAGGAAGTGGCTCGCAGTCTAGCCGACGGTTACACGCTTTTGTTTACGACGGTTGGTCTGGCAGTGAATCCGAGTTTATATAAAAACTTGCGCTATGACGCTAAGCGTGATTTCTCTCCAGTCGCGCATGTCGTGACCTCGTCACCAGTGATCCTAATGAATCCCGCTGTCCCTGCCACTAATTTGGCTGAGTTTTTGCAGCATGCAAAAAACAACGGACCTCTTGCCTATGGTTCGGCAGGTGTTGGTAGTGCGATGCATCTACATGCAGAGCAATTTCGGATCGAGACTGGCATCGCGGTGACCCACATACCCTATCGCGGCGAAGGGCCTGCTTTGGTGGACTTGTTAGCGGGGCGCACGCAGTTTCATTTCGGGTCGATTGCCAGCGCCGCCCAATACATCGATTCGGGTGCTTTGAAAGCCTTGGCGGTTGTTTCAGCCAAAAGGTCGCCGTTGTTACCTAAGGTGCCCACCGCGATTGAAGCGGGTGTTCCTGGCTTTGTGACAACAACCTGGGGTGTGATTCTAGTGCCCATGGGAACACCGGGTGAAGTGATCGACAAGCTGAATACGACGATCAATCAGGTGATTAAGATACCGGCTAACTTTGCGCGTTTTATCGAACTTGGCTTTGAACCGCTTGCGAATTCAACACCAGCGTCGACCGCGCTTTTTATTGAGACCGAAACGCAGTACTGGGCGAATTTAATTAAAAAGCTTGGCATCACGGCTGAATAGCCAATCAGATGTTTTTTGGAGAATACAGTGCAGACGACCGGACAACAGTTGGTATCTTTTTTAGAGGCAAATCACGTTGACCGTGTGTTTTGCGTACCTGGCGAAAGTTTTTTGCCGTTACTCGATGCGTTGGGCGAGAGTTCAATCGATACGATCACCGCAAGGCATGAGAGTTCGGCCGGTTTTATGGCGATGGCTGATGGACGCCTGACTGGGCGCCCAGGTGTATTTATGGTCAGCCGAGGCCCCGGTGCCACGAATGCCTCAATCGCAATTCACAGTGCCCAACAAGACGGTACACCTCTGATTTTAATGATTGGCCAAGGCGAGCGCCAGCACGTAGGGCGTGATAGTTTTCAAGAAATTGATTATTCAAAAATGTTTGGCAGTATCGCGAAGTGGGTCTACGAAATCAATGATCCGACACGCGTACCTGAAGTCATGGCGCGTGCATTTTCTGTTGCGATGAGTGGCACGCCCGGGCCAGTCGTAATTTCGTTGCCAGAAGATATTCTTGCTGAGCAATTGCCTGACGTAAAACCGCGTGCCTCTGTTGTGGCTCGCAGCGCGCCTACACCGATGGCGATGCAGCGCGTGATGAGTTTGCTGGCCACGGCTGAGCGTCCCTTGTTGCTTGCTGGGGGTGATTTTGCCAGCGACGAGCAACGTGCCGCTTTGCGCGCAGCCGCCGAAAAACACAACATTCCAGTCATTATTGGTTTTCGACGTCATGGGGTATTTTCTTCTGATCACCCGTTGTATGGGGGCGATATCGGCACAGGTACCTCTGCAACGCAAGTGAAAGCCTTTGAGCAAGCTGACTTGCTGCTAGCGATTGGGACGCGACTGTCGGATTGGGGAACCTTAAATTACAGGTTTCCGACCCCGCCCTGGCCCAAGCAAATACTCATTCATGCTTGCGCGGATGTCACGATGATCGGTAAGAATTTTCAGCCCGAGGTTGGGATCGTTTGCCATGGCGAAGAGTTTATCCGCGAACTGTTAGCCCGCGAGCCAGTGCCCGAGAAAAAAGATCGCTCAGCTTGGATCGGCGAATTACACGGTTATGCGCAGACGCAAGCCGTTTGGAAAAATATCCAAGCGCCCGATGGCGTGGCCTTTGGTAATGTCGTGCGGGCGTTAGGTGAGCTCACACCTGATACCACCAGCATTGTCCCCGATGCAGGTATTTCGGCAGCTTTGGCATATAAATTTTTTCCGTTCAAAGGGCGCCGCAAACTCTATTCGACGATGTCGGGTGTCATGGGTTACGGCGTACCTGGCGCGGTCGCAATTGCCTTGCGCGAACCCGACCGTACTGTCGTTTGTTTAGTGGGTGATGGTGGTTTTATGATGACGGGCAATGAACTTGCTGTTGCAGTTGAGCGTAAGTTGCCACTTAAAATTTTTCTATCCAACAACCGAAGCTTAGGTACCATCCGGCTGCATCAAGAACGCATGTATCCTGGGCGTTCGCACGCGACAGATCTCACGGGGCCAGATTTTTCAAAATTAGCGCAAGCCTTTGGCTGCGAAACGTTGTTGATTGAAAAAGACGAAGATATCGAACGCGTGATTCGTATTGCCCTTGCTGCAACGGGGCCCGTCTTTGTTGAAGTCAAAGCAAGTTTGTCGGCGATTTTGCCTAAGACCTGAGGCCAGGGGCTAGTCTAGCGTCGCTCTAGCCACCTGAACAACGTCACGCCATTTTTTGAGCTCACTTTGACTGAAGGCGAGAAAACAATAATATTTTTGGGGATAAGGATGGGGACGCAAAAACAAGTAAGTGCGCCACGTGCAGAAAATTCGACGAGTCTCGCGGTTGAGACAGATTTTTCAGATGGGCTGATTGCCTTTTGTCGAACGTTTCGGGCACAGACCCTTACGAGCGAGACAGTGCGACGCTCAACCGACGCCATCACGGACACGCTAGCCTGCATGTTGCTCGGTACGAGTCAAGCGCTTGAGCCTAAACTTCGTCGAGCGTTATTTTCGCCACAACCGCTTAAGCAAGTGTTGACACAGTTTGCACCTGCCGCGTTGAGAGTCAGTTCAACCGATGCGCAAGGATCTGCTGCGTTATATCTGGGTACGCTTGCGCATGCAGCAGATTTTGATGACATTAGTCATCCGGCCTATTGCCATGCAACGGCATTGCTGTTGCCTGCATTGTTAATTCGTGGAGTTGCGCTAGGAGTCAGTGGCGAAGACTTGATTCGAGCGCATGTTGTGGGCATCGAAACACTTGGTCAACTTGGGCGTCGTTTAAACACTGCGCACTACGAGCGTGGTTGGCACACAACGGGCACCTTTGGTGCCATCGGTGCCACCGCAGCGCTGGCTTTTCTTGAAAACTTTACCGATGATCAGATGCGTGGCGCGCTCGGTGTGAGCGCGTCGCTTGCGAGCGGTGTGCGGCAAAACTTCGGTACGATGACCAAGCCGTTGCATGCTGGTTTAGCAGCGCGCTCAGCGATTTTAGCGACTCGGTTAGCCGAGCAGGATTTCACCTGTGCGCCTGATGCGATCGAAGGTAAATTTGGTTTTATGAAGGTGTTCGGTGGCACTGCCCCAGCGAGCTATGCAAAACAGTGGGGCCAACCGTTAGAAATTTTGACTGAAACCGGTATCGGACTCAAAGCTTACCCTTGCTGTGCAGCCACGCATCCCGCGATTGATGCCACACGCGGCTTACGTGAAGCACTCAAAGACAATTCAGTAGAAGACATCGAATCGATTCGGGTGGGCGCCTCACGCTTTGCGATGCAACCCTTGATTTACGACATCCCGAATACAGGCTTAGAAGGTAAGTTCAGTATGCGCTATTGCATCGCCTCGGCGATGATCGATGGTGCCGTCAAGATTGGAACGTTCGAACCCGATCAGATCAAACGCCCAGATATCCAGCGTTTAATGCAAAAAATCACGGTTGAGATCGATCCTCTTGTAGCAGATGATCACGAGTTCGCCGCGATCGTTGAGCTTAAATTAAAGTCGGGTCGTAAAGAGTCAATACGCATCGATGTAGCCAGTGGTAAGCCGGGCAACTGGTTAAGCGCTTCCCTATTAAAAAAAAAGTTCTTTGATTGTTTGGGGGCCGAACGATTAAATAGCCAAGCCGGTCAGGTCTTGTTTAAAGCGGCGCAGCAGCTGGCTGCGCAGAAGTCGATTGAAGCGCTGTACCAGGCGCTGGTGCAAACTTTGGGTGAGTCAGGTGTTGGTGACGATCCCTGCCCAAAATAGCCTGTCAGGCCCAACGTCGACATCATACTTATGTAAGAAATGCAGCGTGCCATCATCATGAACACGAAAGGCAGATAGCCCGCCAGATACTTGTCGAATCGATCCGTCGATTAAGGCATCGCGGGCAATCATGCAGCCGGCAACCAGCATGGTGCCACTTGGATCAATCGAAAACGTCCGAACGTGCATGCCACGCGTATCTTCAGTATGAATCAGAGTCGGCTCACCTGTTTCTGCATCTATTGAAAAGGTACTGATGGTATTTTCAGCACCGTTAAATATTTTTTTGCCTTCGTGATCAACCGTACCATCGGCACGATTTGATACATACACAAACCGGCCATTCGGGTGCACATGAATCGCGCCCACTAACTGGCGCGGCTTGAGTTGCTCTGGATGCGAGAGCGTTGTCTTGCGCCATAGAGGTCCAGCGACTGTTTTACCGAGCTCAAAAAAAGCGATTTGATTTTGACGTTCAATCGATAAGTACATCCAAGGTTTTGTTGGATGAAAATCCACATGCCGAGGGCCGAATTCATAGCCTGCATTCGGGATGAGTTGTTGACGATGCGTCAGGATACCCTCGGCATAATCAAAGACTTCAATCGAGCCAGGTAACTCTGGATGGCCGTGCTCGGGATCATTGCCACGTACGGGCAAGACGATGCGGTGGTTGTCAGGAGTCACAAGAATTTGATGTGCACAGGCGCCGAGATCAAATGTGCGTTGTTTAACCTCTTCGCCAATTGAGCCATCTCTTTTGATGCGATGCACGCTTAAGGCGCTTGGGGCGTTGTAGGCGAGCAAGAGGTGCTGCGAGCTGCGATCGCTTGATAGGTGCACAGGACGCGAGCGCAGTGGAGTTGGGGTGCCTTCTAACTTGAGTGAACCAT
>CAMCZQ010000182.1 GCA_945887835.1 Bordetella parapertussis | reverse complement strand
TGTGACAATGCAAAAAATTCTGACTCAGCAGTCAAGATTGCACAATTCATTCGTGAAGTCGTGCAAGACAATACCAAGAGCTTTGGCGCTAAATACCCTTGTCATAGTGAAATAGAAAAAAGATGGTTTGAGGTCAAGATATCAGCCTTTGAATTGCGCGGTGAAATCTGCTACATCGTGACGCATATGCCAATCACTGAACTGCTCTTTGATTTAGAGAATAAGAGCGTCAGGCTGAGCAGTTAATGTGAGTTGTTAATCTAGTTTTGCAGTCAATTCAGTTTCAAAGCACCTTACCAGACGCCTCGTCTATCAAATGCATATTCGTTAGATCTGCAACTAGGGTGATTGCCTGCCCCGCTTGGGCACCAGCCAGAGGGTTCACTCTGCCGCACACTTCAACACCTTGAAGCAGAAAATAAACCATGGTCTCCATCCCCATAGGCTCTGTGACCTCTAACACGACTTCAAAGTTATGGTGCCCAGGCTCACGGTGCGGGCGTTGTTCCATGATGTGTTCAGGTCGCAGCCCAAACAGTAAAGACGTGCTGCTCAAATAGTCGCGATAGCGCGCTGCCTTCTCATGAGGAACCGGAAAGGCAATTTGATCGTTCAGCCGAACCTTCAACTCACCCGCGCTTTCTTCAAGCCGACAGGGTATAAAGTTCATCGAAGGCGAGCCAATGAAACCCGCTACAAATTTAGTCGCTGGAAAATGATACAGCTGTTGCGGAGTACCAACCTGCTCAATACGTCCGGCATTCATGACCACGACTCTGTCGGCCAGAGTCATCGCCTCGACCTGATCATGCGTGACATACACTGTCGTCGTCTGAACTTTTTGATGCACGCGTTTAATCTCGGTGCGCATCTGCACCCGCAGTTTGGCGTCTAAATTCGATAAGGGCTCATCAAATAAAAATACTTTGGGATCCCTGACAATGGCCCGCCCCATCGCAACACGTTGACGTTGTCCGCCAGAAAGTTGTTTGGGTTTGCGCTGTAGTAGCTCAGAAATATCCAAAATCTTGGCTGCCGCGTTGACGCGCTCTGCTATTTGAGGCTTGGGTACTTTTTTTAGACGCAAGCCAAAGGACATATTCTCAAAGACTGTCATATGAGGGTACAGCGCATAGTTCTGAAAGACCATCGCAATGTCTCGATCTTTGGGCGGCACATCGTTCACCACGTGATCGCCGATCAAGATGTCACCACTCGTAATATCCTCTAACCCAGCGATCATGCGAAGGGTCGTACTTTTGCCGCAACCCGAGGGCCCGACTAAGACTAAAAACTCTTTATCGGCAATCTCTAAATCGATACCGCGAACCGCCGGCGTGTCGTCATAGTTTTTAACAAGTTGCTTTAACTTGACCTGAGCCATTTGATTATCCTTTTGTAGCACCTGCCGTGAGCCCGGCAATGTAATAGTCCATCAGGAAAGCATAGATCACCAAGGGTGGCGCAGCCCCCAACAAGGCACCCGCCATAATCTGCCCCCAGTTATACACGTCGCCCTTGATCAGTGTGGTCACGATTCCGACCGGCAACACCAACTGGTCAGTTGACGTCGTAAACGCCAACGGATACAGGAATTGAGACCAAGCCACTGTAAAGGCAAAGATCATGGCTGCAATAATGCCCGGGATCGCAACCGGAATAAAGATCTTTGTCAGCATCTGGAAATATCCGGCTCCATCGATCAACGCTGCTTCGTCTAGCTCTTTGGGAATCGAAGCGAAATACGCAATCAAAATCCAAGTCGCAAAAGGTACGGTCAACGTGGGATAAATAATGATCAATGCCCACCAATGATTAATCAGTTCAATGCCCATCGTTTGATTGAGAAAGGCAAAGATCTTAAACAACGGAATAAATAACAGAGTGTCAGGCACGAGATAAGTCAGAAAGACGCCGGTGGCCAGCGTGGTCGAACCCCAAAACTTCATCCTCGACAAGGAGAACGCAGCCGGGATACTGATCAACATCGTCACGATCACGACAATCACAGCAATCACGCACGAGTTTCTGAAAAACGTCAGGTAGTCATTTGAGCGAAACAGTGCCAGGTAATTGTCAAACGTTGGGCGATTGACCCACCAGGGATTTGTCACTGCCGAAATTTCACCACTGTCTTTCAGCGAAGTAATCAGCATGTATATCGGTGGCATCAAAAAGAATATTGCGAAAAGAACAAGAAAAAAGTACGACCAGAGTAACGCCCAACGCCTGCTGCGCTGCATGCTGCGCTGCACGGGTGCCACACTGCTCTTCGCTGCAATTGAATGTTGTGACACGATCAGGCCTCGTTTCCACGCTTGTTAACACCACGCAAAATGAATATCGCAGCGATCCCTAATATTGGCAGCATAAA
The DNA here is from genome assembly GCA_945887835.1 of Bordetella parapertussis. Lineage (GTDB taxonomy): Bacteria > Pseudomonadota > Gammaproteobacteria > Burkholderiales > Burkholderiaceae_B > Zwartia > Zwartia parapertussis_B. The sequence goes on along the minus strand of CAMCZQ010000182.1, from coordinate 4,409 downwards.
CAGCGAGACACTCGCGCCTAGTGGGATGTCGTTACCTTGTATGCCTAGATTGAAGGCCCAAGTCGCAAAGACATGCGTTTGGTCTACCGGGCCGCCAGAGGTCAGAATCCGAACAATATCAAAATTAGAGAAAGTGACGATCAGAGAAAACAAGACCGTGATAGAAATAATATTTCTCATCATCGGTAGCGTGATGTACCAAATTTTTTGCCACCAGTTTGCACCATCAATCGACGCGGCCTCAAACAATTGTTCTGGCACTGACTTCAGGGCTGCCAAATACATAATCAAAAAGAAAGGTGCGCCATACCAAACATTGACCAGAATGACAGAAAACCGCGCCCAGAAGGGGTCTCCAAGCCAATTCACTGGACCCATACCGATACGAACAAAAATCCAATTCAGTGCGCTATAGGTTGGGTCAAACAGCCAAAACCAGCCAAGGGTACTCATGGCTGGCGGAATCACCCAGGGGATTAACAGCATGCCACGCCACTTGCGTTGGCCTTTGGCAGGAATCGTATGAACAAAATGTGCCAGCATAAAACCAATGGCCGCTTTGAAGATCACGGCCGTCACAGCAAACAGGCAAGACTGCTTGACGACCATCCAAAACGTATTACGGTTGAACAAAAATTCGAAATTGCCCAAGCCAACAAATCGTTCCATCGATTTATTCAAGGTCGCCAAATACATAGAAAACAACGCTGGGTAAATCACAAGTGACGCGACCAACACGATCAGGGGTAAGGCCAGAAAAAATGCCACTGTCGACTTGCGTCGAAGAAAAACCTTCATGGTGGTAGGTCTGCGTGCTACAGAACCCTGCAAACCCCTCACGTCATTTTCCATTGAAATTTTCCAGAATGAGTCTCAGTCGGATCAGTGAATCATGGCGCGCGCACGCAGGCGCACAACCATGTCCCAGCAATTTGACACCTTAGCTTCAAACTTAGGTTCGCATGAAACCTTCAAGTTCAGAGGAGGCCCAACCAATTGCCTTCGCCACCGAGTCACCACCTTGTGTGCACTTGGCAATCATCTTAGTCATGGTTGCCTGCGTATAAATTTGCTGTGCAATCGCGACAGGTGCTGGTGCCGCAGCAATAGAGACAATCTCTTCGCCACGTGGTGGGTAGTTATAGGAAACACCAACAGGTGGGCCTACCTCAGCCCAGGTTTTGAAGTCACGAAGGTTAGAGTAACCAGGAATGTCATAGCCACCACTGCCAATCACCATTTTCTCGATGCTGTCTCTGTCAGACAAATGCGTGAGCAAGCTTTTTGCAGCAGAGATATTTTTTGACCATTTCCACGTGCCCCAAAAATAAGGCAAGCCAGGGGAAAAGCGACCCTTTGGCCCCTTGGGCGATGGAAACGTCCAGCACTGTTCGGCAACTTTTAAATTATCCCTAACAGCGACTGCCCAAGCGCTAGGCGGGTTCATGATCAGCGAGCCTTGACCCGAGATCAGATACTTATTATTCGAAGCGTCGTCCCAGGCAAACACGTCAGCCGGAATAACTTTCACCAAACGCTGCATATACTCGAGCACCTGCTTGGTTGCATCAGAGTTCACCGTAATATTGCCTTTTGCATCGACTAAGATCGCACCATAGGCTGCAAAAAGTGCGCCGACCCAGTCCACCGAGTCCGTTGTTTGGCCGAGTCCCAAACCAAAAGGATTGCCACCTTTATGACATTTTTCAGCGGCCAACAAGAAGGTGTCCCAGGTCCATTGATCTTGCAACGCCTTGTCTGGTTTTCCATTTGCCCCTGGGTACATTTTGACAACATCTAGGTTGGCATATTTCGCTAAAAGATCCATACGGCCACAAGGTCCCTTGACTTGACTGCCATTGGTGGCAGGTACGCCGATCCAAGAGCCATTGACCTTTCCAAGGTACTCAACGACGTCAGTCGCTTTGCCATTCTTTTTAATTGCTGCATTCACAATGTCATCCATGGGCACTAAGTTCTTAGCCTGATTGGGTGCATCCCAACTAGTCAATTGAAGAATGTCGTGTCCGGATTTGGCTTGTGCTTCTGCCACCGCGGTGAGTTGCAGTTTGCTACCCTGCGAAGTGATGTAATCAATTTTGACATCCACCTTCTCTTTTTCTCCCCACTCTTTACAAAGCTTGGTGAGGGAATCATTAGCGCCCGGAACCCAGTGGTCCCAAAAGCCAATCGAAAGGCTGCCAGCGGCGTGCGCAGTTCTGATAAAGGGTGAGGCAATCGTCAGTGCTGAAGCAGAAGCTGCTCCTGCAATCAGACGCCGACGAGAAAATTTCACATTTGAAGCCATGAGTGTGTCTCCTGATAGTTAGAAAACGAACGAACCTAATGCCGTTACACCACTTCGCATAAATCCAAGCGCATTGATTTAAATAGTTGTGCGCTTGATTTACGATTGATCTGAATCAACAGCCTTATCGTAATACCGAAGCTGATAATTAATGCTAGGGTTATCCATAATAAGCTCGATAAAAACTTAGACTACGTGATGTCGAGTTCGGCATATCCACCCGCTGCAACGGCATCACAGCGAGCACGAAAGTCTGGGCCTGAGCCGCTGTAACGTGCGAGCACACGTACCGACTTGCCCTCTACGTTCTTATTTACACCAGTCATCCACGAGTCGACGTCATTGGCCAAGAGACCGACAGAGGCGGCTTTGACGACGTCCATCCATGCCTCAACGCTTTCAGAACTGGCTTCTACGCGTGAGAGATTTTTTGTTTGCATGTAGGCGAGTAGTTGCGAGACCCACTCGACGTTGTATTCAAGGATTCGGGGAATATTGCCCAAGGCTCCCATTGGCCCCAGTATCATCAGCAAATTCGGAAACCCCGCGTTTTGAAAGCCATGAAAGGTTTTGGCGCCCGCGGCCCATTGCTCCTTAAGCGACTGGCCTCCTATGCCACGCAGGTCGATCTGATCGTAGGCGCCGGTCAGTGCGTCGAAGCCTGTCGCGTAGATGATCATGTCAAACTCAAACTCACGCTCTGTCGTTTTGATCCCAGCCGCAGTGATTCGTTCGATTGGAGTCTCGCGTAGATCGACCAATTCAACATTGGGCTGGTTATAAGCCTCGAAATAGCCGCTCTCAAGAGGCAGACGACGTGTTCCGAAACCATGGTTTTTAGGGATGAGTCTTTCGGCGGTGACAGGGTCCTTGACCCGCTGACGAATTTTGTCGGCAATAAACTCCGACATCCAGGCATTCGTTTGCGGACTTGTTAAGAGATCGCGAAAATTTCCGACTGAAACAGAAAAGCCGCGTTCTTTGTATAGTTTTTCCCAGAGCTCTTTACGCTCTTGCTCTGACACATCGACACCCCGACGTGGATCAGGGTTGTGCAGAAAGCCAGACACATTTTCGTGACAACGTTTGAAGATATCTGGGTATGAAGCCTTGATCGTGCTTTGCTGTTCGTCAGTAATGAGGCCGTTATGTAAGGGCGCGCTCCAGTTTGCCGTGCGCTGAAAAACGGTCAGATGCCCGGCCGTTTTAGCAACCTCTTGAATGGTTTGAATGCCGGTCGCGCCGGTTCCTAACACCGCTACGCGTTTGCCCGCAAAGCTGACGGGTTCGTGCGGCCAGTTTGCTGTGTGGCAAGCGATGCCGGTATAGTCTTCTATGCCTGCAATATTTGGCAAGGTCGGCACGGACAGCGGCCCAATCGCGGTGATGAGAAACTGCGCCACCAGTCGCTCACCGGTATTTAAGGTTAAGTGCCAATCTCTTGATGTTTCGTTCCACTCAGCTCGGACCAGCTTTCGATTAAAAAGAATGTCTTGGCGCAAGTTGAATTTATCGGCAACGAAACCGGCGTAACGCAGTGTTTCGGGTTGCGGGGCGAAATGCTCAGTCCAGTCCCATTCTTGGAGCAATTCTTTCGAAAAAGAGTAGCCATAGCTATAGCTTTCAGAATCAAACCGCGCGCCGGGGTAACGATTCCAGTACCAGGTGCCCCCCACATCGCTGCCAGCCTCGATCACGCGCACCGACATGCCAAGCTCTCGCACACGAAACAGTTGATACATGCCGCCTAGCCCGGCCCCGATAATGATGACGTCCAGTTTCTGGGTGGGTGCTGTATCGTTGATAGCGGTTTGGTTTGGATTCATTTTGGCTAGTTGTTATTTAAATGATTCAAGAAAATTTACCACCATTACACCTAACTTTAGCGCTTCGTGACAAAAACAGTGACGAAAGCGAACAGACATTAAAACTTTGCAATCTTAGATAAATGGTCACTAGTGTCCCAACGTTTGGAACAGGTCTTGTTGAATAGGATAATCCGATAATTCGGTAGGCTCAACAGGCCGCCCGAGTAACGTTTCGATAGAGGTCATTTCAAACATGTTCAGATCCAGTACACGGAGAATTTCGTAAAGCGAAT
>CAMCZQ010000181.1 GCA_945887835.1 Bordetella parapertussis | reverse complement strand
AGCAGGCAGCGCTACGCATTGCCGATGCACCCGATCGCTTGCTGCGTGAGCTTGCTGCACGCATCCAGGCCTGGTCTTTGATACCAGACGGTACTGCTGGTTATAAAAAAGCCGAAGTCATGCGTGGCGGTGTGGATACCAAAGGGCTCGATCAACGCAGCATGCAGGCTAAAGCGGCGCCTGGCTTGCACTTTATTGGTGAAGCGGTCGATGTGACGGGCTGGCTGGGCGGTTATAACTTTCAGTGGGCGTGGGCCTCGGCTGTGGCTTGCGGCCGCAGCCTTTAAGCGTCCGAGCTAGGTGCGAACTGCAAAAAACTTAGGTCGTGACTAAAAGTCTCAAAGGGTTGTCTGAGGGCGTAGTTTCGCGGTACGATATCGATGCTGTGAACGCAGTTTGCGGGAGAGTGCAGCGGGTAACGTGATTGTTGCCTTAGTTTGCCGCCGAAGGCGCAATTCGCCCAGAATCGCTCAGGCTTCCCATACCGCAATCTGCAATGTTGCATGTTTGACAGGCATGCGACAACACAACACTCTGGAGAGACCCGAGGCCTCATGGCCAAAACGGGCGCCGAAGGTGCACACCTGCTGTCATGCAGGGCAACTCTCAGGCAAAAGGACAGAGGGGCGAATGCTGGTGCCACCACTCACGTTCAACGCGGGTGGCTGAACCGCTCGCCCTTTGACTGTTCTGGAGCTTTTTCATGTCTGCCACTTTAAAACGTACCCCTCTGCATGAGACCCATGTCACGGCAGGCGCGCGCATGGTCGATTTCGGTGGCTGGGATATGCCCGTCAATTACGGCTCGCAAATTGAAGAGCACCACGCGGTGCGGCGCGATGCTGGCATGTTTGACGTTTCGCACATGTTAAATGTTGACGTAACTGGCGCCGATGCGACCGCGTTTTTACGCAGACTGGTGGCCAACGACGTTACCAAACTGACTCAAGCTGGCAAGGCGCTTTACTCCTGCATGTTGAACCCGCAGGGTGGCGTGATTGACGACTTGATTGTTTATTTCTTCACGGCAACGCAATGGCGTCTGGTGGTCAATGCGGGTACGGCCGATAAAGATATCGCTTGGATGCAGCGGGTGGCTGCCGCCGGCAAATTTAAAGTCACCGTGACGCCCAGGCGCGATCTGGCTATGGTTGCTGTGCAGGGGCCAAACGCCCGTGCCAAGGTCTGGGCCGCGCGCCCAGCTTGGCAAGCAGCCACGCAAAATCTGGGTGTGTTCTGTGCCGCAGTGTTCGTGGGTGATGTGTTGGTGGCCCGCACGGGCTATACGGGTGAAGATGGTTTTGAAATTGTGTTGCCAGCCACAGAGGCTGCCCAATTATGGGCTGACCTGATTGGCCAACAGGTTCACCCTTGCGGCTTGGGCGCGCGTGACACGCTTCGCTTAGAGGCCGGCATGAATTTATACGGTCAGGATATGGATGAATTGCTTCATCCCAATCAAGCCGGCCTGACTTGGACGGTATCGCTTAAAGACCCAGAGCGTTTCTTTATCGGGCGCAAGGCGCTCGAACAGTTCGCGGATCCTAAAGTGTTTATCGGGCTCAAGCTGTTAGAGCGCGGTGTGATGCGCGCACACATGGTGGTGCGTACCGATGATGGCTTGGGCGAGGTGACAAGTGGCACGATGTCTCCCACGCTAGGCGTGTCGGTTGGTTTCGCACGTTTGCCCCTGGGTGTCGCGGTGGGCGATCACGTTGAGATTGATATTCGTGGCAAATGGGTGCCTGCTGAGGTCTGCAAGCTGCCCTTCGTTCGTCAGGGCGTTGAGGTGGTACATGCAAAGTAAGCAACCTCAGAAATCAGCGACACACATTGCAAGTCACACAATATTTATCAATTTTTGTACAGTATTTTTTCGACTTTATCGAATCCCAAAAAATTTCAGGAGACTTTCATGAGCATTCCTAACGATCGTAAATACGCAACCAGTCACGAATGGATCAAGGCCGAGGGCGATGTCATGTTGGTCGGTATTACTGGCCCCGCGCAAGAGCAGCTCGGTGATTTGGTGTTTGTGGGCGACGTTAAAGTTGGTGCCAAACTCGCCGCGGGCGCGACGGCAGGGGTGGTTGAATCGGTCAAGGCGGCCTCTGATATTTATGCACCTGTCGCAGGTGAAATCGTCGGCTTTAACGAGGCGTTGAACGACGCACCCGAAACTATTAACGCTTCGCCCTACGGCACTTGGATTTTCAAAATCAAAGCCAACAACCCAGCCGATGTCAATGGCTTGCTCGATGCAGCAGGCTATCAGGCTGTCGCTGACGCAAGTTAAGGTCAACAATTATGTCAAACATGATGGATACGTCAGGCGAGTTTATCCCCCGCCACATCGGCCCCAACGAGGCTGATCAACAACGCATGCTCGAGGCAATTGGGGCGCCAAGCCTCGAGGCCTTGATGCACGAGGTTGTACCCGCCAATATTCGCATGACGCGAGAGCTCGATCTTCCTGCCCCTCGTGCCGAGGCTGACGTGCTGGCCGAAATGAAAAAAATCGCAGCGGGCAATCAAGTCTTTCGGAATTACATCGGTCAGGGCTATTACGGTACCCAGACGCCAAACGTGATTTTGCGTAACGTACTTGAAAATCCAGCTTGGTATACGGCCTACACCCCTTACCAACCCGAGATTTCGCAAGGGCGCCTTGAGGCAATCCTGAACTATCAAACGATGGTGGCTGATTTAACAGGGCTCGACATCTCGAACGCTTCGCTGCTCGATGAGGGCACGGCCGCTGCCGAGGCGATGACGCTTGCGCGGCGAGCTTCTCAAGCTGCGAGCAAAGTATTTTTTGTTTCTGCGCACTGCCATCCTCAAACCATTGAAGTGATTCGTACCCGTGCTGACGGTCTCGATATCGACGTTGTCGTGGGTGACGAGCTGAAAGGCGTCCCGGACTGTTTTGGTTTGCTGGTGCAGTACCCGCACTCTTTAGGCACCGTAGCCGATTACCGTGGATTGACGGCACAGGTGCACGCTCAGGGCGGCGTGGTGGCGTGTGCCACCGATCTGCTGGCGCTCACCTTACTTGAACCCCCAGGACACTGGGATGCCGATATTGCGATCGGCTCGGCGCAGCGCTTTGGCGTGCCGTTTGGCTTTGGTGGTCCGCACGCGGGCTTTATGGCTTGTAAAGACGCCTTCAAACGCAATATGCCCGGCCGGTTGGTGGGCGTGTCTAAAGATGCCCAAGGGAATCCGGCGTTGCGTCTGGCATTACAAACCCGCGAACAACATATTCGCCGCGAAAAAGCGACCTCTAATATCTGCACTGCACAAGTCTTATTGGCCGTGATGTCTAGTATGTATGCGTTGTGGCACGGCCCCAAGGGTTTGGTGGCGATGGCTACGCGGGTGCACCAGGCCACCGCGCTGCTGCGACAAACGCTGAGCGCGCTCGGCATCGAGGTGGCCAATCAAACCTACTTCGATACCTTGTTGTTGAATACCGGTGCGCACACTGAAAGCGTCTTGCAAGCCGCGCGCGCCGCTCGCATCAACTTACGGCGCGTCAATGCAAACGAACTCTCAGTTTCGCTGGATGAAACCGTCATGGCAGCCGACCTAGAACAACTCGTTGCGCTGTTCGCGAAGGCGCTTGGCAAAGCCGTGCCCGCTGTGTCGTTGGCGATCACTGGCTTACCCGGCATCCCTGGCGTCGTGCAGCGCAAACGAGCGATCTTGAGCCATCCGATTTTTTCGAGTATTCAATCTGAAACCGATATGCTGCGTTATTTGCGGAAATTGTCGGATAAGGACTTGGCGCTTGATCGTACGATGATTCCCCTAGGGTCGTGCACCATGAAGCTCAATGCCACAGTAGAGATGATCCCAGTAACGTGGCCCGAGTTCGCGAGCATTCATCCGTTCGCACCCGCCGAGCAGACGCTCGGTTATCAGGCCATGATCGAACGCTTGTCAAAAGATCTTTGTGAAATCACAGGTTATGACGCGATTAGTTTGCAGCCAAACTCGGGTGCGCAGGGCGAATACGCTGGTTTGTTGGCGATTCGCGCTTATCATCGCGCCAATGGCCAATCGCAACGCGATATCTGCCTGATTCCTTCGTCGGCGCACGGTACGAATCCGGCCTCGGCCAATATGGTCGGGATGGAAGTTGTGGTTGTGAAGTCTGACGCACACGGCAACGTTGACTTAGACGAGTTGCAGGCCAAGATTGCGCAAGCCGGCGATCGCCTAGCCGCGCTGATGGTGACATATCCCTCAACCCACGGGGTCTTCGAAGAAGCCATCACTGGCATTTGCGATCTGATCCACGATGCGGGTGGCCAAGTGTATATGGACGGCGCAAATATGAATGCCATGGTGGGTGTTGCGCAGCCTGGCAAGTTTGGCTCTGATGTTTCGCATTTGAATTTGCATAAAACGTTTTGTATTCCGCATGGCGGTGGCGGCCCAGGCGTGGGGCCGGTGGGTGTGCGCGCGCATTTAGCGCCGTTCTTACCAGGCGTTGTGGGCGAAAACGGTACGCTGTCTGGTAACGTGCCGGTGGGGCCTGTGTCAGCAGCTCCGTTTGGCTCTGCGAGCATTTTGCCGATACCGTTTGTGTATATTTCGTTGATGGGTGCGGCGGGCTTGCGTCAGGCAACTGAGGTCGCGATCTTAAGCGCCAACTACATTGCGCGTCGACTCGCGGGCCATTACCCGGTGCTTTACAGTGGGCGTAATGGTCGCGTGGCGCACGAATGCATTCTGGATATGCACGATATCAAAGAGGCATCAGGCATTTCGGCAGAAGACATTGCTAAGCGGTTAATGGATTATGGTTTTCATGCCCCGACCATGAGCTTTCCGGTGGCCGGCACCTTGATGGTTGAACCGACCGAATCTGAAGGCCTTGCTGAGCTTGACCGCTTTGTGGATGCCATGATCGCGATTCGCCAAGAGATTGCGCAGATCGAACGTGGCGAGCGTGATCGCACCGATAATCTGCTTAAAAACGCGCCGCATACCGCTCAGATGCTCTTGGCCGAAGAGTGGCATCACGACTACCCACGGCAGCAGGCGGCCTATCCTGTGGCGAGCTTGCGTGCCAATAAATATTGGCCAACGGTCGGTCGTGTGGATAATGCCTGGGGCGATCGCAATTTGGTGTGTGCCTGCCTGCCGCTTGAGGCCTACGCCTGAGCGTTAGCGCGAGCGCTTAGGCTTTGGTGATTTATTTTGAGTTCGCAAGCTCTTTAGAAAAATCGCGAACAATTTTAAAAAAAGTATTCACCATGCCCTCGACGGCATCGCGCCCGATGCCGCCATAGGCGCTGATATCCATCTCGATGACAGCCTCTCGCTTGTCGTTGACATAGGCGCGGGCCCATCGGTTGCGCAGGTTCCAGTCGTTTGCCACACTAAGTGCCACAGCTTGATTGGGCGAGTAGGTTGCGCGCAATAAGACATCTTCGCAGGTGGGGTCGCTGCCGCAACCCACAAAAAGCATCTCGATTTTAGCGGCACCCGAGTCGCCGGGTGAAACCTTGAGCATAGGGTCACCTTGCTCGTCTTTCAGCTCTTCGAAAGTAAAGTCAGCGGCGCTCAATAGGCTGGCAAGAACCGAAGGGTCTAGGTGGCGAGTGACGGCAGCCTCATCGGGTGCTTGTGAGGCGGACACCGGGTCGCCAGCCAGCCAATCTGAGGGTACCAGCGCCGCCGCGAAGGTCAGTAAAGCCTCGGGCGAAACCGCCTGGCCATTGACTTTAAAGGCGTTGTCTTTAAAGCTTAACTGCACCACAAATCGATCACCCTTTAAGGTGCCGAGCTTTAGTTTGTTGGCCAGATCAAGCGTCGACTGAAGCTCTTTTTCAGCAGTGCTTTTAGCTTGTTTTGGGTTGACTCCCGAAGCCTCAATGCCTGTTGTCAGCAGGCCAGTGACCATCGCACGCGAGACTGCAAGCGTGAGGTCGGCCGATTGAATTGGGTTACCACTCAAGCCCAAACCGCCGCTGCGTAAATCAACGGGGGCCAGCACCGTAGTCAAGGTGATCGAGCTTTGGCCTTCTGAGGTTTGCCACAAAAAGGGATCGAGTCGCAGCGTGGGGCTGTTTTTGACGAGCGTCTGGACGTATCCCCAAAATTGTTTGAGGTCTGCCGCGGTAATTAAATCTGCCTCTGGTTCGTTATTCAAAGACCGGGTCAAAATATCGCTGTACAGATCTGCCAGCGACTTGACGGTGTTGCTGTTGAGCTTGTCATAAGACGCCGTGAGTTGCAGCGTACCCAAATCTTTTTGACCGATCAACAGTCGCTCGATGTCGTAATGAGACTGCCCGCTTAATAGATTATCTTTCTCGGTTAACACCAAGCGAGTGTTAATTTTTTTTGCAGCGACCGTCGGAAAACTTAAGGTGGTCAGGCTGAGTTCGCCAATATCTGCGCCGCTCACACCAAGATTCAAGCCTGTTTGACTCAGTTGGGTATCGGTGTGCAGGCGACTTGTCTGGATGTCTAGCGTGGCTTTGCCGTCGGTGATGTTCAGGGCTTTGACGTTTAGCTCGCCTTTTGTATAACTTAGTGCTGGGCCGATTTCTGCGTGCAGGGAGGCGCCCGCAAACCGCGAACGCACCGTATCTTGCGTATGATCGACAGCACGAATTGTCCAGGCAAGCTTGGCGCTGCCATTAGCGCTCAGTTGAGTGTGGCCATCAATCAGGGATCGTCCGCCGGTGGCTTTGAATAAGGCTCGCGTGAAATCGTTGGGCTCGAGCGTTGTGTGAATCGAGGCAGACAGCCACTCAAAGCGCCCATGGG
>CAMCZQ010000180.1 GCA_945887835.1 Bordetella parapertussis | reverse complement strand
CATTTCACCAAGAACTCGACGGTAACCCACACTAACCCGAGTCAATTCGGGCACACTGCGGCGATTCTTTTTTCGATTCCCCACAGCCCGACCAAATTACTTGTCGAACCTGCGGCCTGTAAGTCATTGTAAATAAACGAAGTGGCGTCGCGAGCGCTCGCGTCCCTACTGATAACAGAGAGAGGAATTTGCGGGAATCGGGCGGAAAATCGTGCCGCCGCCGAAGCGACGCTCGCGACGTTATTGCGGTTTTCAATGGGGGAACGGGCAAAAAAAATCCCAACCGATAAGGGTTGGGACTTTGAGTATTGGTGGAGGCGGCGGGTATTGAACCCGCGTCCGCAAGCACTCAGAAATCGAGCACAACTTTCTAAATTTGCGTGGCGCAATCAAGACCCCGCCCGAGTTGCACGGTTTATGCCACTGGATTGGCAGGGGCAGGGAGCGGTGTTTACGGGGCGGTATTCAGCCGCATAGAATTGCGCAATTGGGCAGTTACCGCTGGCGCGACCATTGTCGCGGGCTGTTTCAGATCCCGGTGGCTGCTTAAACTACGAATTCTCCACCAACAGGTGCGGTCGAAATCTTGGACTGGTTAAGCAGCGATCCCCACGCTCCTGAGATGCGCGGGTAAGACCGCCAAGTGAGATCTTGATCCTCTGGATATTTAAGTCGTGATCGTCAACATTGAATATGAGCCAAACAATGGTCAGCTAATATCGTTCTGACTATCGCTAGAAAACGTTGTGCTTGTATAGCGGATGATAAAGATAGCGACTGCTATAGCCAGGGTTGTGGCGCCGACCGCTAGCATCTCGTTAATATTGATGGGATCGTGGCTCATGATATCAACCATGTGTCGGGTGAGTGCAGTGATCGCGATGTACAACAAAAATCTAACGGGCATGTGGTTTGTCTTGAAATAAATGCCAACCATAGCGCCGATTTCTAAATATATAAAAAGCAGTAAAAGATCTTGGATTGAGGCATGATGTTTTTGAAAAAGTTCAAGAAACGTCCACCCGGCTGCCCACACCGTGGTGGCCCCGATGCCGAAAAGGGCAATTCTGTGGAATATACCAACGCAAACATTTCCTAGTTGGTCTAGATCTTTTAGTTGCTTGTTCACTGCGTTTATCCTAGGTGAGAGTTATCTTGTTTAGCAGGCTAGACGCGATTGAGTGCAGCTCTGTCCATGCATAGTCGCGCCCCAAGAGACCCGGAGTCGTTCAGCGAATAGGAAATTTAAGCGCTTCTTTTGACTCTCAATGACTATATCGCCGGCCCGACAAGCGGTCAACCGGACGGTAATTGCGGAACATTCCCCAATAATTCCCCGCTGGCGATGTCTATTTGAGCTCTACATCGTCCCAAATCGCCTCACGCCGACCGCCGCACGCGTGCGCAAACTACGCGAGATTGCCGAGCCCGGTTGTGAGCCCACTTAGTGCGAGGTGCTGTCACCTAATGTCACGAGCGACTCGGCGAACTCCTGCGCTACTATAACCGCATGGCGGCGTGATCGTTTTGCGTGGTAGCGAAGGGCGGTATGTCCACTCGTTTCTGCGGTGTTGGCGCGTGGCGTGTGCGCAGAAATTCCACTTTTTTTACGCAACTGAGATCGCGGCAGCAAAGATGCTGTTGCTTTTGCGGAAATCGACAGCGATGGATATTTTGACCAAACGGGATAGCAATAGATGCCGTGATCGTTGTACGTCAATCCCATCTGCCGATGAATCTATTCAACGACTGCTTCTATCTGGCATGCGCAGCCAGTCTTGTTTTCAATCTTTAGGCCCATAAATTCGATTAGCTTGCTTAAACACAGCCCATGTAACAAATGCCATGCTGATAACCGCTATATGCCCGAGCATGTTGTATGGGATAGAGAGCGGCTCGCCTATGTAAAGACCGAAAGCCAAGCACCAAAAACAGAACAATATAATACTGGCTAGCCACCGAACATATATTGGTGCATGCCGCAAAGGGTTGAGATTGGGGTCCAGAATACTTCGAACCTTTTTATACAAAAAATAAAAAAACTTCAAAATACCAAACATACACATGCCCCCACTGATTTGATCGTTGATAATTTTCTCAACAACATAGTTAGGTTAACGCAAGCTGGCCTGCGTCTAAGATTAGCATTTATAAAAATTGATGACAATTTTTGCTTGTAAAACTGTTTTTCTGTAAAAGGAAGTAGGCGATTGCATTAGGCAAGCGCAAGGCGGCGCAGAACACGCCCTTGATCCGGGCACTGGGGCTGGCGCACTGCTGGCAGCGATTGCTCGATGAAGGCAAGTCTCGGTCGATTACCGATATTGCCGCTGCCGAAGGCATTGATGTGACGCAGGCCCGGCGCTTATCGCGATTGAAGCTGCTGGCCCCGGCGGTTGTGGAGCCACTGCTCGCCAATCCCGATTTGGCGGTCAATCTGGAAGCTGTGCTGCGCCGGGTGATGCCACTGGATTGGCGGGAGCAGGGGGAGGTGTTTGCGCGGGCGGCAGTTAGCCGCATAGAATTGCGCAATTAGACCGTTACGGCTGGCGCGACCATTGTCGCGGGCTGTTTCAAATCCCGGTGGCTGCTTGCCTTGCCGCAGCTGGCCTTGGCATCGCCATGGTCCCACAGTGCGCCAAGAACATGCACACGCCGGGGGTTGTATATAGAACTCTCGATGCGACCCCGGCCAGCACAGAGATTGCATTGATCCATCGCAGACAAGACAGATCCAAGGTCATCCAGAACTTTGTCCAGATGTGCTTAAAACGAGCCAAAATGCGGAGCCTGAATTAAATGAAGCCAATGTAAGTTTAAAATTAACGGCTAAGCTCCAGCCTTCTCGCTTGACGCCCGATACGGGGCGCTATAATGTGCTCATCGGAGGCAATAAGGGATTATAAATTCCTAACCCCCAACGCCTTCATCAAAGAGGCCTCAAATATGATGACAAGCCCCGTCCACATGCTTTCGAAACGATCGCACTTGATACTTGCTGCGATGTTCATAGCCATGACAAGCGGGCTTGCAAACGCACAGCCTTATCCCAACAAAGTGATTCGTATCATTGCGCCAAGCTCCACTGGTGGCGGCATTGATGCGGTCGCACGGATTGTTGCAGAAATCTCGCCATCGCTCGGCCAACAGGTCATCGTCGACAATCGGCCCGGGGCCAACGGCATGATCGGCACAGACCTTGTCGCCAAGGCTGCTCCGGATGGCTATACCTTGGTTGTTGGGTTTACCGGTGCCATTGCGGTGAATATCAGTCTGCACAACAAGCTGCCTTACGATCCAGTGCGTGACCTCACACCGGTCACACAAGTCACGACATCACCCATGTTAATCGTGGCGCACCCTTCGGTACCGGTGCGCAGTATCGGAGATGTAATCAAGCTCGAAAAATTAAAACCTGGAGTGCTTACGTATGGCACTGGCGGGACAGGCACAGGCAGCCATCTGACGATGGAACTGCTTAACATGACCGCTGGCACTCGCCTGCTCCACGTGCCTTACAAAGGCATCGGCCCAGCCATCACTGATGTGCTCGGCGGCCAAATCATGCTAATGGTCAGCAGCCCCCTCTCATCGCAACCGCACGTCAAATCGGGACGATTGCGAGGCCTTGCCGTAACCAGCCGGACACGCACAACAGTGATGCCGGAAATTGCCACCATGATCGAGTCGGGGTTTAAGGATTTCGAATCGGCATCCTGGTTCGGAATTCTCGCGCCGGCTGGAACGCCGACTGCGATTGTCACGCGCCTGAACTCGGAAATTGGCACCCTGTTGCGCCGTCCGGAAGTACGGGAGCGTATTGCTCGCACCGGGTCCGACCCTGTGGGCAACTCTCCGGATGAATTCGGTGATTATATTAAATCTGAAATCGCCAAGTGGGCCAAGGTGATAAAAGCGGCAAACATACGCGTCAACTAATCTGATTAGTCTGCACTCGGACGTATTTCGAAGGGAAAACTCTATGGCACTTCAACGCAACCATATTTCAGATACTCGCTCTAACGAACGCGCTTACTCACGTGCTGTTGTAACGTCCGGGGGCAAGACCATCTGGCTAGCGGGTCAAACTGCTTCAGCAACTACCATTGATTTTGAGGCTCAGACTCGCGAGGTATTCGCGAGGCTCGATGAAACGATCAAATCTGCAGGCGGCCACGGACTCAGTGATATGGTCACGATGACCGTGTTCATAAATGATCCACGCCATGGAGATCGGTTCGTCGGTATCCGGAAGCAAATCTTTGGGAACAATTTTCCGGGCAGTGCCCTAATCACGGTCAGCCACTTCGCGCGCCCAGGTATCCTCGTCGAGGTACAGGGAGTCGCAGTCATCGACAGCATTTAGGTCGGGAAAGCACAACGCTGTTCCCGCCGACTCCAAATTGAGCACCCGTGTCGATTGCGCATTGACCAGTGTTTGTCGAGTAGTGGCGGTGGTCAATAGCTGATCGGCATAACCTGCCGAAACTGATAAAATTTGAATCGGCGGTAACACCCCAGAAACTGTGCTTGAGACTACCCATATCCGAGCGCTCGATGACGTGACTCTCGAGTAGCTGAGGCCAGTTTCAAGAACTTGAAGAGATCGAATGAGCACTCCCGACAAGTCTGCGATATCTTTTAACGGCAATAAAAAAAGCCTGCCAAGCAAGCCTTGTCTGGCCTGTGGGCGCGATATGACGTGGCGCAAAGCTTGGGCTAAAAACTGGGCACAAGTGCTTTATTGCTCGGACGCGTGTAGAAAAAACAAAACACTTATCAAGAGCACATGAGTTATTCCTTGGTTTGGTTCAAACGCGACCTACGCTGGCAAGATCATGCTGCGCTTGCCCAAGCGGCTAAGAAAGGTCCTGTGCGATGCATTTATGTCATCGAGCCGGAACTCTGGTTGCAGCCTGATTGCGCACTTCAACACTACGAATTTATACGTGAGTCGTTACAAGTTCTGGATGCACAGTTACGCACCATGGGTGGTTGTGTAGAAATTCATACAGGCGAACTTCCAGAGGTATTGATGCGACTTTGGCATGAGGCACCATTCTCAGGGCTTTATTCGCACGAAGAAACTGGCAACGGGTTTACTTATGCCCGTGACCTTAAGGTTGGCGCATGGTGCCAAACTAACGGCGTTATGTGGCGAGAGTTTGTACAGTTTGGGGTGGTGCGTCGACTCAAAAACCGTAACTTATGGCAAGGCGAATGGGAGAAGCATATGGCTTCACCCATGCAAGATTTTGAATCATTGACTTTTTGGCGCCCACCACCTCCTGAACCCTTTGTCATGTCCGCACCATTCCATTTGCGGCACAACCCACCTAAGCGACAAAAGGGAGGACGCAAACAAGCATTAGAAACACTGCACAATTTTCTGAACGCTCGCAGCTTGGGCTACCGAGGTGGTATCTCCTCCCCTTTGTCTGCGCCAGATGCGTGCTCTCGACTTTCTGCTTATTTGGCTTACGGATGCATCAGTATGCGAGAAGTGGTGCAGCAGACTCGGGCACACATTGCGCAACTTCCACCCATTGCCAGCCGCCATCGCGCTGGACTGACTGCGTTCACCAGCCGCCTTTATTGGCATTGCCATTTCATTCAAAAATTGGAGAGTGAACCCGCCATTGAGTGGCGCAATATGCATCGCGGGTACGATGGCCTGCGTGAACAAGACTTTGATTTTGAAAAATTTGAAGCGCTTAAAGAAGCCCGTACCGGCTGGCCGATGGTGGACGCCTGTGTCACCATGCTCAGAGAAACCGGATGGCTTAACTTTCGTATGCGCGCCATGCTTGTCTCAGTGGCGGCTTATCCTCTTTGGCTGCATTGGCGCCCCGTAGGTGAGTGGCTGGCCACACAGTTTTTAGACTATGAACCCGGCATCCACTGGAGCCAGTTGCAAATGCAATCTGGCACCACGGGCATCAACACAACGCGGGTTTACAACCCCATTAAGCAAGCGCAGGATCACGACCCTAAAGGCATATTTGTTCGGCGCTGGCTTACAGCTATGCGCCACATTCCGAACACTTGGCTGTTTGAACCATGGAAAATGCCTTTCGAATTGCAGCATTCTGTTGGAATTAAGCCGGGCTTCGAGCTTGCACCGCCTATTGTTGATCTGGCAACCGCCACGCGGGAATCCAAGCATAAATTGCATGCACTTCGCAAAACAACTGAAGTGCGTAAGGGAAAAGAAGCTGTAATTGAAAAACATGCTTCTCGCAAGACACCACACCGCGCAACTAAAGCCAACTCAACAAAGACGAACTCAGAACAACAATTAGGATTTAATTTTTAATGCTCCGCTTCAAAACATTAGTGGAAATCAAAAAACTCAGCGCTGGTGATATCTCGGCGGTGATTCAAATGGCGTGGGAAGACAGAACGACATTTGAAACAATCATGGAACGCGTTGGCGTCAGTGAATCTGAAGTCATCAAAATAATGCGATCGGAACTCAAACCTGATTCATTTAAATTGTGGCGAAAAAGAATGAAGGGTAAAGCGACCAAGCACCGCGCACTTCGCTCGCCCGAAATGAAATTCTCAGATCATGCTCGAAGAGTAGGGCATCACCGACCTCGCCGACATGGATGTAGATAATGCGTTGGCATCATTGCAAGCGGCGGCGTGCACCTATCGCATCGCACTGGGGCCGCGCGCCGGACAGCAGGTGCTGAGCTTGCGAACGCTGGGCGGCCGGGGCGAGAAGATCGCGGTGGCCGGGTGCGAATCAGCGAAAGCGGCTCGAACGGCTGTGCTGGCACATCGCGCACCCTG
>CAMCZQ010000179.1 GCA_945887835.1 Bordetella parapertussis | reverse complement strand
ATCGACTGGTCGGTAGAAGTTGTTTTGTTAGTGGGTTTTGGTAGCCTGTTCGGCAACGGTATCGCCTATTGGCTCATGAATATTGTCAGCCGTGATTTGCCTGCGGCGGGGGTGTCGATGGGGTTGCTGGGCGTGCCGCTCATTGCTTTACTTTGTTCGAGTCTGTTTCTGGGCGAGGTCTTAGGCCCTGCCTTGTTGACTGCGACCGTATTAATTATTGTTGGAATCGTTTTGGGAACCTTGCCCAAGTCAAGGCGTGCCACTTAACGAAGAGTGCTTGTCAAAAGAAATACGCCAGACCTAGCTGCCGCGGGTCGTTAAAAAATAGAGAGCGACATGAAAAAAATTATAAAAATAGTAAATAGGTTTCAAGCGCCGTTCAAACGACTGTGCCATTTGAGAAGACCTTTGCCCTTGCTGGCCGTCTGGCTCATCGCCCTAGGCTTGAGCGTGAACACCTTGCAGGCTCTGGCTCAAACGGCAGCTCCGTTTCCAGATAAATCCATTCGGTTCGTTGTGCCGTTTCCGCCTGGCGGTGGAAATGATATTTTGGCAAGAGCGCTCGCACCCCTGCTATCAGAAAGCCTTGGACAAAGCGTTGTTGTCGAAAACAAGGGTGGGGCCGGAGGTAATATTGGGGCAGAGTTTGTGGCGAGGTCTGCTGCGGATGGCTACACGATGTTGATTGCCGCGAATCAGATCACGATCAATCCTTGGTTGGATAACAAAGTTCCGTTTGATATTGAAAAAGATTTTGTCACCGTCGCGCAGATTGCCTCAGTGCCGATGGTGTTGGTCGTGCATCCTTCAGTGCCTGCTCAGAACTTAAAAGAATTTATCGCTCTAGTGAAGGCCAACCCCGGCAAATTTAATCACGCGACGCCCGGGGCAGGAACCGCGCAACATATTGCCTTTGAACTGTTTAACTATTCTGCCGCAGTGCAGGTGACACATGTGCCTTACAAGGGCACCGGTCCTGCCATTGCGGATTTGGTGGGTGGGCAGGTGCAAAGCGCGATCGGCACAATGGCTTCGCTCGATGGGTTGGTCAAGGCGGGCAAACTGCGCGCACTAGGTGTGACGACGCCAACCCGGTCTGCGGCGATGCCCAATGTGCCAACTATTGCAGAGGCGGCCTTGCCTGGCTTTGATGCGCCCCTGTGGTATTCGATTCTGGCTCCGGCAAATACACCGAGCGCAGTAGTCGAGAAACTCTCGTCGGCGTTTGCACGTGCCTTAGCTGACCCAGTGACGCGTGAGCGTTTAACAGGCCAAGGCTTTGTGCTGACGTATTTGAACCCACAACAAATGGGTGAGATGCTAAAACGCGATTTGTTATTTTGGCAAAAAACCATCAAAGCGATGAATTTCAAAGTTGAGAAATAAGGTTCAGGTATGAGCAGCGTACCTAGCGTTAACATCAACCAGGCGCTTACTGGCATCAAGGTGCTTGATTTTACGCAAATCGGTGCAGGCCCTTTAATTGGTATGCAGCTCGGTGACATGGGCGCCGAGGTACTCAAGATTGAGTCGCCCGGTGGCGATATCGGCAGAAAACTTGGTCCACCCTGGCAAGAGGGTGAATCAGTCGTCTCGATGAGTTTCAATCGCAATAAGCGGTCGCTGTCGGTTGATTTGAAAAAACCTGAAGGCGTGGCGGCGATTAAGCGTCTGGCAGTGCAGGCAGATATCGTGCTTGAAAGCTTTCGGCCCGGTGTGATGGATAAGCTTGGCGTTGGTTTTGCGGTCTTGCAGAAACTTAATCGCGGTTTGATTTTTGGTTCTGTCTCGGCGTATGGTCAGACGGGGCCTTGGCACGATAAGGCTGGCGTCGATGGCATCGTGCAGGCGGTGTCTGGGCTGATGAGTAATATTGGCGATGCGAATTCGCCGCCGATGAAAGTGTTGGTGCCAGCAGTGGATATGGTGACCGGCTTTATTTCTACCTCGGCCGTGCTCGCGGCTTTGCGCGTGCGCGACGCGACGGGTGAAGGTCAGCACCTTGATTTTTCGTTGTACAACAGCGCGGTCATGCTGCAGCTGTCGGCGGTCGCGTCTTACCTGTCGAGCGGTGAGCTGCCGCTGCGCACAGGCACGGCTGCGCCATACTCTGCGCCTAACGAAGCGTATCCAACCAAAGATGGCTGGATCATGCTTGCCGCTTATCACGACGATCGCTGGGTCGCGCTTTGTCAGTTATTGAATAAACCCGAATTGGCGTCGCACCCTGATTTTTCAACAATCCCAAAGCGTGTTGCGAATCGCGAGGGCTTGATGCAAGAGCTTAAAGCCCTGCTCGCGCATAAAACCTCGCTGGAATGGCAAGAGCTCTTCGAGGCGGCTGACATTATTTGTGGGCCAATTGCCGATTACGATATGGTCATGCAATCGCCGCAACTCGCCCATAACGGCGTGATCGTTGATACCTATAGCTCAGTAGCCGGTTTGGTGCGTATGCCGGGCTTTGCTGCGGGTGATCGCGCGGCGCAGTCGCGTGTGCGTTATGGTCCGCCGGCGTTGGGTGAGCATAGTTGTCAGCTTTTGCTTGAGTTTGGCTTTTCGCAGGCTGAGATAGAAGCCTTGTTGGCGTGCGGCGCGGTGATTCAGCGCGCGTGACAGAAAGTGTTTGCTGCGCTGTGCTTCGCAATTATCAAGATTCCAAGGAGAAAAAATTGAAATTTAAATCTCTGAAGTTATACGAAGAAAACGGACAGCGTGTGAGCCGAATGATCGAGCAGACTCTTGAAGATCTGGCACCTGGCGATATCGTTATTCAGTCGCAGTACGCAGCCGTGAACTACAAAGATGCACGTGCAGTGACCGGTGTCGGAAAGGTGCTTTCGACTTTGCCGGCAGTGCCGGGCGTTGAGGTGGCCGGCTTGGTAGTCGGATCCACAAATCCAGAGTTTAAGGTGGGTGCTGTTGTCACCGTTCAAGGTGGACGTGAGTTCGGGATGCGGCGCGACGGTGCCTACAGCGAGTACGTGCGTGTGCCCGGTAGTTGGGCTGCGCATGTGCCTGAAGATACCGACCCTTTCGAGTCAGTGGCGATGGGCCTGGCGGCTTACACCTCGGCACTGGCTGTGGACGAGTTGTTGTTGCGTGGCGTCAAGCCAGAGCATGGTCCGATTTTGGTAACCGGCGGAACCGGTGGTAGCTCATCCTTTGCGATCGATATGCTGGCAGGCCAAGGCTATCAAGTGGTGGCCAGTACCGGAAAAAAAGACACTGAAACGGCGTATTTAAAAAGTATTGGTGCAGCCGAAGTGATTGGTCGGGATGAAATTGCCGGAGGGGATAAGTTTTTAGAAGAACAGCGCTGGGCCGGTGTCATCGATGCGGTGGGCGGTAAACCCTTGGATGCCGCTCTGCGCTCAACCAAACAGCGCGGCGTGGTGTGCGCCTTTGGTAACGCTGCCGGCGAAAACTTTACGACTGCGATTTATCCGTTTATTTTGCGCGCAGTGTCGCTGATCGGAATCAACGGTAACCATCCTGTGCCCACGCGGGGCACAGTTTGGACGCGTATGCAAAAAGGCGGCGATTTGCGCCCGAGTCACATCCAGAAAATCGCTTATACGATTGCTTTCGATAGTTTGAAAACACATTGCGAAAAGCTGATTAGCTCTGGCGTGCGCGGTCGAGCGGTGGTGCAGTTTTAGTTGGGCGTGATCCCCGATTTGATCAGCAAAGGTCCAAGGGTTTCAATTTCATTTTTCAAATGCGCGCGTAATTTGTCGGGCACGGCCATGTCCGGCGAGACCGCTGTGGTGCTGATGCCCTCAAGTTTTGTCTTGACGTCAGGGTCGACAACAGCGGCGGCCAATGCGGCAGAAAGCTTGGCGATGATGGGTGTTGGGGTGCCTTTTGGCGCATACAGGCCAAACCAAATACTGATATCAAAGCCTTTGACGCCGACTTCACTTAAGGCAGGCAAATCTGGCAGCGCTGGCAACCGAGCAGTTCCCGCGACGGCATAGGCTTTGATGCGTCCGCCACTAATGGCAGGGATGGTGCTTGTTGTTTGATCGCACATGATGTCGATTTGGCCGCCCATTAAATCGTTGATTGCGGGGGCTGCGCCCTTGTAAGGCACCAGAGTTAGTTTAACGCCCAGCGAATCCATGAACATCAAGCTGCAAAGGTGTGAGGCTGAACCGATGCCAGCGTGCCCCATGGAGATCTTCGCGCTGTTCTCTTTAATGTAGGTCACAAATTCTTTAGCGTCTTTGGCTGGTAGATCTTTGCGCCCAGTGACGACCATTGGCCCGACGGTTGCTAGGCCGATTGGCTCGAAGTCGTCGATCGGGGAATAGGGCAGATTTTTAATCATCAGCACATTCGTGGCATGGCTAATGTGAATCATCAATAAGGTGTAGCCATCGGGCGCTGCACGCGCGACTTTGGCTGTGCCGATGCTGCCGCCCGCACCCGAAGGGTTATCGACCACAATTGTTTGGCCCAATTGTTTTTGCATGGCCGAGGCAAACAGCCGAGTGATGATGTCACCCGGGCCGCCCGCGGCATATGGCATCACCATCGTAATGTTGCGTGTCGGGTAGTCTTGACCCAAGCTTGGCGAGTTAAAAGCCAGCGTTGTTGCGCCAAGCGCGGCCACTAATAATATTTTTCGAGTGAAGAGCTTCATCAGGATGATCCAAACTTTTAAAAATGGTGAACGTCAGGCTGCCGTGTCTGATTGAGTAGCCCAGCAGCCCCTCTGGCACATAACTATCCTCGAGAATAGCTTCTATTGCGCAAGAAGTGAAGTTTGGCCATGCGCCTCTAGGGGTAAACGCCGTGCTTTGCCACGCGCAAGGTGTGTGGCGACGTTGACGGGCGAAAGCCCCACCCCTACTATAGGGCAACCCCCTTTTGTGATGATATTGCCATGCCGATCTCGATGCTTGAGTCTTCAATCTTTAAAGACATGTTTGGTACCGCCGCGATGCGCGCGGTGTTTGACGACGCCGCGACGGTATACCGCTACACCGAAACTGAAATTGCCTTGGCTAAAGTACAAGGCAAACTTGGTGTGATCCCGACGCGGTCGGCTGAAGTCATTGCGCAACAGGCAAATTCGACCAAACTTGACATGGTTGAGCTCAAACGCGAGACCGAGATCGTGGGATACCCGATTTTGCCACTGGTGCATCAGCTAGCAAAAATGTGCGGCCCCGACGGTGAATATTTGCATTGGGGTGCGACCACTCAAGACATCATGGATACTGCCACCGTCTTGCAAGTGCGTGCGGCCCTGCAAATCATTGAAACCGATCTGAACGAGCTCGATCAGATCCTCGATGCCTTAGCTGCGCAATACCGCGATGCGCCAATGGCGGGACGCACGCATCTGCAACACGCCTTGCCGATTACGTTTGGCTATAAGGTCGCGGTTTGGCTGCTGATGGTCAGACGCCATCGTGAAAGACTCATGCAACTCAAGCCCCGCGTGCTGGTCGGGCAGTTTGGTGGCGCGGCGGGCACGCTCGCTTCGTTGGGCACTCAAGGGCTTGCCGTGCATGCTGCATTAATGAAAGAGTTAGCACTTGAAGCGGCCCCCGTGACCTGGCACGTGGCGCGTGATGGCTTGACTGAGGCGATTCAATTTCTGGCGCTTGTGACGGGGTCTTTAGGAAAAATCGCGCTCGATATTATGCTGATGATGACCAACGAACTCGGCGAGGCGTTCGAGCCTTTTGTCAAAGGCCGTGGGGCCTCGAGCACGATGCCGCAAAAACGTAATCCGATTTCGTGTGAACTGATGCTAAGTGCCTCAAAGGCTGTGCGCCAGCACGCGGGCTTGGCGCTTGACGCCATGGTGCAAGACTTTGAGCGTGCGACAGGCCCTTGGCATATTGAATGGGCGGCTATCCCTGAATCCTTTATTCTGACTGCGGGCGCCCTGCATCAGGCGAAATTTATGTTGAGTGGTTTAGAAGTCGACACCGCCCGTATGCTTAAAAATCTTGACTTGTCTGGCGGCCTGATCGTCGCCGAAGCCGTGATGATGGGCTTAGCACCGTATATCGGGCGCCAGACCGCCCACGACGTGGTCTATGACGCCTGCCGCGTAGCCTCAACCAAAGGGCTCAAGCTTGCCGAGGTTCTCTACACGGACACAAAAATCACAAGCAAACTAGATCGAGCAACCATCGATCGCCTGTGCGACCCTGCCAACTATTTGGGCGCCGCGCCCCAGATGGTTGACCGAATGAGGGCGTGGTCGACGCTCGAAGTGGCGCCACCTGACGTTTAAGTAGTGGCTGTCTAAACCTAAATTAAAAACTAAGGAGATTTCATGGGAACCGTTTCACCAATCATGATGAGTACGTCAGCCAAAATTCCACCCGGGCCGCTTAAAGACCGGGTCAGTGCTGGCGAATGGCAGACGCGGGTTGAGCTGGCTGCGTGCTATCGGCTGGTGGCGCTGTATGGCATGACTGACATGATCGCCAATCATATTTCGGCGATGGTGCCCGGCGAGCCACAACACTATTTGATTAATCCTTACGGTTTGCTTTACACAGAGATCACCGCCTCAAGCTTGATCAAAATCGATATCGACGGAAATATTGTTGATCGACCCAATGAAGACTATGGCATCAATCGTACTGGCTTCGTTATTCACAGCGCGATCCATTCTGCGCGTCCGGATGCCGCCTGCATTATTCACACCCATACCCGCGCCGGCATGACGGTCTCGACGTTGAAGTGTGGGTTGCTGCCTTTGACGCAAACTGCCACGCGCTTTGCCAAGGTGGCCTATCACCACTTCGAAGGGATTTCGGTTGATCTGTCTGAACAAGAAAGCTTGC
>CAMCZQ010000178.1 GCA_945887835.1 Bordetella parapertussis | reverse complement strand
AGCGCCTGAGGCGTAGTTTTCGCTGGTTTTTTGTGGATCGTGCAGAGTCAACATCATGGTTGAAAACCTAAACGTGCTGGGTGAGGCTTAGTGGCCAAAAGTTGAAGCATCTGGCTTGCGGCGCTCGGCAAACGAAGCCGACAATTCATCGTGCTCTTTGGTATCCAGATAGCCACGCAGCAGTAAATCATGCGCCATGCGCGACAAGCCGCCCACGCCGCCGTGACGCGCGTTAAACGCGGCCTTGACCGAAGCTAGAGCAAACGAGCCGCGATCGGCGATCTCGAGCGCCCACTTGCGGGTCTCGGCGCGCAATTCAGCGGCAGGCACAATCCGGTTGATCAAGCCCATCTCGAGCGCTTGTTTAGCGGGGATTTTTGGGTTCGAAAACCACATTTCTTTTGCGCGTTTTTTACCGACCAAATCTTCGAGGTACCACGTGCCGTAGCCCGCGTCGAAGCTGCCCATCATTGGACCGACTTGCCTGAAGGTTGCAGTATCGGAAGCAATTGTCAGATCGCATACCATTTGCAGTACGTTGCCCCCGCCCACAGCAAAGCCGTTGACGGAAGCGATTACGGGTTTTTGCAGACGGTCGATGCTTTCATACATCTCGAGCGTGGGTAAGACGCCCGCATAGAGTTGGGTGTCTTGCATCCCTTCTTTGCGCCCGCCAATACAAAAGAAGCGATCGCCAGCGCCAGTTAATACAAGGACACGCGTTCTGGTTTCACGACGTATCTCGTTTATACAGTCACGAATTTCGTGACACATTTTTGGGGTGAACATGTTGCCATCTTCGGGGCGATTGATTGTGATCGTGCCAATGGGGCCGTCTTCTTCGTAAATAATTTCATCGAATGTCATAGGGTGTCTCTTTGTAGATCAATTATTCTGTTTTTAGCAGTTTACTCGTGCTGTACAACCGGCATTGTATATAGACAATAACTGGTTGTTTTTTGGTCAGACACACACCAGGCTTGGCGTCGCGCGCATCGTTACGGCTCGTTCACAATTTTGGCCTGTTGAAGCGCCCTGATCTGCTCTGGGCTGAGATTTAGTCGTTCGCGCAGCACGGCTTGCGTGTCTTGGCCTAAGGTGGGGGGCGCCTGACGGTGCACGTGGTGCTGACCATCGATGGTGATGCCTAAGCCGACCTGGGGAATGTCACCGTAACCAGAAGCGCTCTTATAAAAAAATTCTTTAGCTAAAAGCTCTTGATCTTTGGTGACTTCATCCACCCGGTTAATCGGGCCCGCTGGGATCCGATTTTTGGCAAAGAGCGCCAACCATTCATCCCGAGGTCGAGTGGCGAGCACCTGCGCGATGTGCGCCACAATGGCGGGTCGATGCGTGCGGCGCCCCGCGTTACCAGCATATTCTGGCTTTTGGGCAAAGGTTGGGTCGCCCACGGCCTGCCAAAAGCGCGTCCAGATGGCATCATTACCTAGACCAAGCGACAACTGCGCATCAGCGGTATCAAACACCTGATAAATCGCGATGACCGAATCTTTGCCGCCAGAACGCCGTGGCACCTCGTCAGAGCCTAGGTAGGCAACCACGCGCGGTGCAGTAAAGCGCGTCATGGTAGCGAGCATCGAAACGTCAACACTAGAACCTTTTCCCGTACGGACACGGCCATGGATGGCGGCCATCACGGCCATGGCTAGGTCTTGTCCCGCCAGCATATCGGCTGCGGGTGTACCTACCTTTTGAGGATCGCTCTCGCTTTCGCCGGTTAAATCCATGATCCCCGAATAGCCTTCGGCAATCAGGTCGTAGCAGGGGTGGTCGCTGCGAGCGCCGGTTAAACCAAAGCCAGTCAGGCTGGCATGGATTAAGCGCGGAAACCGCTCTTGTAGTTTTGCAAAACTTAAGCCTAGCTTGTCTTGAACGCGCGGTGTCATATTCAGTACCAGTACGTCAGTGGTCTCGAGCAAAGACATTAAGACCTCCAGACCCTCGGGCTTGCTGATATCGAGCGCCATACTATGTTTGTTGCGGTTGACGCTTAAAAACCAAAGTGAGGCGCCATTTAAAAAAGGTGGCCCCCATTGGCGAGCGTCGTCTCCGGTGCCCGGCTTTTCGATTTTGAGCACGGTGGCACCAAAATCTCCCAGTAGTTGTGTGGCGTAAGGGCCGGCAACTGAGGTGCTAAGGTCCAGCACTTGAATCCCCTCAAAATGCGAAAACCCTTGAGCGGCCTGTACGTGTGGCAAATGTTGATAAGGCAGAGTCATTGCGCAGATTATCCTGAAGTTAAGCCGGCTCAGCCGACGTATAACCAAGAGATTACCAAAGACAGCCCAAATCACTCGCGCTGAGGCTGGATCCTCGGTAATATCTGAGCCAAATATCGGAGACACGAATGTCCAATTGCCTGAATCTCAGTATGAAGAAGGTTGTCGCCTCATTGGTGCTGGGTTTACTGAGTGCTGTTTCTTTGACGCACGCCCAGTCGACTCAAGACAAACCCCTCAACGTGGTCATTCCCTTTGCGCCTGGCGGTGGCACCGATGTGCTGACTCGTATGGTGATGCCCAAGGTGGCTGATAAGCTTGGCGTAACTGCTGTGATCGAAAATCGCCCTGGTGCCGCTGGGGCGATTGGTGCGCAGTTCGTTGCCCGTGCGAACCCCGATGGCAAGACCTTATTGGTGGGCTCGGTTTCTGAAATTGGTATTAATCCAAGTATCTATCCAAAGCTTGCCTATAGCGTTGAGCGTGATTTTGTAGCTCTCACAGCCTTGGCGGCGGCGCCCATGGTGCTGGTGGTGCATCCCTCTTCACAAATCAAGGTGGCCTCAGACCTGGTGAAGTTGGCGAAAGACAATCCAGGAAAAATTAATTTTGGTTCAGCAGGTACTGGTTCGGGTGCCCACATGGCGGCCGAGCTGTTTATTTTTGAGACCAAAATTAAACTTACCCACGTACCTTACAAAGGGACTGGCGCCGTGACGGCAGACATGCTGGGCCAGCAGCGTGACATGGTGCTGTTTGCACCCTTGCCAGCGGTGGCTGGTATCGTCCGCTCGGGCCAACTCAAAGCGATTGCGTTGACCGGAAAACAACGCTCGTCGGCCATGCCTGAGGTGCCCACGTTTATCGAGGCGGGTATCCCTGGGTTTGATATGGATTATTGGTATGGGTTGATGGCTCCGGCGGGCACGCCAGAGCAGGCACGTAATGCGTTGCATCTGGCGGCGCTTGAGGTATTGAGCAGGCCAGAGATGATCGCTGACTTGTCCAAGCAGGGCTTGGTCCCAACCATCACAACTGAAAAAGAGTTCGCCGCCTTCGTGCGAGCCGACATGGCCAAGTGGGCGCAGGTAGTGAAGGCGGCTGATATTAAAGCGGATCAGTAAGCGATTTAGCCTTGAAAATGCGCCGCAGCTCGACCGGCGATACGACCTGAAATAAACGCCCAGCCTAAGTGGTGGCCGTGACCTTCAAGTAACAGGCCGCCTTGACCCGCAGAACCGGCGGCATACAGCCCGGGGATCACCTGCCCGTCGGTGCGCAAGACTTCAAGCTTGTCGGTGATCTTTAACCCGCCATCGGTAAAGACGACGTAGCTTTTAATGGGGCCCAGCGCATAAAACGGCCCTTGCTTAATAGCGGGGCGGGCACCGCGGTCGTGTTGGTTGTAATGCGCGATCGTTTCAAACAGTGCCTGCCCAGCGACCCCCATGCTCGCCGCTAGTTCTTCGAGCGTTGGTGCGCAATGAAAGATATCTGGCCGGTTGCGCCGGTAATCGTCAATGTAGGCATAGGCTACGCCGGGTGCGGTCGAGATGTAATACGGCCAAGCCGAAAACTTTTTGGCGACCACGCTATCCATGACAATCCAGCCAATCCGCTCAGGCTGCTTAGCCATGTCTTTGTTCGGCTTATCGAGTTCGTTGGTAAAGCGCTTACCGTCTTTATTGATCAGCACACCACCTTCGCGATATAAGTCTGTCGAAGGGCTGACTGCAGTGGTTAAGAAACTCATTAAGAAAGGGCGCAAAATCCACTGAGGCAACCACGTTGCTGACCAGGCAATCAACTGCGCAATGATTTTGGTGGGTGGTAAGCGTTGCAGAAGATTGGCACGTGTTGGTGCTAAAAATCGCATGATCGGGCCACGCACAATATCGCCATTGATCACAGAGGCGCCTAGCGCCATCGCCATGCGATGACCATCGCCCGTGGCCGTCGTATTGATAGCGTCGACCAGGGCAACCTCTGGGTTGGCCAACTGGGCTTTTAAGTCAGCCGCCGCGCTGTAGTCGCCACTGGCGAGCACCACGCCGTGACGCGCAATAAAGGTATGTAATGTGCCATCTGGCAAAGTGGCCTCAACACCCACGGCGCGTTCACCGTTAAGGACAATGCGCTGCGTCGCCGTGTTCAGACGCAGGTCGACCCCGAGGCTGCGACAGCGGCGCGTCAGATGGTAGGCAAACGAGCGCGAGTTAGGCACCACATTATGCATACGTGCGACACGATGGGGCGGCTCTTCTTCGGGGCCGACAAACACGACGCCGAGCTTCATCAACCAGTCGATCATGTCGGCGGTGTTGTCGACCAAGATACGGCGTAACGCAAGGTTGTCACGTGGTGCGAGTGCGCCGGCGTGTTTTTCCATGTCTTCAAAATGCGCGTCTGTGCTGTCTTGTATGTTGGCTTTGCGTTGATGAGGGGTACCCGTCGCGGTAATCGAGCCGACTGACCACGAGGTTGAACCACCGGTGTCAGAATTTTTTTCAAGCAAGATCACGTGGCGCCCGAGTTCTGCCGCCTCGATCGCAGCCGCTAGCCCGGTACCACCACCGCCAATAATTAAGACATCAGTATGCGTTGTTGCTGACACAGCTTTTGCTCCACCCTGTTAAGGGATTATTTTATGTTCGCGAAAATAATCAAAACCACCCGTGAACATCTTTGGCGTGTTGATCGTTTCAGTAAAACCATCTCGTTGCGCTTTAGCCATGTCAGACACGACATCCCAATGCAGCGACAATACATAGTCACCATACGGCCATTGCGCTACTGTTTGCAAGTCAGTTTTTTTCAAATCGTATTTTTTGATCATGGCTTGCCAAATAGCGTCTTTGTCAGAGGCAAACTTGGCGAAGGTGCTTGAATTCGGTTGACCGACTTCCATCTTGAAGTACTTAGCAAAGACGGGCCATAGCTGAGACCAACTCACTGGATCACCGTTGACGATGTTGTAGACCTGATTGCGGCACTGCTGTTCGCTCATCATCCAAACCGCCGAGCGCGCCAGAGTCGGCAACCACGAAAATTGTGTTTTCACTTCAAAGCTGCGAGGTGTGCCTGGAAAATGTAAGGGCTCGCCGAGCTCACGCAAGATCGAGGCATATAACCCCAAGACCAACAGCATGTTGCGCGCTTCATCGGTGCGATAGTTGCAAAACGCATGGGGGCGCGAAATCGACCAAGACCAGTTTTGACCAAGCTGGCGTTGTTCAACCAGTTGTTGCTGTTCAAAATAAAAGCTCTTGTAGTTGCCGCAGGCATCATCTTCGCGATAGGGTGTGCGACGCTCTTTAACTGTGTGGCCATAGTATTTTGTGCCATGCACGAGGTGAATATGCTGCAGCTCGTTTGAATTGTGTTCGAGCGCGTCAAGCAAGTGTCTTAACATTGCGACGTTGGTGTCTTTGGATTCAAGCTCACCGCCAAAATGATCAAAGCGCGCAGCGTACAGCACATGCGTGATGCCCTGCAGGTGCGCTAGTTTCTGCTGACAGTCGTTCGCCTCGGTGAGGTCGACCGCAAGCATCGGGTAGGGGGCGTGTGGGTCAGGCGTGCGCGCCAAGCCCAAGGGCGCCCAATCACCTAGCCCCATTAAATGCATGCCAACGCTCGAGCCGATCTGACCGGTTGCACCAGCGATCAAAGTCTTGCGTGGTTTGGGCTTGAGGTTCAACGTCATGGCTCTTGAAAGTGTTGGCGCGGGTAACCGTTAGCTGGGTTGCGCTGATGCATACAGCGCAACGTCAGCGCGCGTTGGCAAGCTGAGTGCTCGCGCGAGAGGTATCACACTGATCCCTCGGTAAGGCGTTGACTGATCTAGGCCAACTGCGCGCAACCAAGTAAAGGTTAAGCTCTCGAAGGCTGGTTCATGATGAGCAAGCTCAGGCTGCGTCTGATTGGTCACGACTAAGGCACAGTCCGCCGGCACCTCAGGCGCCATGATGCTTGCCGGTTCTACACCTTCGAAAAGGTTGCGCTGGTAAAAGCGTTTGTCTATCAAACTCAGCCAAGGCCCCATCCCCCGAATCTTTTGATAGTACGGGTCGACAAAGACCTCGGGCGAGCGAATCGAATACATCGCAAGAGAAGGCGGCCAGCCCGGCGCTTTCGTTTGAAAGCGCTCGGCTGAAGTGATGCCGTCCACGGTACGCATAATGCGCAAGTGCTCGACGTACCATTGCGCCCATTGCGGCTCTTGCGTGGGATCGGTGATCCCACTTTGGCTCATAAAAATCATGACTTAGTTAATTTGCAGCCCGGATTTCTTAATCACCGGACCCCACTTGATAGTTTCTGCCTCAATCAGCGCTGAGAAGAGTTCGGGAGCACCCCCGACTAGCTCAAAACCCATTTTCTGAAGTCGCGCGCGAATCTCGGGATCATTAATGGCCTTATTAAAGGCTGCGTTCAGTGTTTTGATGGCCGCAGGAGGGGTATTGGCGGGGGCCAGTACACCGTTCCAAGAGGTGACAGCATAGCCGGGCACGCCCGCTTCGGCGATCGTGGGTAGCTCGGGCAAAGTGAGCGAGCGCTTTTCGCTGGTGACCGCGATTGCTCTGAATTTGCCACTGGCGATATTCGCTAAAAGAGTGGCCGGTTCACCAAAAATCATATCGATCTCGCCAGACAG
>CAMCZQ010000177.1 GCA_945887835.1 Bordetella parapertussis | reverse complement strand
GGCTTGGCGCTGGCCTCACAAGCGCAAGGATTTTGGTCGCTGCTCTTTGGCTACGCCATCCTATTCGGTTTAGGCGGAGGCGTCGCATTTACCACTGCCCAACAAATCGTCAACCTCGTGCCTACCAAACACCGTGGTTTGGTCAATGGCTACGTTGTGGGTTTGTATCCACTTGGGGCGATGCTTGGTGCACCCTTGCTGGGCTGGTCGGTCGAACTGATGGGCTTGCGGCAGACCTTATTGAACTTGGGGCTCGTCGTACTGATTAGCGGTCTGATCGCAGTGTGGCTCACCGGCTTACATAGCCACATCCCAAAAGCGAATGCCAACGCCGCGACTGCAACTAACCTTGAGGCAAACAAGCAGCAATCTTATTTGGGAATCACCCAATGGCCACTGTTTTTGAGAATCGCCATCGTATTTTTCTTAGCGGCCTCTGCTGGCTTAATGGTCATGAGTCAGTCTGCCGGTATCGTTCAGTCTTATGGCGGCGGCACTCAATTTTCAATCGGAGCGACCTCTTTCATCACAGGCATGATTGCTGCTGCACGTATCACCGGCGGCTGGCTGATGGATCGCTTTAGCCTCAGACAGGTGATGACGGCTGCTCATATCTGGTCGTTAACCGGCGCTCTGATGCTGACGATATGGCCAAGCCCAGAAGTTGCTTTGATTGCCCTGGCCATGGTGGGGATGGGTTACGGCTTTGTCTCTGGCTCAACAGCCGGTGGCATTGGCATGCACTGGCCTAGCGCCCAATTCGGCATCGTGGCCAGCAGAATATATATCGGCTGGTGCGTGGCTGCCGTGTGCCTACCAGTGTTAGCAGGGTGGCTGTTTGACTGGAGCAACACCTACCGCTCTTCAATCTGGATCGCCGCGGCCGTGAATGTAGTCGGCATCGGTTTTGCAATGCGCTTGCCGAAGAGGCCTACACAGACGCCTGCTCAACTACAACGTCAAGTCGACAAAGCACTCAACTAGCTCAAAAATTTTCGGCTACGCTTTTTACAAAGTTTAGACACTTCTCTCGTGAGGCGCTGTGCCATTAACTTTTCAGTCGGACTGAAAGAATCTTGCAATTCGTTGATTGACTCATCAATGGCAGGAATAATTTGCTGCGCCATGTCTTTGCTTATTTTAAAAAGGTATCGATCGGACATGTCGAGCGATGCTGCCAATTGCAACAGGTCAGCCGAGACCATCTCTCCGGGTTTGAACGTAGCGCCGACCTTAAATGCAAAGCTATTTGAAAATCCCGAATAGACCGAAGTGCACATCAAGTCGTAGAAAGGCGCCAATCTAAACTCACCCTCACTGACCAACATCGACAAATTTTTGGCATGGGTGTCGTTGTTTCCGATATACAAATTGAAAAATAACCACTTCAACACACTGTCGCAGTCTTTTAGTGGATTGCTGCTGCTCGCTTTAATTTTTTTATAACATTGGGTAAAACTTGGACCCCCATCCGCTTCGTATTTCACGTCCGAGGGTGTCTCTAGCAACTGGCACAGATCAAATTGATTCAGCCTTTGGACTAAACCGCCTGCTTCGATCCGATCGTAGCGTTGAACAAGGCATGAATGAACGGTTGGTTGGTAGTCTACCGAAGCTACTCTAAGATCGCATTTTCTCGCAGCGCGCATCATGATCGTTTCGTTAATCGCTGAAGCCCAGATTTTTTGACCAACGCGTTTGATGTCTGGTTTTAAAATGTGTGTTGAAGCAGTCGAGCCAACAGGCAAGAGCGGCGCCCCATCTTTCTGATCAATCGATAGTAGGATCTTGAATTGTGCGCCAGAAACAGACGCCTTTGCGGATGCTGCTTGCACACCATTGCCAGCAATCATTTGTGCAAGCTGCTCCCAAGTGTGTTTGCGGTAAGTGGGGCGATCGACCGCCGACTGTATCGGTTCAAGCACAACAGCACCAGCAGTGTCACCACCTGCAACGCTCAGCAGGCCAAAAATCGAGGTGACGTGATGCTGATCCTCAAGCGCTCGCCGTTGATCACCCTCTGGCAAAAGATTTTCAAAGTAAGCATGCACCGCAGGCGTCGAGATTTTTCCGGCCTGCAAGGCAATCACCCGAGTCAGTTGCGTTGACAACAAGCCGCTGAGGCACTCGCTGGTATATTCGAACGCGAGCGGACGCTGGTCATACAAATGACCAACCAAACGGCCGTCAACATACATGGCTAAAGTCTGACTCATTTAGAAACCGATTTTTTTCGAATAACGACTTCTAGTCCTAGCCAGCCAATCAGATCAAACAGCATTTGTGCCCGAACTGTCGGCTTACCACTCTCAACATCACCAATAAAACGGCCGCCCCAATTCGCGAGGCCAGAAAGTGTGGCTTGCGTGACGCCAGCGCTCTTTCTCGACTGCTTCAAAAGCTCACCCAACTCACGCGTTGAGGTGATTGCCACTCCGGCATTGAGATCTGAAGTTGTCATGACATGCTCCATATTACCGATCGGTAATTTTATAATGAAAACAGATCTCAAACAACAATTGATTACCGATCGGTATTATTTTGAAGAAAATCGTCTTTTTAGACTATTTTTTTTACCGATCGGTTATTTTTATAGGAACTTAGGACGATCTATCCACCCAGAAGGAAGGTGAATGACGCAGAAGCCGGAATCATTTCGCCTTCGTCTCACTCTGCCGTAATTTTCAACTCACGGATCAGCTTGGTGAACTTGGCCGCGTCTTGCTGCAAAGTCTTGGCAAAACCTGCTGGCGTTGAAGTCACCACTTCGACACCGATCGCAGACATCTTTGAACGCACCTCGGGCAACGCAACAATGCGATTGATTTCGGTGCTTAACCGCTCAGTGATCTCTTTGGGCAGATCCTTCGGGCCAAACGCGCCATACCAAACGACCAACTCATAGCCAGGTAGAGTCTCGGCAACCGTTGGCGTGTCAGGCAATTGAGGCGATCGAGCGCTTTCAGTCACTGCGAGTAATTTGAGTTTGCCTGACTTCACATGCGGCAGGGTTTGCGTGCCCGCACCGAACAACACTTCAGTCTGACCCGCCACAGTATCAAGTACCGCGGGCGCACCACCCTTGTAGGGGATATGCGTCATCTGTATGCCAGCGGCAACTTCAAACAATACCGCACTGATGTGATTCGTTGAGCCGGCACCAGCCGAAGCAAAATTCAATTTTTTAGGATTAGCCTTGGCATAAGCAATGAGTTCAGCCACGTTATTGACGGGAATCTTAGGGTTGATCACTAACGTGTTGGTCACAAAGGCTACCAACGAAATCGGTGTGAAATCATCAACCGGTTCAAAGGGCATGGATGAGAACAGCGCTTGATTCATTGCGTGCGTGCTCATCGAACCCACAAGCAAGGTGTAACCGTCTGGCTTGGCCTTGGCAACAAGGTTTGAACCAATATTGCCCGAAGCACCTGCCTTGTTTTCGACAATGAATGTTTGACCAAGCGAGCGCGTCAGGTAGTCTGACAGCATACGGGCCAAAATATCAGTTGAGCCCCCGGGCGCCCAAGGCACAATCAACGTGACAGTACGTTCGGGCCACGCAGCCTGAGCCGGAGCAATGCCAACGAGGGCCACGCACAAAGTAAAAAGGATTTTTTTAAACATCATTAACGACCTACCGCGTAACCTTGCATGCCACGGGGATTCGCAGCTGCACGTAATAATAATCTACCATTCAAACTCGGCTCGCGCGTGCAGGCCGACATGCGCCCTTCAGACCACTCTGCACCCACCTTCACCTCGTGCCCGGCGTCGCGCAACGCTTGTAGCGTTGCCTCTGGAAAACGTGACTCTAAGACGATTTGGTTGTAGCGCAATGAACGCGGCCAAAACGAAATCGGAAAATGATCAACGTGCCACGCAGGGTATTCGATGGCCTCTTGAAGATTCATACCGTAAACCGCATGACGCAAAAAGAATTCAGTACTCCATTGATCTTGTTGATCACCGCCCGGCGTGCCGAACACCATATAAGGTAGACCGTCGCGCAGCGCCATTGAAGGCGACAAGGTTGTAGTGGGCCGCTTACCGGGCATGAGCTGCCCAGGCACGCCGTCATCAAACCACGTCATTTGCAACCGCGTACCAAGCGAGAAACCCAGAGCAGGAATCGCTGGACTAGACGATAACCAGCCACCCGACGGGGTGGCAGAGACCATGTTTCCTTGCCCATCAATCACGTCGATGTGACAGGTGTCTCCGATGAAGACCTCTTTCTTGGCCCATTCACTGACGGGAGGCAAGGCTGCAAAGGTTGGCTCACCGACACCGAAGCGTGTGTCTGACACTTTCAGCGTGCGTGCTGCCACTTCAAGATCAGGCAGCTTAGCTCGCAGCCCGCCAGGCTGACCCGCTTCAAACAGCTTGGCGCTCAATTCTCCGATACGCGCATAGCGTGCTTTGCCATAGTCGTCTGACAGCAGCTCTGCCATTGGGATCTTCGCAAACAAAGGATCACCATACCAAGCCATGCGATCAGCCATGGCCAGTTTGGCAGCCTCAGCCACTCGATGTACAAACTCAACAGAATCAGGCGCAAAGCGTTCAAGATCCGCGTGCTTAAGAATGGATAGCTGCTGCAACATGACCGGGCCCTGCGACCATGGGCCACACTTAGCCACGGTATAGCGTCCAAAGTCAACGGTGTATGGCTCTTCATAAGCCGGTGTCCAATTTGCCAAGTCGTCGTACCGTAACAAGCCGGTGTTGCGTTCACCCGTCGTGTCACGTATCGGTTGCTCGGTGTAGAACTGATCGATTTCTTGCGCAACAAAGCCTCGATAAAAAATATCAAACGCTGCGTCGATTGTGCGTACGCGATCACCTGCACCGACTGCGGTGGCCTCGGTCAACAGGCGTGTATAGGTCTGCGCGATTGCTGGACTTTGAAATAATTCGCCTGGCCGAGGAACCTGCCCCTTTGGGATCCACACATCAGCTGAGGATTTCCATTCGGACGCAAATAAACTTTGCACAGCCAAAATCGCTTGCACCGTGCGCGGCAAAATCGGGAAGCCGTCGCGTGCGTAGGCAATCGCTGGCGCCATGACCTCAGCCAGCGTCATAGTGCCGTAATCACGCAGCATCGTCAGCCAGGCACCAAAGGCCCCCGGAACCGTAGCAGGCAGCAACCCGATCCCTGGCACGAGCTCTAGGCCAAGCGCTTTAAAGTAGGCACAGGTTGCCAATTTTGGTGCAGGCCCCTGTCCACAAATCACTCGCATGCGCTGCTCTTTTTGAGACCAGAGCATAATCGGCACTTCCCCACCGGGCCCATTCAAATGTGGCTCGACAATTTGCAAGACAAAGCCACCGGCAACCGCCGCATCAAATGCATTGCCACCTTTTTCAAGAATGCCCATTGCGGTCTGCGAAGCTAGCCAGTGGGTCGAAGCCACGACCCCAAAAGTACCAACGATCTCAGGGCGGGTGGTAAAGGTGGTATCTTGCGGTGCAGATTTATTTGCGATTGTCATATCGTCAGCAAAAAGTTCGAACGTTTTAAAAGGCTAGACTGCGAGCAGATCAACCTAGCCCGCCGGCTGCCCTCAGCGCTTCGATTTCTTGCGCAGTCATACCCAGCACATCACTGAGTACCGCCTCAGTATGCTCACCTAGCGAAGGCGACGGTGTACGCACCGAACCTGGCGTTGCTGACATCCGGATCGGCACACCCACCACACGCACGTTGCCAGCGCGTGGATGCACCATATCAACGATCGCACCACGCGCGACAACCTGCGGGTGCTCAACAACTTGCTTCACGTTATTGATCGAGCCCATTGGGATACCAGCACCAACGAGAATGGTTTCCCACTCAGCGAAGCTACGCGTCAAGAAAACCGCTTGCAGTCTGTCAATCAACGCTTTGCGATTTTGCATACGCGCGCTATTGGTGGCAAACCGAGGATCATGTGTCATGTCAGAGCAACCGATCAGCGGGCAAAACTCAAGCCAAAGCTTATCGCTACCCACCGCCAAGGCGAGGTCTTGTGTTTTTGTACGAAAGGTTTGATACGGCAACAAGGCTTTGTACGCCGTACCCATCGGGCCGGCAATCGTACCCGTCGAGAAGTAATCACCGATCATGGTACTTAGCAGCGATAGCTGGCCTTCGAGCATCGAAATATCGATCGACTGCCCGACACCCGTTGCGTCTTTGGCGCGCAAAGCCATCATGATGCCTAAGGCAGCATTCATGCCCGCAGTCAGATCTGCAATCGACACGCCGGCACGCGCGCCATGCCCGCCCTCATCACCCGTTGCGCTGATCATGCCGCTCTCGGCCTGAACGATTAAATCGAGGGCCGGACGATCTCGGTAGGGGCCATCTTGCCCAAAGCCTGAGATCGAACAATAAATAATGCCGGGGTTACGCTTGCGCGCAACTTCATAATCAACACCTAGCTTAGCGAGCGTACCGGGGCGAAAGTTTTCAAGCACCACATCGCAGCGCTCGACCATTCGCAAAAAAGTCTCTTTGCCTTCGGCATTTTTTAAGTCGAGCACGATACCTTGTTTATTGCGATGAAGCCCAACAAAATAATCGGTTTCACCACCAGGCAATTTTGTGCCCCAAGCACGCGCAATATCACCTTTGCCGGGAGGTTCGATCTTGATGACTTGCGCACCATAGTCAGCCAGCATCGTCGAACAAAAAGGCCCTGCCAAAGCATGGCTAAGGTCTAGGATTTTGAGGCCTTCAAGAGGAAGTTTCATGTTCTGTGGATTAACTTGGCTCCATCACCTTAAGATCTGGCGACACCGCAAAGTCAATCTCGCCAAGCGCTTTGACTTCTTCGGGCGTAAACCCAGGTGCAATCGCCTCGAGTACAAAGCGATCGTTGACCCAGTGCAATACGGCCAAATCAGTGACCAACCAATCC
>CAMCZQ010000176.1 GCA_945887835.1 Bordetella parapertussis | reverse complement strand
TGGGCGCGGCCCGGGCTCGACTTAAGTTCGCGAATGATCGCCACACTTTCAGCGCTCTGTGTTGGCCGCCGCTTGTCTGCGTTAGAGCACTATATCGACGCGGCGCTGGATGCCGGCTTAAGCGCTCAAACCATTAACGAAATATTTATGCAGTGTGGCATCTATGCCGGATTTTCCACCACAACGAAAGACTGCTTGACGCTGTCACAACGCGTCTTTGACGCGCGTGGCGTCTCGCTGCCGGTCGCCGCAAGTCGCGACGATGCCTTAGCACTCGTCTCCGAGCGTGGTCAAGAGGTCATGACGACCCTTCACGCAGAACGGCGACACGTCGGTTACGCGAACCCTGAGAACACGCTCGCCTCGGCGTTTTATCCAGACGTCGTGCAGTTTTGCTACGGCGAGTTATGGAAGCGACCAGGCATGGAAATGCGCGAACGAGCCATCTGTGCGATTGCCTCATTTACCGCCTTAACCTTTTCAAGTCTGGTCACCAAGTTTTCAAAGGCGGGACTGAATTGCGGCCTTACTCAGACAGAGGTCGTCGAGGTTGTGATTCAAACCGGCCCTTACACTGGGCTTGCTCCGGTTCTGATGGGGCTTAGCGCACTCAGCGCGTAACCTGGCAGAGTCGCAGAAATTACACGAACCTGACAAATAGCCCTCTCTAAGCTTAACGATATTAGGGAATAACCCTAGCTAATTCAAAAGCGCCGAGACTTATACTATTGCGTCATACTTTTCAAAAGTAATCGTTCTGTTTATTCCAGTGAGGAGACCTTCATGAGTGAAATCAAGCCAGCAGTCAATGCGGTAAAAGCTCGCCGTAAATTTCTAACCGGCGCCACTGCCGCCGGCGCAGGCATGGCTACCTTGGGTTTCCCAATGGTATCCAATGCGCAAACGATCAACTTTCGCTTTCAATCAACATGGCCTGCCAAAGATATTTTTCATGAGTACGCGCTAGACTACGCGAGCAAAGTGAACTCAATGTCTGGCGGCCGCCTCAAAATCGACGTGCTGCCTAGCGGCTCAGTCGTCGGCGCCTTCGGCCTACTTGATGCGGTATCAACTGGTACGCTCGATGGTGGTCATGGCGTGTTGGCCTATCACTACGGCAAAAGCGCAGCTCTGGCACTTTGGGGTTCTGGACCTGCCTTCGGCATGGATCCCAATATGGTGCTCTCTTGGCATCAGTATGGCGGGGGCAAGCAGCTGCTTGAAAAAATCTACGCTGGTCTAAAAATGGATGTTGTGTCATTTGTTTCAGGGCCAATGCCGACTCAACCACTTGGCTGGTTTAAAAAGCCAATTACCAAAACTGAAGACTTCAAAGGACTTAAGTTCCGTACTGTTGGCCTGTCGATTGAAATCTTTAACGCAATGGGCGCATCGGTTCAAGCTTTAGGTGGTGCGGATATTGTGCCGGCAATGGATCGCGGTGTTCTGGATGCCGCCGAGTTCAATAATGCGACTTCAGATCGTATTCTTGGCTTTGCTGACGTATCGAAAGTCTGCATGCTGCAAAGTTTTCACCAAAGCGCAGAGCAATTTGAAATCTTGTTCAACAAAAAGAAATTTGATGCACTGCCCGCTGATCTTAAGTCGATCATCACCGTCACAACTGAAGCCTGCTCGGCCGAAATGTCATGGAAAGCCGTCGATCGCTATTCAACCGACTTTATCAAATTACAAACTGAAGACAAGGTGCGTTTCTATCAAACGCCTAAGTCGGTTCTTGAAGACCAACTCAAGGCTTGGGATGTGATCATTGCCAAGAAATCGGCTGAAAATGCAGACTTCAAAGCTGTACTTGAATCACAACGTGAGTTTGCACGCCGTGCAGGCCGGTGGCAGAACTTCACTAACGTCGACTACAAAATGGCATACGACCATTACTTCGCCGCTAAGAAGTCTTAAGGTAGCGTAGTCGACTAAAATAATCCGGGTGTTAATTCATCCGGATTATTTTTTTGTAGCTTGCAAGAATAAAGTAGATCATGGATTCTAAAAAAGACTTTAAAAAATTAACGCTCGTTGTCGACCAAATCAGTACCTTCGTTGGCAAAGGCTCGGGCTGGTTGATCATCTT
The DNA here is from genome assembly GCA_945887835.1 of Bordetella parapertussis. Classification (GTDB taxonomy): domain Bacteria; phylum Pseudomonadota; class Gammaproteobacteria; order Burkholderiales; family Burkholderiaceae_B; genus Zwartia; species Zwartia parapertussis_B. The sequence goes on along the minus strand of CAMCZQ010000176.1, from coordinate 4,825 downwards.
ACTGATGGTGATGGTGTGCATCGATGTATTCAGGCGCTATATCTTGAACGCGCCCTCCGCATGGATTGGTGAACTGTCGGTGATGTCCTACGGTGCCGTCATTATGTTGTCAGGCGCCTATACCCTCGCGCAAAATGGCCATGTGCGGGGCGACTTTTTATATGGCTCAATGAAGCCACGCACCCAAGCGACGTTCGATCTGATTCTTTACGTAACTTTTTTTCTGCCAGGCGTCACTGCACTTTGCTACGCCGGGTACACCTTCGCAGCAGACTCATGGCGCATCGGCGAGCACACCACGCAAATAGCAAACGGTCCGCCTGTTTATCACTTTAAGTCGCTGATCCCGATCGCTGGGGGTTTTTTGCTCTTACAAGGGTTTGTTGAGATGCTTCGCTGTGTGGTCTGCCTCAAAACAGGCGAGTGGCCAGAGCGCCTGAAAGACGCCGAAGAAATTGATGTGGTTGAGCAACAGCTCGCGGCGTCAATCTATGTAGACGAAGAATCGAAGAGCATGGCGATTGCACGTGCAAAAACAATTGATGAAGAAGCTCATCACCGCATTGGCGGCTTGAAAGGAGAAAAGCCATGAGCGATCCTTATCTTGGCCTCTTAATGCTGTGTCTGATTGTTGTCGTCATTATGTTGGGTTTTCCGACCGCTTTTACCCTGATGGGTTTAGGCATGGCGTTTGGATTTTTTGCGTTTTATGACCCCAGTGATGTTTGGACCAATAATAAAATTTTTACCTTGATGGTGCAGCGAACGTACGGGGGGATGACGAACGACACGCTCTTATCGATTCCACTCTTTGTATTGATGGGCTACGTTATGGAACGCGGCGCTTTAGTCGACAAGATGTTTCACAGCGTTCAGTTGGCCTTTCGTGGCATGCCTGCCTCGTTGGCAGTGGCCACCTTGGTGATTTGCACGTTTTGGGGTATCGCTAGCGGTCTGGTAGGTGCTGTGGTGGTGCTGATGGGCGTGATCGCGCTCAGGCCTATGCTGAACGCTGGCTATGATGTGCGTCTAGCCAGTGGGGTCATCACAGCCGGCGGTACGCTCGGCATTTTGATTCCACCCTCGGTCATGATCATCGTTTACGCCGCGGTAGCTGGGCAATCTGTCGTCAAACTATATGCTGCTGCAATGTTGCCAGGTTTTTTTCTGGCCCTGCTGTATCTGATCTATGTGATCGGCTGGGCCCTGCTTGATCCAAAGATCGCGCCAAAGCTGCCACCCGAGTCGTTAAAAGTGCCGATCCCGGCGCCAGTGGCTTACTTGCGCGATCATTACTCGCCCAATTTTCTACTCGCGACGCTCAAGGCTACGTTTTCTCCTCGAGCGATGCTTCAGGCGCCAGACGCCGCGCGTATCACGTATGGACGTATTCTTAAAAATCTGATTTCGGCGCTGTTTCCGGCAATCATGACAATCGCGCTCATTGCTGGCACCTGGTGGTATGTCGTGATTCACCCCAAAGCCCAGTTCGATGACGCGCAAGCCGCACTGGTGATGTCCAAGCCGCTTCCAGGTCCCACAAGCCAAGCGCCGGCCAAGGCGCAAGAAGAGGTCTTAGTCGAAATCGGCGCTGAAAGCACTTCAAGCTCGCGGTCTTCGAGTAGCAGCAGTAGTGGCCTCATTGCCTTAGATGCAGACCCCGACAACGCAGATAGCCGACAAGCGGACGTGTACTCGCCACCGTCTGATAACTTCTATCTGTACTTTTGGCTAACGAGCTTTTTAACGCTGCTCTTGCTCATCAATTATTACCGTAAGTTAGGTGACGAGAAGTTTGAAATCCTTAAGCTCTTGGTTGAGTCCGTCATGCCCTTGGGCCTCTTAACCGTCCTTGTATTAGCGGTCATCTTGCTAGGTATTACCACCGCGACCGAGTCAGCGGCCATTGGCGCTGCGGGTGCTTTCTTGCTGGCGTGGTCATCGGGCGCGTTCACCTTTGAACGTATGAAGCAGGCAGTGTTCTTAACCACAAAAACAACCTCGATGGTGTGTTGGTTGTTTGTGGGGTCCGCTTTATTCTCGGCGGTTTTCGCTATTTTGGGTGGGCAGCAAATCATCGAAAGTTGGGTGTTGGGGATGAACCTGTCGCCACTGCAATTTATGTTGCTTTCACAAGCGCTGATTTTTGTGTTGGGCTGGCCGCTTGAGTGGACAGAAATCATTGTGATTTTTGTGCCAATCTTTTTGCCGATGCTGTCACACTTTAATATCGACCCGATTCTTTGGGGCACGCTTGTATTCGTGAACCTGCAAGCGGCATTCTTATCACCGCCAGTCGCGATGTCAGCGTTTTATCTGAAGGGTGTTGCGCCCCCGCATGTGACGTTGAACCAGATTTTTGCAGGCATGATGCCTTATATGTTTATCGTGATCATTTGCATGGCGATCATGTATGTGTGGCCGGGTATGACCTTGTGGCTACCCAAGTATCTTTATGGTGGAGGTTAAAACCAATATGTCAGCAGAAGCCAAACTTAAAGAGCTGGGGCTGCAATTGCCCACGCCCCCTGCCCCTCTCGCAAGTTATTTGCCTTGGCGCAGAGCCGGTCAGTTGCTTTACCTCTCGGGTCAAGGCCCACGCGATGACGCCGGCAAGATCAGCGTCGGCCGCTTAGGTCGCGACTGCTCGGTTGAGCGCGGCTACGCCGATGCGCGACGTGTTGGGTTGCAAATACTCGCGACTATCCGCGCGGCAGTCGGCTCGCTTGACCACGTCGAGGCAGTCATAAAACTCTTGGGCATGGTGAACGCCGAACCTGACTTTGGCGACCAGCCAAAGGTGATCAATGGCTGCTCTGACGTGCTAATTGAGGTGCTCGGTGAGCGCGGCAAGCATGCCCGCTCAGCGGTTGGGATGGGCTCGTTACCCAATGCAATGACCGTAGAGGTCGAGGTGATTATCTTGATCAAAGAGGGTTACTGACAAGCACACTGGATTTTTACCAAGGGCCAGACTGTCCCTGCATCCATTTATTGACGAGGGTACAGTTGAATTGGGGTTTCGCTTCGTCAACCGGACAACGACTTTCGCTATGTTCGGCGTGCACCTGTTGGTTCAAGGCATTGTTTGGGTATTCAGTTTTTTAAAACCGAGACTTTGGGTATCTAATATGGCCAAGAACCCTAAAACTGGTCGATTGTGGTATTTTTAAGTTCTTACAAAACCTACTCAGACAAGCCATGAACACATCAGCAGCCATTCAAACCGTCGACGCCGTCATTGTCGGGTCGGGCTTTGCCGGCATGTATCAACTACACAGCCTGCGCGACAAACTTGGCATGACTGCCAAAGTCATTGAGCGCGGCGCAGGCGTAGGAGGCACTTGGTACTGGAATCGTTACCCTGGCGCGCGTTGCGACTCTGAAAGCCATACCTACATGTATTACTTCTCAAAAGAACTCGTGCAAGAGTGGGATTGGTCAGAGCGCTATCCGCAGCAAGCCGAGATTCTGCGTTATATGAATTTTGTGGCCGACAAGCTCAACTTGCGCTCAGATATCAAACTCAATACCGCGATGACCCAGGCACATTTTGACGAAGCCACTAACCGCTGGCTGGTCAAAACAGATACGGGTGAGCAATTTAGCGCCCAGTTCTTGATCACGGCCGTTGGCTGCCTGTCTAACGCCAATGTGCCAAAAATCGCAGGGCGCGACGACTTCAAGGGCGACTGGTATCACACAGGACAATGGCCACACGAGGGCGTAGACTTCACTGGTAAGCGCGTAGGCATTATTGGTACGGGTTCAACCGGTATTCAAGCCATTCCTGTGATCGCTGCGCAAGCCAAGCACTTGACCGTGTTTCAGCGCACCGCGAACTACAGCCTGCCTGCCCGCCATCATCCCCTGACTCCAGAGTTTAAAAAGTACGCCAAAGAACACTCTGGCGATATCTATAAAATCATGACCTCGAATACCAACGGTCATGCGTTTTATATCGATGACGCCTCGGCAGTCGAGACCCCCGCAGACGTTCGGCAGAAAACCTACGAAGAAAAGTGGGAGATGGGCGGTTTTCAGTTCAGGGCTTCGTACCGCGATTTATTAACCAATGACGCAGCAAATAAAACTGCTGCCGACTTCATTCGCGAAAAAATCCGCGGCATTGTCAAGGACCCTAAGGTCAGTGAGATTTTGTCTGACATCGACCACCCGTTTGCGGGTAAGCGACCACCAATTGATGATCATTACTTTGAGACCTACAACCGCGATAACGTCTCGTTGGTAGACCTGCGTTCGGCACCAATAGAAAAAATTACGGCGAAGGGCATTCAAACAACCGAGCAAGAATACGAACTTGACATAATCGTCTTCGCCACGGGCTTTGATGCAATGACGGGCTCGTTGGTCCGACTTGACATTGTGGGTCGCAACAAACGCACGCTCAAAGACTACTGGAGCGCAGGCCCGCGTACGAACTTAGGCCTGCAAATCCCGGGCTTCCCGAACATGTTCACGATTACAGGCCCCGGTAGCCCGTCAGTGCTGAGCAACATGCCACCGACCATCGAGCAGCATGTTGAGTGGATTAGCGACTGCATACAAAGTATGAAGGCAAAGGGCTTGACGGTTGTCGAAACGAACGAGGCTGCAAGTGAAGCCTGGCAAAAAGAAGTCGACCGTGCTGCTAAAGCGACTTTACTGCCCAAAGTTAAGCACTCGTGGTACTTAGGAGCGAATATCCCAGGTAAGCCCCAAATATTCATGCCTTATGCGGGCGGCTTCGCACATTACCGCAGTATTTGCGACAAAGTCGCCAGCGAAGGCTATGCCGGCTTTGAAATGAGCTAAACAAGACACA
>CAMCZQ010000175.1 GCA_945887835.1 Bordetella parapertussis | reverse complement strand
TTCAAGCCATGGGTGGCGCCGCGGGCATGGTGATCTCGCGCGCGGTGGTGCGTGACCACTACAGCACGCAAGAGGCGGCGCGGGCCTTATCCATGCTGATGTTGGTGATGGGGATCGCCCCCATTTTGGCACCCTTGGTCGGTGGTCAGGTACTCGCGCTTGCGGGGTGGCGAGGAATTTTTGCGGTCATTACCTTATCAGGCATCGCGCTGTTGATTGCCGTATCGCGAATCATGGTCGAAAGCCTGCCCCCTGAAAAGCAGGTCGCTTTAAGTTGGGGGCATATTTTTCGAACCTATTGGGGCTTAATTAGACACCGACGCTTTGTCGCCTTCGCGCTCTCAGGAGGCATGGGGTCTGCCACCATGTTTGGCTACATCGTTGCCTCGCCAAGGCTGTTTATTGAGCATTTCGGTGTGTCGCCCCAATTTTACGGTTTCATTTTTGGATTCAATGCTTTAAGCCTAATTATCGGCTCGCAAGTCAGCGCACGCCTGCTTAAGACGCACCGCCCTGAAATGCTGTTGCCCTGGGCCTTGGCGGCAATGATGACCGCTGGCCTAAGCGCTTTGGCGTTCACCTTGCTCGGTTGGATGACGATGCCGCTCATCATGTTGTGCATGCTTTGCTTCATGTTTACGCAAGGTTTCGTTGGGCCAAACTCTGCCGCCATGGCGCTGTCCGATCAGGGGCGCCAGCTAGGCTCTGCCTCGGCCATGATGGGCACCATCACGATGTCTTGCGGGGCGCTGGCGGGCCTGACGGTCAGTCTGTGGGATATTGCAGGCCCGGCACCCCTAGCCTGGATCATGGGCGGTTGCACGACACTGGCTTTTTTTCTGGGCCGAAGCGCCCGGCGAGCCTGAGCAGATACCAGTCTTACCCCGCCACGCCTAGGGCCCTGCCTAGAGGCTTGATCAAAAACCCTTTTTCGTATTAGAATGTCAGACTTGATGCGAATCTTTGAACAAATAATAGGTGTAGCCCATGGCACGTGTATGCCAAGTGACCGGAAAAGCCCCCATGGTGGGCAACAATGTTTCACACGCAAACAACAAAACCAAGCGTCGTTTTCTGCCTAATTTGCAGTCACGCCGCTTTTGGGTTGAAAGCGAAAACCGCTGGATTCGCTTACGCGTAACCACCAACGCTATCCGTACCATCGACAAACTCGGCATCGATGCTGTGTTAGTTGATCTGCGTGCGCGTGGCGAAGTCGCTTAAAGGAGCCCAACATGGCAAAAGGTACCCGCGAAAAAATCAAGCTCGAATCGAGCGCTGGCACTGGTCACTTCTACACCACGACCAAAAACAAACGCAACATGCCTGAAAAGATGCTGATCAAGAAATTTGATCCAGTGGCACGTAAGCATGTCGATTACAAAGAGACCAAACTTAAGTAATTGGCTGCCTTTGTTTGACGCGTTAAAAAAGCCCCGTCATTGGGGCTTTTTTGTTTTTCGCTCACTCGAAATCAGCCGTCGCCCTATAATGTAGGGCTAATGGGATGCTTGCTGCTCCTTGACCTTTTTTATGGCTTTATCCATGCTCGAACGCTATCAACCCACTGCAGTCGAACAGGCCGCCCACGCCAATTGGGATGCCCGCGACGCCTACTGCGTCACCGAAGGCGCGCTCAACGCCAACGGCGAACCCAAGCCGAAGTTTTATGCTTGTTCGATGCTGCCCTACCCTAGCGGCAAGTTGCATATGGGCCACGTGCGCAACTACACCATCAACGACATGATGACGCGACAATTACGCATGCGCGGCTATAACGTCTTGATGCCCATGGGTTGGGACGCGTTTGGCATGCCCGCCGAAAACGCCGCGATCAAATCAAAAGTGTCGCCAGCCAAGTGGACGTACGACAACATCGCTTACATGAAAAAGCAGATGAAGGCGATGGGCTTGGCGATCGACTGGTCGCGCGAAATGTGCGCCTGCGATCCAAGCTATTACAAATGGAATCAATGGCTGTTTTTAAAGATGCTCGACAAGGGTATCGCCTATCGTAAAACGCAGGTTGTGAACTGGGATCCCGTCGACAAAACGGTATTGGCCAACGAACAAGTCATCGACGGACGCGGCTGGCGCTCGGGTGCACCGGTTGAAAAGCGCGAGATCCCCGGCTATTACTTGCGTATTACCGATTACGCCGCTGAACTGCTTGAGCAAACACAGCACGGCCTTGAGGGTTGGCCTGATCGCGTGCGCGCCATGCAAGAAAACTGGCTTGGCAAAAGCGAAGGTGTACGTTTTGCGTTTTTGCACTCGATCAAAGATGCGTCGGGCGCACTGATCCAAGGCGGCAAAATGTATGTCTTCACCACACGCCCCGATACTATTATGGGCGTGACGTTTTGCGCTGTGGCGCCTGAGCACCCGTTGGCTATGCACGCGGCACAAACCAACCCTGCCTTGGCAGCGTTTATCGAACATTGCAAACAAGGCGGCACCACTGAGGCCGAACTTGCCACGCGCGAAAAAGAAGGCCTGGATACCGGCCTGAAAGTCACTCATCCCCTCACGGGCGAAAGCGTCGCTTTATGGGTCGGTAATTATGTGCTGATGAGCTACGGCGATGGTGCGGTGATGGGGGTACCTGCCCATGACGAGCGCGATTTTGCCTTTGCCAACAAGTATGGTCTGGCGATCAAACAAGTGGTGCAAGTGGGCGACAAGCCGTTTAATGACAAAGTTTGGTCAGAGGGCTATGCAGACAAACAAACCGGTCGCCTGATCAACTCGGGCATCTACGACGGTCTGAGCTTTACCCAGGCGCTTGATGCGATCGCCACTAAGCTCGAAAGCTTGACGCTGGGCGCGCGGCAAACCACCTGGCGTTTACGCGACTGGGGGATCTCACGCCAACGCTATTGGGGCACGCCGATCCCGATCATTCACTGCGACGCTTGCGGCGCGGTTCCGGTGCCCGAAAAAGATCTACCAGTGATCTTGCCCGAGGATTTAATCCCCGATGGCAGTGGCAACCCACTGGTCAAGCACGAGGCCTTTTTATCCTGCCAGTGCCCGAGTTGCGGCAAACCGGCCAGGCGTGAAACCGACACGATGGATACGTTTATCGATTCGTCGTGGTATTTCATGCGCTACACCTCGCCAGGCAACGAGCAGGCGATGGTTGACGCCCGCAACGATTACTGGATGCCGATGGATCAATACATCGGTGGTATTGAGCACGCGGTGCTACATCTGCTGTATGCCCGCTTCTGGACCCGTGTGATGCAAGAGTTGGGTTTGGTTCAGTTTGACGAGCCCTTCACTAAATTACTGTGTCAGGGCATGGTTCTCAATCACATCTATTCGGCTAAAACTGAGAACGGCGCGATTGACTATTTTTGGCCTGAAGACGTCGAAAACGTCTTTGACGCCAAGGGTTCGATTACGGGCGCTGTGCTAAAAAGCGACGGCCGTGCCATCACCTATGGTGGCGTGGGTACGATGTCCAAATCCAAAAACAATGGTGTTGATCCACAATCTCTGATCGACACGCAGGGTGCAGATACAGCCCGCCTGTTTGTCATGTTTACCAGCCCGCCCGAACAAACACTCGAGTGGTCAGACTCAGGCGTTGAAGGCTCAAATCGCTTTTTGCGCCGCTTGTGGGCACTTTGCCATCAAACGCACGACACCGTTGCCAAGGGCTTAAAAGCCCCTGTCAGCGATTGGGCTGAAGCCAGCCCAGCCATCAAAAAACTTCGCCTTGAGATTTATTCATTGCTCAAACAGGCCGATTACGACTACCAGCGTATTCAATACAACACTGTCGTCTCGGCTTGCATGAAAATGCTCAACGCGATCGACGATGCGCAGCTTGGTGACTCGAGCTTTGCCAACGCCGCGACAGCCGAAACCTTGGGTGTGTTGCTGCGCGTGCTTTACCCGGTCGTGCCACACGTTACCTGGAACCTTTGGGCTGAGCTCGGGTATGCTGCGTTATATGGTGATTTGCTTGACGCGGCCTGGCCCGCGGTCGACGAGGCCGCACTGGTCACCGATCAACTTGAACTGGTTTTGCAAGTCAATGGCAAACTTCGAGGTACTCTGACGGTGGCGCGCCAGTCCACTAAAGAAGCGATCGAGCAACTAGCGGCTGCCCACGAAGCGGTCGTGCGAAATCTTGAGGGGCGCGCGCCAAAGCGAATCGTCGTCGTGCCCGGTAAACTCGTCAACGTCGTCGGATAAACAGGATAATGCTGCCATGAATAGCCCGACAGTCAGTCAACTGCCTTTTCAGACTTTGGCGTGTCGCACGTCTGTGCGAACGCGCCTAGTCAATGGGCGCCGCTGCCTGTTGCAGGGACGCGCCTGGCTGCTTTCACTCTTTTCGGTTCTGGCTTTGGTGGCACTAAGCGGTTGTGGCTTCAAAATGCAGGGTGAAACACCCATGCCCTTTAGCTCGCTATCGATCAATATTCCACAAAACTCTCAGTTTGGCGCGGATCTGCGCCGTGCGATTCGTGCCGCCTCACCAGATACCAAACTGATCGAGCCCCGCGATATGGTCGTCAAGGCTGGTGACATCGACGAAAGCGAAGACGCTGAAGATAAGGCCACGATTGATCGCATCAAAGCGGCCAAAGTCCGCAAACTGGCTCAGGCCCGGCTTGAGCAAATCCAAGAGTTCAGAGGCACGCGTATTGTGGCGATTAACGCGCAAGGTAAACCCGAAGAGTACGAACTGTCGTTACGCTATACGTTTCGGCTAGTCACTGCCAAAGATCAAATAATTTTGCCTGATACAACGCTCTTTGCCATACGCAGTATGCCGTTTGATGATCGCGTCGTGCAGGCCAAAGAGGGTGAAGCCGCAACCTTATTTAAAGACATGCAACGCAGTCTGGTGGCGCGTATCTTGCGGCGCATCACTGCGCCTGATGTAACGCAGCGCTGGCAAACGCTGGCCAAACTTCCGCTTGAAGACGACGAAGAAGAAGAAACCGTGGCGCGAGTGACTGCGCCGGGGCCTGTTCCTCCAATGTGGCAAAACCCTTCGCTGACGCCCTCCCCTGTGACCGTCAGCGCCGACTAGTAGGCGGGCGTTCATGAGTGTCGATCGCTTACTAGAATCGCTTGGGCGCCCGGGCGTCCAACTCGCTGCTCTGTACGTGGTGACTGGAGACGACCCTTTACTGACGATCGAGGCAGCAGATGCGCTGCGCGCGGTTGCAAAAGCCGCAGGATATCTAGAACGCAACTCGTTTTTAATGGACGCACGTAGTGACTGGAGCGCGCTAGGGGTGTCGGCTCAAAGCGGTTCGCTTTTTGGCGACAAGCAGCTCGTTGAGGTCTCGCTACCAACAGGCAAACCCGGTAAACCCGGCGCTGAGGCGCTGCTCAGTTTGGCCGCGCGCAGCAAAGGTGTCAGCGGTGGCGAGGTGCTGACCATCGTGTCCCTGCCACGTTTAGACAAGGCTTCGCGCGAAAGCAAATGGGCGAGCGCACTTTTTGCAGCGGGCACCATGCTCGAGATGCCCAATATCGAACGTGCGCAATTGCCAAAGTGGATTGAACAGCGGCTTGCCCGTCAAAAGCAGCAAGCCGAGCCGGCCACACTAGAGTGGCTTGCCGATAAAGTTGAAGGCAACTTACTGGCGGCGCACCAAGAAATTTTAAAACTCGGTTTGCTTTTTGATGAAGGTCTGTTGCCTGCCGAGGCCGTCGAGCAAGCCGTGATGAATGTGGCGCGCTACAACATCTTTGGCCTGCGCGACGCGATGCTAGCCGGCGACGTCCCGCGCCTAGTGCGCATCATGGGCGGCTTAAAAGCGGAAGGCGAGGCTTTGCCGCTAGTGCTGTGGGCGGTCGGCGAAGAGATCAGGACCCTTGCGCGGGTATCTGAGGCAAACACTGCGGGACAAGACTTGACCAGCGTGCTACGCTCGCAACGTATCTTTGGCACCCATGAACCGTTGGCGCGAAAGGCGCTTTCAAGGGTCTCGCCCCGTAACTGGACTGCCGCAGTTCAACATGCGCACGAGGTCGACCGCCTGATTAAAGGCTTACCTGTGGCCGGTCGCTTGCAAGATCCCTGGGAAGAAATGACTCGCTTGGCGATGCGGGTTGCAGCAGCGGGGCCGCGTGCCTAACAAGAGCGACCTGAGTCGTTTGATTGCCTAGCTTAAACAGCTTATACACACATGACAATTTTACAAGACACCATGCAGCAAATCGGTCGCCAGGCGCGCTGGGCCTCGCGCGTGATGATGCGCGCAAGCGGTGCGCAAAAGGCAAAGGCACTGCTGGCAATGGCCGAATCTTTGTCCGTCCACCGTTCAGCGCTGCAAAGCGCCAATGCTGCTGACGTTGCCGCTGCCCGCGCGCGCCAGCTTGAGCCGGCATTACTTGACCGACTCACGTTATCCGCACGCTCGATTGAGGTCATGAGCGAGGGCTTGCGACAAATCGCGGCAATGCCCGATCCGATTGGTGGCTTAAGCGCAACGACCGTGCGCCCCAACGGGATGCAGGTCGCTCAGATGCGAGTACCACTTGGCGTGATTGGTATTATTTATGAATCGCGCCCAAACGTCACGATCGATGCTGCGGCCTTATGCCTGAAATCTGGCAACGCGTGTATTTTGCGGGGCGGCAGCGAGGCGCTGCAATCAAATCTAGCCTTGGCAAAAATCGTTGCGCAAGGGTTGAGTGCCGCTGGGTTACCCCAACATGCTGTGCAAGTCATTGACACACCAGACCGGGCCGCGGTGGGTGAACTCATCACCATGGCCGAACATATTGATGTGCTGATTCCGCGCGGCGGCAAAAGTCTGATCAAGCGTCTGGATGCCGAAGCACGCGTGCCGATGATTAAGCATCTGGATGGCAATTGCCACGTGTATATTGACGCGCAGGCTGATTTGAAGCAGGCAAGTGATATCGCCTTCAACGCCAAAACCTACCGCTATGGCGTTTGTGGCGCGATGGAAACCCTCTTAGTACACAAGGATGTTGCGGTGGCCTGTTTGCCAGCTTTGGCCGAGCGCCTGCTTGCGCACGGTGTCGAGTTACGTGGCTGCGCGCAAA
>CAMCZQ010000174.1 GCA_945887835.1 Bordetella parapertussis | reverse complement strand
TTTTCAAATGGGAATGGCCGAGCAACTTTTAATGGGAGCCGCAGGCGGAATGGCCAAAGAAGGCTTGATCCCGTTTGCGACAACGTATGCGGTCTTCGCCACACGCCGTGCGTACGACTTCATTCATCAAATTATTGCTGAAGAACACTTAAATGTGAAAATTGCCTGCGCCTTACCTGGGCTGACATCAGGCTATGGCCCCAGCCATCAGGCGACCGAAGATTTGGCAATGATGCGCGCGATTCCGGGCATGACAGTCATTGATCCTTGCGACGCGCTGGACATTGAGCAAATGGTACCCGCGGCCGTTGCGCACGACGGGCCAGTTTATATGCGCCTGCTGCGCGGGCAGGTGCCTTTGGTCTTAGACGAGTACGACTACAAATTTAAACTAGGACAAGCACAGCTCATCCGTGATGGAAAAGACGTCTTAATTATTTCGAGCGGTATCATGACTATGCGAGCCTTAGAGGTGGCGAAAGAGATGGCAGGCGGTGCGGCTGATGTTGCCGTGTTGCACGTGCCGACAATCAAGCCCTTAGATGAGGCGACGATTCTAAAAGAAATTGGTCGAGGTTCACGCTTAGTGATTGTGGCTGAGAATCACACGAGGGTAGGAGGCTTAGGTGAGGCTATTGCAGCCTGCGTGTTACGCAAGAGGATGTCGCCCAACTATCATCAAATTGCTTTGCCAGACGAGTTTTTGGCTGCAGGGGCTTTGCCGACATTACATGATCGTTACGGCATTTCAACTGCAGCTATTGTGTCTTTTATTAAGAAGTTATTGTAAAGGGTAAAAAAATATCAAGGTAGGCGAAAGTTCGATCAATATCGATTCGCCGGCAGCATTTGAAAATAGCTGATTCAAATCCAAACGGAGACAAACCATGAAGCAAATAATTAAAACAATTCTAGCCACCTCGTGTCTGTTTATTTCGCTGGGTGCGAGCGCCCAGATGAAGTTGACGCTTGGTCACAATGCCGCGATTGGCAATCCAAAACACGAAGCCTCAGTCAAGTTTGCTGACCTTGTTAAAGAAAAAAGCGGCGGCAAAATGATCGTTCAAGTCGCACCGGCTGCGCAGTTGGGTGATGATGTCCCAATCTTGACTTCTTTGCGCAGCGGCGTTGTGGATTTCGCGGCCAATTCACAGGGTTCGATTTCTTCAGTTGTGCCTGAATACTCTGCGTTTGGTATGCCCTTCTTGTTTCCAACGCTCCAAGATGCCTGGAAGGTACTCGATGGCCCCGCCGGACAAGAGCTTGCCAAAATTTCAGCTGAAAAAGGTTTAGTAGTTTTAGGGTATTGGGATAACGGAATCCGCCACGTATCCAATAAGCTTCGTCCAATTAAAACGCCCGCAGACATGAAGGGCTTAAAAGTTCGGACGCCACCTGACCCAGCCACGATCGACATTATGAAAGCGCTGGGTGCAGAGCCCGAGCAAATTAAGTTTTCTGAACTCTATGTGGCCTTGCAACAGGGTGTCGTGGATGGACAAGAGAATCCCTTAATGAACATCTATTCATCCAAACTGTATGAAGTGCAAAAGTACATTTCTTTTACGGCACATAAGTATGAAATGACGCCGTTTGTGATGTCTAAGCGCACCTACGATCGGTTGTCGGAGGCCGACAGAACGATTATTCGTGAAGCCGCTGCCGAAGCGACCAAACTTAATCGTCAACTGTCGCTTGAGTCTGATCAAAAGTTGGTTGGCGAACTCAAAGCAAAAGGGATTGAAATGAATACGGTCGACTTGGCTCCCTTTAATGCAGCCACGCAGTCGGTGACCGAGGCTTGGCTGAAGGGTCCACAGGGCGCGTTTGTCAAGAAAGTGGTGGACGCTGCACAAGCGGTTCGCGCGGGTAAGTAAGTGACTAGGAGTGCTTGGAGATGAGTGCGACGCTGCTGAGGGCCTGTGACCGGATTGACGCTTGTATCGCGATGGTGTGCCGTTTTGTCTTGTATGTCACGACGGTGCTCTTGTTCGGAATTTTGGCGATCAACGTCTTTTTACGTTACCTGTCTTCAACTAGTTTGAAGGCGGGCGGCGAGGCGCCAGAACTGATCTTTCCGTGGATGGTGATGGCGGGAGTTGTTTTGGCGGCACAGTACGGTTCGCATATTAGTATTGTGTGGTTTCTTGAAAAGATCCCTCTTAAGTATCGGCGTTTGGTGATCATGGGAAATAGTTTGATTCTTGTGGCGGCATACAGTTCGTTAGCTTTGGGTGCTTTTACATTAATGCCGATTGTCAGTACCGAGCGAACCCCAGTGTTGGGAGTGCCATCTTCTGTTACCTATTCGTGTTTTTTAGTCGCCTTTTTATTGTTGGTGTTGACTTCAGTGACACAATCGATACGGATGTATCTGACTCAAGGCATGCATGGCCGTTATATTAGTAGCGGTCAAACAGCCTCTGCCTTTGCCGAGCACTGAGGATTTGCCATGTTATCGATTGCTACCTTCATCGCATTTTTGGCGCTCGCCATGCTTGGGTTACCCATTGCGCATGCCTTGATCGTTGGTGCGCAGTTGGGGTTGATGCCCTCAGAGCGGTTGGGTTCTGAGTTTATTGTTTCGCAACTTGTGACGCAGACGCAAAGTTTTCCTTTGATTGCGATCCCGTTTTTTATGTTGACTGGGTCGCTCATGGTTGGGGGAAAGCTTGGCCAGCACTTGATTGATCTACTGTCGACCTTGATGGGACGTTTTCACGGTGGCCCCGCGCAAGTCGGTGTGATGTCGTCGACGATCTTTGGAGGTGTCTCGGGATCGGCGGTTGCGGACGCGTCTGCGATTGGTTCGTTGCTGATTCCTTGGCTAAAAAAACTTGGCTATCCCCCTGCTTTTGCGGCGGGTACGATTGCTGCGGCGGCGACCATTGATATTTTGATACCACCCTCGATACCGATGATTATCTATTCCTTGGTATCAAACGCCTCGATCGGTGCGTTGTTTGTGGCGGGCATTTTGCCTGGGGTGATTATGTGCGTCGGCTTTATGTTGGTGTGCTACGTGCAGGGACGTCGACGGGGCTTCCCTCGTGACACGACCCCGTTTGCCTGGGGACGCTTTAGGGTTCAACTGCTGTATTCGCTGCCCGCGCTTGCCTTGCCAGTACTCATCATTATTTTTTTACGTTTTGGTATTGCCACGCCAACCGAGGTCAGCGTGATGTCGACGTTGTATGCCCTCATTGTGTCCTGGGTGGTGTATCGCGATCTTTCGATGGCGCGACTCAAGCACTCCATTATCGACGCCGGCCTTGCCACCGCAGTGGTGATGTTGATCATCATGGCCTCGAGTGTGATCGGTTGGATCTTGACGTTTGAACAGCTACCTGCAGATTTTGTTGCATTTATTCAACGGACACTGGGTGAGCCGTGGATGATTATCTTATCTATGAATGCGATCATGCTCGCAGTCGGGATGTTTATTGATTTACCTGCCGCGGTGCTGCTATTGACGCCAATGTTTGTGCCCTTGGCCGCCGCGATTGGAATGGATACCGTTCAGTTAGGGATCATGATGATCATTAACTTATCGATCGGTTTGTATCATCCTCCAGTAGGGACAACCTTATTTATTACCAGTTCGATTGCGCAGGTCAAAATGGGTAAAGTGGTGATTGAGCTCATCCCATTTTATTTTGTAGCGATTGGTATCTTGATGTTGTTTGCGTTTGTGCCAGCCATGACATTGCGAATGTGAACGATACTTATTGGTTGTAAAGACATTGGCCTAGAATACTGAGCCCTGAAATTAGCATCACAATTTCCATGAGCTGCATGAAACGGTGTTCAGGTAGCGCTAAGACAATACGTTTTGATAGAACTGAACCGGCCATCACGCATAAGCCAAGCAAGAGGCCTTGAGTGATAGCCAAAGCATCGAGCACACCGAGTTGCTGAAACACAAATATTTTTGCAATAAGCATAAACAAAGAGCTAGCGGCTTCGGTGCCTAGGTAGGCGCCTTTGACTAAACCGAAGGCTAGAAAAAAAGGTGTGTTGATGGCGCCTGTCGTGGCCACAATCCCGGTTAAGTAACCGATGATTGCACCCACGACACTCATATGCCAAAGCGTAATCGTAAAAGCTTGGCGTCGCAGCCAGCGGCGAAGCGGAATCAAGGCAATCAGAAACACACCAAGTATGGCTTCAATGAATGTTGCATTGAGTAAAACTAGCGTGTTGGCGCCTAAAGCCACAGCGGGGATCGCGGTGAGGCTGTACACAAGGCAGACTTTCCAGTTTGTTTCACGCCACCACAAGATCACCCGTGAGAAGTTTGCGAGCGTGGCGGTGATGGCAATGATGGATACCGTTTGAACGGGCCCGTAAAAATGAACTAGAGCAGGCATGAGGATGATGGTTGTGCCAAAACCGATCACTCCGCCGAGTACGCCTGCAATCAGACCTAGGGATCCTAGAATCAAAATGCTGAAGACGAGATCCGTCATGAAGCGTGATCAGAGTAGAGTGGGCTGCAAAATGGTCAACGCGGTTGTTCGAGCGTGGGTGCGCTGTCAGTCAAGGTCATGCGACGCATGTCGCGTTTGTAGATTTTGTCATCGTAAGGGCGCGCACGATGCATGGTGCAGCGGTTATCCCACATGACCAGATCGAACTGGCTCCAAACATGGCTGTAGACAAATTCACGTCGCGTGGCCTCTTCAATTAAGTCTCGAATCAAGACCATGCCCTCGGGTCTGGGCATGCCGTGCACAACACCGATATGCGAAGCCAAATAAATTGACTGGCGCCCCGAGCCTGGGTGTTTGCGCACCAAACGTTGCGGTACAGGCGCATAGTTCAGTTTTTCTTGTTCGTTGAAGGCATCAAAGCCAAGTTGCGCACGTGAATAGATTAAAGAGTGATCGCAGACCAAGGGTGTGATGAAGGCTTTGGTTTTTTCAGGCAGTCGATCCCAGGCGGCGCGCATATCGGCGAATTCAGTGTTACCGCCTTCAGGCGGAATGACTCGCGCGTGCAGCATTGAATATTTGGCTGGCGTCGCTTTAAAGCTGCTATCCGAGTGCCAAAGCGCATTGCCTAAGTTAAACATGCGACGTCGATCATCTGCAGCCAAAATCGAACCATCAACATCCAAATTTGAAATATCGTTCATTTGGTTGTAGGCGAGTCGTTGCTTATGCACATCGACCACGGCACGTGTTTCTTCCAGTGGCCCCAAACTGCGCGCGAAGCCAACCTGTTGATCGTCGTCTAGTTCTTGTTTGGGAAACACTACCACCGCATAGCGATCCATCGTGCGGTCAATGGTTTGGGTTTGTTCCGCAGTCAGCGGTTGCCTGAGGTCGATGTCACTAATCTCGGCAGCAAAGTCCTTACCAATCGGTTTAATTTGCATGGTCATTGTCTCAGTCGGCAAATTCGGAATTCACCCATTGTGGTGACTCAATATTAACGGCAAAAATCTTGATTTGGGAGCTTAGACCGGGTGGTTTTTCATGCAAAAGGGATCTAACATAGGCGAGTGTAGTGATTTCATTCCTTTAACGAACACCTTAAGGCCGCACCCGATGAACTCAAAAATATTGTCAGTGGCGCTAGCCACTGTGTTTTGCACCTTCAATGCAACTGCGCAACAAGCCCCGACGGCAGACCAAGTCGTCAGCGCTCTCGAAAAGCTTGGTGGAGTGCATGCTGGCGAGCGGCGCAACCATATTATTGGCGTCTGTGTGGGCGGCTCGTTTGTTGGCTCAAAGGACGCTCAAGCATTTACGCGCTCGGCGTTGTTTTCGGGCGCCGCCATCCCCGTGGTTGGTCGCTTTTCGTTGCCGGGCGGCAACCCTAAAGCACCAGATACGGCTAAAAGCCCACGTGGTTTGGCATTGCAATTCAAACTGCCGGGCAATAGCCTTCAGCACTTCACCATGCTGAATGTGCCGGTGTTTGGCGCGGCGACGCCTCAAACGTTTTACGCAGGCTTGCTGTCCAACATGGTTGATCCTGCAACGGGTAAGCCTGATCCAGAAAAGCAAAAGCAGTTCAGAGAGACTCATCCTGATACCAAGCCGCTGGGTGAGTTCATGGCTAAAAATAATCCGCCAGTGAGTTACGCCAACAGTGAATTTTTTGGCATTCACACCTTTAAATTTATTAATCCAAATAACCAAACGACTTTAGTGCGCTGGAGCTTTGTACCCGAAGACGGCGTCAAGCGCCTAACAGATGCAGAGATGGGTACGATGCCTGCGCGTTTCTTGGATGACGATTTGATCGCTAAAACCCAAAAAGGACCGGTTCGCTGGAAAATGATGCTCACCATTGGTGAGCCCTCGGATGTGCAAAACAACCCAACGGTTTACTGGTCTGCCGAGCGTAAAACAATTCAGGTGGGTGTGTTGACGCTGACTTCGGCAACGCCACAAAAAGGGGCAGAGTGCGAAAAAATCAACTTTGATCCTTTGGTCATGGGCGAAGGCATTGCTCCTACCGACGATCCTATTTTGCTGTTTCGCTCGCCCGCTTACGCTGCTTCGTTTGTGAAGCGCTTAACGGGTAATTAGAGGTTTGTTTGCTGGGGCAGGTCTCGGGTTGAGTCTGCCCCAACAGTGGGGTTTTGCCGGCGCGCGGTGAACTGTTTAGACATAGAAGCTAAGTCCGACTCTATAATTGGGGCGTGCCGTACGCAAGAGGCTTGCTGAACGAATGTCTACCAAACAATACCTGACTGCCGCTTTCTATAAATTTGTTGATTTGCCTGACTTTGAGCAACGCAGGCAGCCTTTGCTTGAGTTATGTGAAAGGCTCAATGTCAAAGGTCTCATTCTTTTGGCGCGCGAGGGTATCAATAGCACCCTTGCCGGAGCCGAATCCGATGTTCGTGCGGTATTGGCACATGTGCGGGCAGATCCAGCCTTTGCCGATCTGCAGCACAAAGAGGCGTGGGCAACTCACCCACCGTTTCGCCGGATGAAAATCCGCATAAAAAAAGAGATCGTCACCATGGGTGTGCCAGGCATTAGCCCCACCCACATGGCTGGCACCTACGTGAAGCCGCAAGATTGGAACGCCTTAATCAGTGACCCAGATGT
>CAMCZQ010000173.1 GCA_945887835.1 Bordetella parapertussis | reverse complement strand
GACGGCTGGGGTGACACGCGCTTAGGCCCAGATTTTCAAAACCTGCATCGCAATAAACGCAGTTTGACGCTTAATTTAAAAGAAGCAGAGGGCATCGCGATTTTTAAAAAAATGGCGGATCAGGCCGATGTCATTATTGAAAATTTTCGGCCTGATGTGAAGTTTAGGCTGGGTATCGATTATGAAAGCTTGAGTCAAACCAATCCCGGTCTGGTCTACGCCAGTATCTCTGGCTTTGGCCAAGATGGCCCTTACGCCAAACGGCCTGGCTACGATCAGATCGTGCAAGGAATGGGAGGCTTGATGGCGATTACTGGCTTGCCCGGACAAGGGCCAGTGCGTGCGGGCATCGCGGTGGCAGATTCGGCGACGGGCTTATTCTGCGCGCTTGGCGTCTTAACCGCGTTGCTCGAGCGTGAAGAATCAGGCAAAGGGCAGTGGGTGCAGACCTCGCTGCTTGAGTCGATGATTGGTATGCTTGATTTTCAGGCGGCGCGCTGGTTAATTAATAAAGAGATTCCAGAGCAAGCGGGCAACGATCACCCAACTTCGATTCCGACGGGTGTGTTTCCGACCTCGGATGGTCACATCAATATCGCCGGAGCGGGTGCACAGCAGATGTGGGAAAGGCTCTGCCGGGCAATGGGTGCCGAGGAGTTGTTGACCAAAGAAGAATATAAAACGGGCAAGCTTCGCTCTAACAATCGAGTAGCGTTAAATCAAGCGCTCTACGTGATTACGCGCACGCGCTCGACGCAAGAGTGGATCGAGCGCTTTGAAGCGGCCAGCGTAGCGTGTGGGCCGATTTATACGATGGATCAAGTGTTTGCTGATGCGCAGACCCGTCACTTGGGGATTGCGACGGCGGTGCATCACCCCGAGTTAGGTGACATTGAAGTGGTGGGTCAGCCGGTGGGCTTGTCGCGTACTCCAAGCGAGATCCGCTCGGCCACGCCTGCACGAGGCGGCGAAACGGATGAGGTGATGCACGAGTTTGGCTATAGCGATGCGCAGATCGCTGATTTACGTGCTCGACTAGTGATCTAACTTTTGAGCAGACGGCTCAATGATTGTTTGGCCTGACGCTCAAAGCCGCTTAGCTTGAACCCGAGTAGACAAGGATTGCAATGTCGAAGTTACAAAAAATTTATTTGATTCACGCGGGCGATGTGTCGATGAAGCCAGCGCTGGCAAGCTTCGCCGCCTTATGGCCCGAGGCGCGCGTGATGAATTTGTTAGAAGACTCGCTTGTGCTGGATGTGCGCGAAGCGGGGCGCTTGCCAGATTCGATCCCGCTACGGTTTACTTTGCTGGGGCAGTATTGCGTTGCCGCTGAGGCAACGGCTATTTTGTTTACTTGCTCGGCGTTTGGCGCAACGATCGAAGCCTTGAAGCTTAAGCACTCGATCCCAATCTTGACGCCCAACGAGGCTCTCTTCGAAGAGGTGATCGAGCGCGGTGGCAAGGTCGCGCTGTTGACGACTTTCGGACCTTCCATTCCGGCACTGACCGAGGAGTTAAACGAGATGCTCGCGTCGCGCGGCACCACGCTTGAGGTTGAGGCGATGCTTGTTGATGGGGCGTTTGATGCCTTGCTTGCGGGTGATCATGCAAAACATGATCAAATCATTGCGCAGAAAGTTGCAACATTAAAGGGCTATCACACGATCGTATTTGGTCAGTTTTCAATGGCCTCGGCCGCTGTACAGGCACAAAAACTAGCCTCGATGCCCGTGCTGACCACGCCCGATTGCGCGGTGCGTAAACTAAAAAAAATTCTTTTGGGATAACCAGATGGTCTACGACGATTTTCAGTTTTTAAAATTTGACCGACCGGATGAGGGCGTGCTGTTGATCACGCTGAACCGGCCCGAGGTCATGAACGCGACCAACGCTCGCCTGCACTGGGAGCTCACCAAGATTTGGGACGTCGTGCAAAACGATCCACAGACGCGGGTCGCGGTTGTGACCGGCGCGGGTGATCGGGCGTTTTCGGCGGGTGGTGATCTGGCTTGGGTCGAAACCATGGTGGGTAATCCCGAACAAATCGCGATCGTCAAACAAGAGGCTGCTGATGTGGTCTATAACATGTTGGCCTGCGATAAACCCATTATTTCTGCGATCAATGGCATGGCCGTTGGCGCGGGGTTGGCCGTCGCCTTGCTTGCCGATATCAGCGTTATTTCTGAGAACGCAAAGTTCACCGACGGTCATGTCAAACTTGGTGTGGCGGCTGGCGACCATGCGGCAATTATCTGGCCTTTGCTGTGCGGTATGGCGAAGGCAAAATACTATTTGATGACGGCTGATTTTATCGACGGTAAAGAAGCTGAACGCATTGGTTTGGTCACGTTTTGCGTACCGCACGCCGAGCTGATGCCCAGAGCCTTGGCCATTGCAAAAAAACTGTCTGTTGGCAGTCAGTCTGCGATTCAGAACACAAAAAAATCCTTGAACAACTGGATGCGCATGGCTGGGCCAATTTTTGACAATTCGCTCAGCTTAGAGATGTTTGGATTTTTAGGGGCTGACGCGCGCGAAGGCTTGGATGCAGTAAAAAACAAACGTGCCCCGAAATTTCCGTCGGCACAGCCAAAGACGTAAGGAATAGAAAATGAAAGCAGCATGGTACGAAAAAAATGGTGAAGCCCGCGAGGTGTTAGTGCTTGGTGAGATTCCGACGCCCGAGGTGGGTGCGGGTGAAGTTCGCGTCAAAATTAGCGTTTCGGGTGTCAACCCCTCCGATGTGAAATCGCGTCGTGGTCGTGCATTGAACGCAGCGCGGATTATCCCGCACAGTGATGCTGGAGGAGTGATCGACGCGGTCGGCGCAGGGGTCTCTGCTAGCCGAATCGGTCAACGGGTCTGGACCTGGAATGGTCAGTTCGGGCGCCCCTTTGGCACCTGTGCGCAGTACATCGTGTTGCCCGAGGCGCAAGCGGTTGCTTTGCCAGACAACACCAGTTTTGATGCGGCTGCGTGCATGGGAATCCCCGGCCTGACGGCTTTTGAGGCAGTGCGTCGCTGCGGCGATCTGACCGGTAAGACGGTCTTGGTGATTGCCGCGGCGGCTGCTGTGGGTCATTACGCGGCACAAATGGCCGTGCTTAAAGGTGCACGCGTGATTGGTACCGTGAGCTCTGATCTCAAAGCTGCGCATGCACGTGCGGTGGGGGTCGCTGAGACGATTAATTACAAAACTGAAAACGTCGCCGAGCGCGTGAAAGCGTTAACGGGTGGTCGTGGCGCTGACGCCATTATTGATATGGATTTTTCAACGACGGCTGATTTAGTGCGCCAAGGTGCGCTTGCGCCCCACGGCACGGTAGCTTGTTATGGCTCGAACGAATACGCGGATCCGCTGATTCCGTTCAGAGTGTGCTTATTCAATACGCTGAGCTTTCAATTCTTTTTGGTCTATGACCTGACGCTAACTGAACGCACGTTTGCGCTCAAAGAGCTCAATGTTTTATTAGCATCAGGAAAATTAGTGCACGCCATTGGCGCGCGCTATTCCTTGTCAGAGATTGTCGCTGCGCACGAGGCAGTCGAACAAGGCAAGGTCATGGGTAACGCCGTGATCGACCTGGCTTAAGATCG
This sequence comes from Bordetella parapertussis, assembly GCA_945887835.1. Lineage (GTDB taxonomy): Bacteria > Pseudomonadota > Gammaproteobacteria > Burkholderiales > Burkholderiaceae_B > Zwartia > Zwartia parapertussis_B. The sequence goes on along the minus strand of CAMCZQ010000173.1, from coordinate 3,508 downwards.
ACCCGGCGTCAGGTCAGGGGACTGAAGACTTATTGCTTGGTCGAGATTCCGGCTTTCTTGATGACTTCACCCCAGCGCGCATAGTCTTTGAGGTAAAACGCCTCAAACTCTTTGGGGGTGCCAGGCATCACGATGGCGCCGCCGTCTTCAAGTTTTTTCTGCAACTCAGGCACAGCCAAGGTTTTGTTCATGGCTGCATTGACTTTATCGATGATGGCCTGCGGGGTGCCTGCGGGTGCCATCAAGCCGTACCAAACTGAGGCGATCATGCTGGGATAGCTCAACTCGGTGAAGGTAGGCAGATCTGGCATCTGACTATTGCGCTTGAGGCTGACCGCAGCGATTGGGCGCAGTTTGCCGCTTTTAATGTGCGGCGCCAACGCAGGGATACCGTCAAACATCATATCGACCTGCCCACTGGCCACGTCGACGACGGCCGGGGCCGAGCCTTTGTAAGGCACGTGCACCATATTGACATTGGTTTCAGTTTTAAATAATTCGCCTGACAGATGGGGCGCGCTGCCCGTGCCGGCCGAGGCAAAACTTAATTGTTTTGTTTTTGCCAGAGCGATTAAGTCTTTGACGGATTGCACAGGCAATTGCGCATTGACTGCCAAAATGATCGGAAACTCAGCGATGGCGCCAATCGACACCAAATCTTTGAACGGTGCGTAGGGCAGTGACTCGTAAAAATAAGGACCAATTCCGTGAGTCGAAATCCCCGACTGCAGTAGCGTGTAACCATCGGGTGCTGCACGGGCAACCAGGGCACTGGCGATCGTGCCATTCGCCCCAGCCTTGTTTTCGACCAAAATGGTCGTGCCTAATTCTTTGCCAAAACGCTCTGAAAGCGTCCGTGCAACAAAGTCAGAGGCCCCGCCTGGAGGCACGGTGATGATCAGGCGCACCGGTTTATCGGGGTATGTTGAGCCCGAGGTAGCGGTTTGAGCCAAGCTCAGCGAAGATGACAGAGCAGCCAAAAGCGCAACGCTCATACTTAAAAAAACGCGAGTGAGTAACATAAAAATTCCGTTGAATGATAAGTACAATGAATAGAGCCGCAATATTTTTTCAGTATCGAAGCTCTGTTTTTTTAAGGCAGCTTTAGTGAGTAGTTTAAGCTACGTTCCATCAACTTGTTAGCTATGTCCCATCAATGTGTTAGGTTAATCTTGAATCTCAAACTCGCTGAAAACTTTCGCGCCGTGTTTTATGCGCCTTTCTATGCTACCCACGCCTTGGGGTTGTTTGCTGAACAAGGTGTATCGATCACCTTACTGGATTCGGCCTCGCCCGGCGCCGGGATTGCCGAACTCGCAAAGGGCAACATCGATGTGATGTGGGGTGGGCCTTTGCGTGTCATTAAAGAACGTGACCAATTCGAACGCACAGACGCCTCGTTGGTCGCGTTCTGTGAAGTTGCTGCCAAAGATCCCTTCTTTTTACTTCGGCGCATGCCTGCCAAAACCGCGACATTAGGTCGCCAAGATCACGCAGGAGCACTGAACCCGCAAGAAAAGCCTTTCGCTCTTAAAGATTTACTCGGTCTGCGTGTTGCCTCGGTGTCTGAGGTGCCCACGCCCTGGCTGTGCTTGCAGCAAGACTTACGCGATGCAGGGGTTGACCCAGCGCTTCTCAAGCGCGTATCAGAGCGTAGTATGCAAGATAATCTTGAGTCGTTGCTACGCGGCGAGCTTGATGTGATTCAGGTCTTTGAACCCTTTGTCTCGCAGGCCTTAGCGCAAGAAAACGTGCAAGTCGTGCACGCGGCAAGCCAACGAGGTTACACCGCTTACACAACCTTTATCTCTACATTCGAGGGTATGCGGCGCAACCAAGCGGGTTTTGAGGCGATGATTGCTGCCATTGAGCAGTTCAAGCCCTGGCTGGCAGAGCACGGTCCTGCCGAACTCGCGTGCGTGGTTAAGCCTTTTTATCCTCACTTGAGCCTTGACCTTTTGACGAATTGCCTCGCGCGCTATCACGCGGCAGAACTCTGGACCTGCCGGCGTGCCATCTCACGAAAGGGCTTTACGCGTCTGGCCCAGAGCATGCTCGACTCTGGTTACATCAATCGCCCCGCACGCTACGAGGATTGCGTTGCGGTGAGCGCCTATGAGGCTTGAGCGCAAAACCTCCTGTGCTTTCAGTGCGCAATCAGGCTGCCAAGCGAGACAAGTGGTGCAAAGCTGTCGGCGCTTGCCATCGGCCAGGCAACTTTAAAGACGGGGCGCTCGAGCTCGCCGGCCAATAATGAGCCTGGCGTGATGCCTGGGTAAAGAGTCGAAAACAAATTGATGTGATTGTCTGCAGCACGGCAGGCAATGTGCGTGGTGGTGATCTCTTTTGGGTGCTTTAGGCCCGAGGCTTGCAATAACTCAGCCAAGGCGTGCAACGTATTTTGATGAAAATGCGCAACGCGCGGCGCCTTGTCTAAAGGTGCCAAGGCCCGTTGCCGCTCTGGGTCTTGGGTGGCCACACCGGTTGGACAGCGTCCCGTGTGACATTGTTGCGCTTGAATGCAGCCAATCGCAAACATAAAAGCCCGTGCGCTATTGCACCAGTCGGCGCCCAGGGCAAAGGTGCGGGCCATATCGAACGCGGAGACGATTTTGCCGGAGGCACCAAGTTTAATTTGATTGCGCAAATTTAAGCCGACTAAGGTGTTGTGGACCAACCGTATCGCCTCACGCAAAGGTGTGCCAACATGGTCGACAAATTCGATCGGCGCGGCGCCGGTACCACCCTCAGAACCATCGATCACGATGAAGTCTGGCGTGATGCCTGTTTTGACCATGGCCTTAGCGATCGCAAACCATTCCCACGCGTGACCAATACAGAGTTTGAAACCAACAGGCTTGCCGCCTGACAAGTCTCGCAGACGTTGCACAAAATGTAAAAGCCCAACGGGGGTGTCAAACTCAGAGTGCGCCGAGGGCGAGTTGCAATCTTCGCCAATATGCACGCCGCGCGCGGCGGCGATCTCTGCCGTGACTTTGCTGCCGGGCAAGATGCCTCCGTGCCCAGGCTTTGCTCCCTGCGACAATTTAATTTCGATCATACGCACTTGCGGCAGCTGTGCGTTAGCAACAAAATGCGATTCTGAGAATCGACCTTGTTCATCTCTGCAACCAAAATAGCCCGAGCCAATATTCCAGATGAGGTCGCCGCCTGGTTGACGGTGATAGCTGCTGATCCCGCCTTCACCGGTGTCGTGCGCAAACTGCCCAAGCTTGGCGCCCTCGTTCAACGCCAAAATCGCATTGGCACTCAACGCACCGAAGCTCATCGCCGAAATATTCAACACAGAGAGTGAAACTGGCTGGCGACAAGCGGAGCCGCCTACTGTCAGGCGAAAATTTGTGTCGTTAATCTGCGAAGGCGCCAAGGAGTGGTTCATCCATTCATAGCGTTCGTCGTACACATCAAGTTGAGTGCCAAACGGACGCTTGTCGATCTCTTGCTTGGCGCGTTGATAAACGAGCGAGCGACTCGCTCTTGAAAAGGG
>CAMCZQ010000172.1 GCA_945887835.1 Bordetella parapertussis | reverse complement strand
GACCTTTGCCGACGCCACGCAAACGATTGACCATCAAACAATTGAAAATCACGTGACTGCGCAGCAAACAACTGTCGATGCAGCGGCAACAAAAGTCTTACCCCCTGCTGCCACCAACCCCGACAAGATTGTTTACTTAGCCTTCACTTCAGGTACAACTGGATTACCCAAAGGGGTGATGCACAGCGATAACACCTTGCTGGCCAACGGCCGCATGATGGTACGCGACTGGCATCACGATCAACACTCTATTCTTGTCGCGCTCAGCCCTTTAAGCCATCACATTGGTACGGTTTCCATCGAGCAATGGCTTGCTGCGGGCTTGCAACTCGTCATCCATAACTTTGCTGCGGGCAAGCCTGCGCTTGACTGGATCATTGAAAGCCAAGGCACCTATGTGATGGGTGTGCCGACACACGCAATGGATATTCTTGAAGATGTTCGCCGTCGTGGTTTGACCGCAATGGGCAACGTGACATCGTTTTATATGGCTGGCTCGCCGATCCCGCGCGAAGTGGCTGAACAATTTTTGCGTATTGGCGTCACGCCACAAAACGTCTACGGCATGACCGAAAACGGCTCGCATCAATACACCTTACCCACCGACCCCACCAGTACGATTGTGGCTACGTGCGGGCGCGCTGCACAAGGCTATGAAGTTCGAATCTTTGATGCCGAGCATCCCGACCATGAGGTCGCGCAAGGCCAAGTCGGTGAAATTGGCGGGCGCGGTGGGTTGTTGATGCTTGGCTATTTTAACGATCAAACTGCCACTGAAAATTCTTTTAATCGCTCAGGCTGGTTTATGAGTGGCGATCTCGGTGTGTTTGACGAGCAGGGATGCCTGCAAATCGTTGGGCGTAAAAAAGATTTGATTATTCGTGGTGGACACAACATCCACCCCGCCCGCATCGAAGACTTAACGCACAGACATCCTGATGTCGTGAAGGCCGCCGTGTTTCCGATTGCGGATGATCGCTTAGGCGAGCGCGTCTGCCTCTCGATTTTGCAGCGGGCAGGCGCCACCATTGACCCTCAACAAGTTTTACAACACTTGCACGAGGTCGGTTTATCAAAATACGACATGCCCGAATACTTTATTGTGATGCCCGCCTTCCCACTAACGGCCAGCGGCAAGATTTTAAAACGCGAACTCATAGAGATGACTAAGCGCGGAGACATCAAGCCGACACCGGTTCGCTGGAAGGCACCGACCTAAACCATCACCACATTGATCTAACCAAAAGGCAGTCGAACATGGCGGTAGAACTTTCAATTGATCAGGGCTTAGCCCATCTTCATCTCAATCGCCCCAAGGCGCTCAACGCCTTAAGCTTTGGGATCTTGCAAGACCTGAACAGCACGCTTGCTCAAATTGAACAAGCGATCGAGCAGCAGCAGCTACGCGGCTTGGTGATTACGGGTGCGGGCGAAAAATCTTTCTGTGCTGGGGCCGACATCCCTGAGTTGCTCGGACGAACCCTTGTGCAGCAACACGAGGGCGCACGGCTCGGGCAAGAGGTTTTTAATCGGATCAGCGCTCTGCGTATCCCGTCTGTAGCGGTGATCCATGGTTATGCCTTTGGCGGCGGCCTTGAACTTGCACTGTCCTGCACCTTTCGTATCGCCACGGCGCGTGCCAAAATGGGCTTGCCAGAAATCAAGCTCGGCTTGATCCCAGGCTACGGCGGCACCCAGCGCCTACCCCGTTTGATTGGCGAAGGCCGCGCACTCGATATCATCCTGTCTGGTCGCACCGTTGAGGCGATCGAGGCCGAACGTATTGGCTTAGTCACGCGCTTGGTCGCTGACGGTAATCCTTACACCCTCGGCACCGAATTTTTAGCGCCTTATTTAAAGCATGGCCTCTTGGCACTTGAGATGGCACGCCAGGCGATTTCGCGAGGCGTGCAAACAACCCTCGAACAAGGTTTAAAAATTGAGCGTGATTTATCAACGTTAATTTTTCAAACTGCCGACGCCAACGAAGGCATGACCGCGTTCGTTGAAAAGCGTCCCGCAGCGTTTAAGGATAAGTAAAACATGAGCACTTCACCCAAAAAAGGCTGCATTATCGTGACAGGCGCCAGCCGCGGTATCGGCGCAGCCATTGCGCTTGGTCTTGCGCAAGCGGGCTACGCGGTCGGCTGCCTGTCACGCTCAGGCGAAAAACCTCAAATCACGGGTGCCACCACAGAGCTTGCCAAACACTGGTTCAGCGCCAAGTGCGATGTCAGTCGCCCTGAACAATTGACAGCAGCCTTTGCTGACATTGCACAGCGCTCGGGTCAGCCATTAGTTGGCCTGGTCAATAACGCCGGCATTCACTCACAAGATCGTGTGCAAGACATCGCTGAACAAGAGTTCAAAAACGTGATGGATGTCAATGCCTACTCTGTCTTGGCCTCGAGCCAATCAATTTACCCTCACCTGCTAGAAAACAAAGGCGGCATGATCGTCAATATCGGTTCGTTTTACGACAAGCTTGGCGTCAAGCAACACCTGACCTATTGCGCGACCAAGGCCGCGGTGGGCGCGATGACACGCTGCATGGCGGTCGAATGGGCGCCCAAGGGCATTCGAGTGCTCAATGTTGCGCCTGGCTACGTGATGACAGACTTTAACCGCGAGATGATTCAAAAAGGACCACTCGCCGACTACCTGGCCAAACGGATTCCGTCTGGCGTGGCCGGCGAAGCGCAAGATATCGGCAATCTGGTCACCTCGCTTTTCGTATTAAATTCACCTTATATGACAGGTGAAACAATCTACATTGATGGTGCGCACGGGATGTTGCAATAACAGCTTCACACAAAAAATTTTGACGCCATTCTCATTCAGAACGGCGAAGCTTCAAGGGGTAAACGATGAACGTATTAGAAAGACTAGATGCCGCGCAGCCTTGGACGCAAGAAGAAACCATGCTGCTCGATTCAGTCAAGCAGCTTGCTGCTGAAAAAATTGCCCCACGCGCTGCCCATTACGATAAGACCGCAGAGTTTCCGTGGGATAACGTTAAAGAGATTAACAATTTGGGCTTGAACGCCATGTTCATCCCTGAAGCCTATGGTGGCGCGCCCTTATCGTACGCATGCTATCTAGCGTGTGTGCGCGAGATCAGCGAGGCCTGCGCCTCAACTGGCATTATTTGGGCGACTAACTTTCATGCCATCAAACCATTGATGGATTTTGGTAACGAAGAGCAGAAGCTTCGACTACTGCCTCGCATGGCCGAAGGCGGCTTGGCTTCCTTGGTGATTACCGAACCCACTGCAGGTTCAGACGCCACCGGAATGAAAACCACCTTCACGCCTGACGGTGATTCGATCATCATGAATGGCAGCAAAATCTTTATTTCGAATGGCGATGTGTCAGATCTGTATATCGTATTTGGCAAATGGAGCGAAATCGCCGGCGATAAAGAAGCGATCACAGCCGTTGTTCTTGAAAAAGGCGCCCCGGGTTTTAGCGTCACCGGCACCGAAGACAAGATGGGAACACGTGCCTCGGGCACGGCCTCACTTGCGTTTGATCAGGTACGCATCCCTCGCGCAAACTTGTTATGCGAGCCCGGCGATGGCTTAAAAATCTTACTCGCCTCATTAAACAAATCGCGACCAAGCGTTGCAGCACATGCGCTAGGTATTGCACGTGCCGCGTTCAAAGACTCGATCGCTTACATGAATGATCGCCGTCAGTCAGGCAAACGCTTGCTCGAGTTTCAAGGCCTTCAATTCAACGTGGCTGATTTGGCCGCAGAACTCGTGATGGTTGAATCTTGGTTGTGGCGCGTCGCTCAACTCATCGAAACCAACGCCCCCGATGTCGGTATCGAAGCCTCAATCTTAAAACTCAAAGCCACCGATCTCGCCATGCGTATCGCCACCGATGCCGTGCAGTTTTTAGGTGGCTACGGCTATTGCAAAGACTACCGCGTCGAGCGCCTGATGCGCGATGCAAAAATCACTCAAATCTGGGAAGGCACCAATCAAGTTCACCGCCAATTGATTGGGCGCAGCTTTCTGAAAAAGGAAAAAAGATGAGCGCTTCAAAAACTATTGGGATTGTCGGCTGTGGCACGATGGGCACCGGCATTGCAATCGTTGCGGCACGCGCAGGTTTCAAAACACGTATTTACGATCTTAAGCCTGAACCGCTTGAAAACGCGCGCAAACAAGCCGCAGCATTTTTAAAAAAATCAGTCGAACGCGGCAAACTCGCTGCGGGCGAAGACGCATTGATCATGGCGCAATTCTTAACGACGACTGACGCAAAAGAATTTGCGGATTGTGATCTGGTGATTGAAGCGGTGTTTGAAGATCTCAAGGTCAAGCATTCGATCTTCAAGCAACTGAATGATATTTGCCCAGCGCACACAATCTTTGCCTCAAACACGTCAACCATCTCGATCACCGAAATCGCCGGTGGCTCTGGACGCGCCGATCGTTTTGTCGGCATGCACTTTTGTCTGCCCGCACAATTGATGAAACTGGTTGAAATGTCGCCCGGCATGAATACCTCAGAGGCCACTTTTGAGGCGGCTTGGAAACTGTGCGAGGCACTTGGCCAAAAGCCGGTTCGTACGCGCGATACACCTGGCTTCATCTTGAATTACTTTTTAATCCCGTTTAATAATGACGTGATCAACCTGGTTGATCAGGGCGTAGCCGACGCTGCGAATATTGATTTAGCCGTTAAGACCGCATTGGGCTATCCGCTTGGCCCTCTCGAGCTGCTTGACATGGTGGGCATGGATACTCAACTGTTGCTGTGCGACGCGATGCACGGGCTCACCAACGAGCCGCGTGCGGCCTGCCCGCCACTGGTTAAACGCATGATTGGCGCGGGTCGTCTCGGTCGTAAAACAGGTCAAGGGTTTCACACCTATGACAGCAGCAAGATTTTTGGAGCCTGAGCATGAGCTATCAAATTATTCAAGCCGAAGAGAGTCGCTCGTTTCCTGAAGCGCACGCGTTTTTTGAGCTTGCCAGTAAAGAGGGTGGCGGCGTGGTCTACATTGGCGCAGATGCGGGCGAGGCCTTTGACGAAGCGCGCGAGCAACACGCAGCGGCAAGCTTTGTGGCCCTCGAACTCGAAAACGAATGCTTGGCTGTCCATATTGCCGACGACAACGGCCCTGTGAACGTTGTCGGCTTTGCACGCTTTAGGTTGGGCGATGATGCCCCGACTAAATTGGTTGAACTCGTGCGTATGCCCTACACCTCTGAAGCTACGCTGGCAGCAGCCAAAGCGGCTTTTGAAGCGGCTGGCTTGGTCGTTGCTGTTTGTGGTGATTTTCCTGGTCGCATCCTCAATCGTCTGATTCGCCCGTATTACAACGCTGCGCTGCGCCGTTTGGATGAAGGCTTGGCCTCGGCCAACGACATGGATATGACGCTGCGTTTAGGGTTGGGTTACCCAGAAGGGCCGATTGCCCTTTTAAATCGCTCGGGCCTGCATCACCACTTTGAAGTCACGCAAGACCTGTACGAACAGCTCGGTCAAGAAGCCTACGCCCCCGCGCGTCGGGCGCGCAATGCGTGGCTCAAACAATTTCAAGAGAACGATGATGCAACCTCTTGAAGGGATCAAGGTACTAGACTTTAGCACCTTGTTACCGGGCCCGATGTGTACGCTTCTGCTCGCCGATGCGGGCGCAGATGTCATCAAAATTGAACGCAGCAGCGGCGATGAGATGCGCTCTTACACGCCAAAATTCGGTACAGATAGTGTGAATTTTGCGCTACTGAATCGCGGTAAAAAATCAATCGTCGCTGACCTAAAGTCTCCAGCCACAATCAAGCAACTCGAAGCGCTCATCGCGCAAGCGGACGTACTGGTTGAACAATTTCGGCCAGGTGTAATGGACCGTCTAGGACTTGGTTATCAAGCGGTCACAAAAATCAATCCACGTCTGGTCTATTGCTCAATTACGGGCTATGGCCAAACCGGCCCCTACGCCCAAGTGGCTGCGCACGATATGAATTATCAAGCGCAAACCGGCATGGTCGGTCTGAGTGGAGACGCTAACGGCACGCCCAGTGTGCCGCCTGTCTTAACCGCTGATCTCGCAGGCGGGGCTTACCCTGCTGTCATGAATATCTTGCTGGGCCTGCGCAAACGTGATCGTGAGGGGGTCGGCTGTTATCTTGATATCTCGATGGCTGACAACCTGTTCCCGCTCATGTACTGGGGCTTAGGAGACGGCTGGGCTGCGGGACAATGGCCACGTGCGGGCAACGAGCTTGTCACGGGTGGCAGCCCGCGCTATCAGATCTATCAAACCGCCGATAATAAGTTTTTGACTGCCGCACCCTTAGAAGACAAGTTCTGGGGCAATTTTTTAACGGTGCTGGGCGCAACTGAGTTGCAGCACATCGACAACCCAGCGTTGGTAAAGGCCAGCATCGCCAAAATTATCGCTCAGCAGCCTGTCGCCTACTGGAACGCGCGTTTCGCCGGGCAAGACACCTGCGTGTGTGAAGTCATTGGGCTCGAGCAAGCAGTGCACGATCCTCATTTTCAGGCGCGTGGTGTCTTTAACCGAACCATCACGACAGCCTCAGGGAAAACCATACCTGCCTTACCAACTCCTATTAGCGGAGTATTCTTAAACTCGCAGCAAAAACAAAGCAGCCCTGCCTTGGGCCAGCACACGCAAGAAAACTTGAAATAAGTTGAGCGTGGCGCTTTACAATCGCTACGTAAAAAAATATACACGGAGACCCTTCATGAAAAAAATCACATCATCTTGGCTGATTGCAATCGCGGCGCTACTTCCTGGCGTCGCAGCGAGTGCTGACCCTTGGCCAAGCAAACCCATTCGTATCGTCGTCACCTTCGCACCAGGCGGCACCTCTGACGTCATGGGTCGTGCCATCGCTCCGCCACTTTCAGCAGCCTTAGGTGTGCCAGTCGTTGTGGTCAACAAGCCAGGGGCCAATAGCGTTATCGCCACCCAAGACGTTGCACGCTCTGCACCAGATGGCAACACCATCGGTCTGTTTATTAGCGCGCACGCCATCAACCCTTTTATTGCCAAGAGCCTGCCCTACGACTCTAAAAAGGATTTCATTCCTTTGGCGATGTTGGCACTGATGCCTGGCCT
>CAMCZQ010000171.1 GCA_945887835.1 Bordetella parapertussis | reverse complement strand
GGTTTGTTAGATAGCTTTTCTAAGCATGGAACGTTCGCTAGCATCGATGACTATGGGTTTGAGCGGATGCTGTTGCGTAGCCAATTTAATGCCCTTCGCGCCGATGCTTGTACGTACGAGGAGGCTGTAGGCATACTTGCAGATCGCCACAACTGTGACCCTCGTACGATTAGTCGAAAAATTCAGAAATAAACAATGACAAAAGATGTACACAGGTTGTCAGTGACGAGTTAGGGCGGTAAAAATATAGTTAGTCATGTTCAGAAAGCGTCTAAGGGGCGTAAACATGGTTAATAAAATCTTACGTATGTCGTCTGTGGTTGGACACTCCGGTAAAAGCCGTTCGACGATATATTTGCGCGTGAAGGCAGGGCTCTTCGTGCCGCCAGTTGCTATCGGGCCTCGCGCAATCGGCTGGCCTGAAGATGAAGTCGATGCAATTAATCGCGCTCATATTGCAGGGAAGTCAGACGATGAGCTTCGTGTACTCGTCTCAAAACTAGTCGAAAATCGAACAAAATAAAAGCCGCCATATCTGCTGAGGATAGGCGGCTTTGTGACTGCAAATACTAGTACTAAGACACACTGATATTTTAAGTCAAAAGACACTATTTCTCAAAAGGTTTGACGGTTCCTAATTATTCAAAAAGGAATCGTTATGTCATCAAACTTTCTTGATCAGTTACTCAGTACAGGCGGCGTCCATTGCGTTCAAGTTGAGCACGAGCATTGGTGTCCAGGGGCTTTCAACGGCGGTCGTGATTGTGCATGCAATCCCGACATACGACTCGTCTCCGCAGAGGATTTTACTAAGAGTATGTCTCTTAATCGCGCTGCCCGTCGTAAGCAGCAGAAACAAGACAAGAAGACTGGGGGCGCAAAATGAGCTTTGAACTCACGGTTTTAACCATACACGCCCCCATCAAGGCAGGAAAGATTTTTTGGTTGGACGCCAATAATGAACTAAAAAAAGATACAAAAGCCCATTACATCGCGGGCACAGCGGTTAAAAAGCGAATCGACTCCCATAATCACCTCAAGGAGCTCATAGAATCGCTCACGCCGAATGAATCCCTTTTGGTTGGTATCAACACTAAAGAAACGCTAAACGTGTCACCAACGGGCGATTTCGGGCGCGACAATGACACGTTTCAGTTTGCAAAAGCACCCTCGCTGATGGTCATCGACTCCGATGACTTATCCGAGTCCGAAGGCAATGACGCTATTTGCGATGCACTTGCCGATGCGTGTCCAGCAATCGCCGATACCGTAGTTGTGCAAGCGCCAAGCACAAGCTCAAATATTCTGACAAGCGATGGGGTCGAACTTCGCGGTCTCAAGGGTGTTCATACCTACATCGTCGTCACGAATGGGCAAGATATCCCTCGTGCGCTAAAGGCACTGCACGTTCGGCTTTGGCTCAAAGGGCATAGCCGCCCAAGGCTTTCCGAGACTGGGCGCTTGCTTGAGCGAAGCTATGTTGACCTAGCGTTAGTAAGTCCGAGTCAACCCGTGTATCAGCACGCACATTGTCGCGCTGGGCTGAGGCAAGACAAAGAGATCAAAATCTTCGAAGGTGACGTTGATGTGCTTGATACAGAGAACGAAATCAGCCCCCTGAGCGATGAAGAGTCACGACAATACAGCGCATTGGTTGTGCAAGCTGCGAACGCGATGGCTGACCAGATGAAAGCGAAGAGAGAAGCTTACATCGAGCGCATGAGTCAAACCTTAATAGACAGAGGTACATCTTCAGATGAGGCAGGCAGACTAGCAAAAGAGCTTGCATCGGGCAAAGCAACCACAGATCTCTGGGGCGATGCCCCCATTACATTGTCAGACGGTAAGGTCGTAACGGTCAGGGAAATCTTGAATGACAGAGCGACCTATCACGGTCAGAGTTGTCGCGACCCAGCCGAGCCAAGCTATGGTGGCTCACAGGTTGCGATTATTTACTTAAACGAGGGGAGCAAGAACCTGATTAAATCGTTTGCGCATGGTGGACGACAATATTATTTGCATGAGAGCGACCCGAGCGCCAGAGACGCTTTAAAACTTTCACACAATGTCTTGACAGACGATTGGTCAACGCCTGTTAATCCGTTCGTGGAACTGCCCGTACCACCGTTTCCGATGGACTCTTTACCCTCTGCAATGCGTGATTATTGCGAAGAACACAGCGCTGGCTCTGGGTTTGATATTGGCGGCTATGCCTTTTCCCTGTTCGTCGCGGCGGCAAACCTAATTGACCATCGAGCCAAGCTAAAGGTCGGCCCTATAGAATCGCCCCCTAACCTTTGGGGGTGCTTGTACGGTGGATCAGCAAGTGGCAAATCACCCACCCTACGCTCATCAACCAAGTTCATTCATATCATTCACGAACGACTGATGAAAGTGTCACAACGGTCACTTAATAATTGGCTGAAATTAGACGACGAGGAGAAAAAAACGACACCCAAACCACCTTTTACCCAGCGGATTGTTTCCGATACGACCGTCGAAGCACTCGCCACGGCGTGTGAAGATAATCCGAACGGTATCACCCTGATTGCCGATGAACTAACAGAGTTTGTTGGGCGAATGGATGCTTACAGCGGCGGTGGCGGTAGCTCAAGCAAAGATCGCGGGAAATATCTCAGCGCTTATGACGGAGGGGTTCAGACTATTAACCGAGCCAGACATCCGATGCCCCAAATAGTTGATAATTTCAGCATGGGGCTAATTGCAGGGGTGCAAAACGAAATGTTTGCGGCAATGCTCAAAAAAAGCGGGAGTGATGGGCTATTTCAACGAATGATGTTTTGGGTTCTCAGCCCAGCGGGGAAAGTCGACTACAACGCCCCTACTAACCCACTTGTTACCGTGAATTGTCAGCAGATCTTTGAGCGACTCAATGAGTGGACTGAGGATGGTTCACTGAAACAACGCTTTACGGTGGAGGCAGAAATACTGCCTTTAATGCAGGACTATCACCAATCCGTTCGCACCGTCTCGCAACGCACACCGCACCCGCGATTAGCTGAACATTTCGATAAATACCCAGGATTCCTAGCGCGAATCCTTCTCGCCCTGCATTGCGTCGAATGTGCCTCTCAGGGTGAATTAAAACGCGTTGTAGGCGTGCAAACCTTTCACCGAGCAGAAGGCATAGTCCGATGCTTATGGCGGCACAGCGAGGCTGTTTTAGAGCCTCAGGGGAAACGCTCAGGTATGTCAACAGGATTGATGCACTCTGCATGCGAGGCTATCTTGACTAAGACATGGACGAAGTTTAGCCGTGGAGATCTGTCGCGAGATGCCACGCACTGGCAAAGCGCTGATCCCCTTCACGTAGAAAGGGCGATTGATCTCATGATCGAGCTAGGTTGGATACACGACGTGACAGAGATTGACCGTAACCGACGGGGGCGCAAATCGATGGGCAAGTTTGTTGTGAACCCTGTCGTTCCAACGATGTTTTTGGAGGAAGCAAGCCGCATTACAAAAGAACGTCAAGACAGGTTCATTGCCATTAAAAAGACAGCCCTTAGCCGTTCAACAGCGGGGGGCGAATAAGTTGTAAAAGTTGTATCTGCGCATGAGGTAATAAAAATAGACCACCTTTATTTTTATTTTTATTACCTCATGCGCAGATACAACTAATACAACTAATTACCATCCTAAAACCCGACAACTTTTACAACTAATTGGTTTCAACGACGATTCAGATGCATTTCATGATTACCTCACCAATTTTTACCCTTCAGCAAGCATAGAGGCACTGAGGTAGGCGAGCTTGAGAGCAGCTACCTACTTTGGGTTGCATCGCAAGAAAAGTATCTTGATCTCACGCACGAGCTACTCGCCGAGATTCGAGAGCGTGTTAATAACGACAAGCTGGATGATGATTTGTTTAACTGACCCCAGCAACACGCAATCGTTAACCCAAAGTTAACGCCCGTATTCATACTTAAGCCGATCCATCACACTCGCTCCCATTCAATTTGTGCCCAACCATAAAAACTATTGATTAGCTATGTGCAAAAGTTAAAATATAGTCAATAGGATTTTTACAAAGGCTTTTACATGTTCCAAAAAGGTGATGCTCGACCAGCAGGCGCTGGGATGCAGGCGGGTCAAAAGATTCGACGAACGGCTGACACTGAGGCAGCGCTTGGACGTGTGCAAGAAAAGTACGGCTGCGCCCTAGAGGCATTGGCTGAGATCGCCTTTGACCCGATTAACGACATCAGCGTGCGAGTGCAATGCCTCAAAGAACTTGCGAGCTACCAGCACGCCAAGCGCAAGAGCATTGAGGTGTCGGGTCAAATCGATGACAACCGCGAAACTAGATATGCATTGATCGAACAAATTTCGACAAGACACCGCGAGATGGCGAGGAATTTAAAGGCTGTTGAGGCGGTTGGTCTCATTTAGACAAGTAGGTAGTCGCCTACTCTCGCACCTTTATGGGGCACCTGCGAAGCTAAGAGCACCAACCAGCGCTAAAACTAGTGCGGCATTAATGAAAAATCAACCCAACCCCATGCGTGAAGCTCGTGAAGCCCTTGCAAACCACCCAAGGTGCGGCGCACATTGCAGGACGACTAACGCCCCCTGTAAGAACGCTTCTATGGCTAATGGGCGATGCCGCATGCACGGCGGCAAGTCAACGGGCAGATCTGTGACGCATGGGCAGCGCACTAAGGAAGCGAAGGCGAATCGGCGAGCGGCGAAAGAGGTTCTAGCTCAACTGAATAAGCTGACGACCTAGCGCGGTCAATATTGCTTTACAGGACGTTTGCGAGGCTCAGGGCATTGATGCTGCTGAGGCTGCTGGGTTTAGGGTCTGCGACTAAATCGGCGAAGATCCCGCTAGCTAAAATCCCGCCGAGCGTGCGGCGAACGGTTACCCGCGCCAGTCGCTGGTAGAACACGAGGCAACGAAGCGGGTTATGTGGAGGCGGTGCGGCGCGGGGCGGAAAGAGTGCCGTGTTGCACTAACTTGTACTATTTGGCAGCCGGATTCACCACCTTCGACCACCGCGCAAACTCCCCTGCCACTTTCTTGCCCGTGTCTTCAACACTCGCGCTTTGCGCGGTGGCGCCCTGCTGCGCCAGTCGCTGTATAACCGCCGGGCTGGCCAGCGCCGAGACAGCCGCAGCATTCAGTTGCTGGACGATGCCGGCAGGCGTTCCGGCTGGCGCGAAGAAGTAGTAGACGGACGACACATCCAGCGCCGGGTAACCGCTTTCCTTCATTGTGGGGACGTCCTTGATGAGCTCGCTGCGCGTGTCGCCGCCCACCGCGAGGATACGAATCTTGCCGCCCTTGTGAACCTGCACGGCGGAGATCATGGGTGTGATCCAGAGCGCAACGCGCCCGGCCAAGACGTCCGGCAATGCGTCGGCCGTGGTCTTGTAAGGTACCGGAACGATGTCGAGGTTCTCATTTTTGGCCAGAATCGCGCCCAGGAACTCTGGCGTTCCGCCGCCGACTGTGGCGTAGTCCAATTTGCCGGGGTTCTTGCGGGCGAAGTCGACAACGTCCTTGAGGGTGAGGAAGGGGGACGTGCCAACCACCGCCATGACCCACGGAGCGCTTCCTGCAACGGAGATTGGCGTGAGCGCCTTTTGGACCTCGAACTTGGCAGCGCCGGCGAGCTCCAAGATAAAGTTGCTCGTGCTGGCGATCAGAATTGTGTAGCCGTCGGCCTTGGCTTGGGCCACTGTCGTCGTGGCAATGTCGCCCGAGGCGCCAGGTTTGTTCTCTAGGACGATGGGCTGCTTGAGGGTCTGGGCCATGGACTCTGCGACGGGGCGTGCAACGGAGTCTATGGCACTGCCCGCTCCGAAGCCCACGACCAGCTTGATGGGATGATCAGGGTATTGCTGGGCGAAGGCGCCTGACACGGCAATAAGTGAGCCAAAAGCCAAGCCAAATGCGGTGCTGAGAGAACAAAACATGGTGTTTCTCCTCGATCCATAAAGTTGAACCATAAACTCACAATAGTGGCTAGTGGGTAAAAATGCTACGGCCTTCATGCCACTTTCCTAGCCAGTCTATAGGTAAATCGGTTTGACGGGGGTATTATTGGGCGACACGAATCGGCGCGCTGCGAAAGATCCTCATGGACAACCCCTCAGCGCTTTATTTTTCTGAAGACCCGAAGGTGAATTGAATGGCCTACATCCCTGTCGACAAAGACTTCAAGATCCATTGCAGCGCCGACGATTACCTGTTCCCTTGGGAAAACCCGGTGCCTGTGCTGTTCGTGCACGGCTTCTCGCGTAGTGGCGCAATCTGGGCTTGCTGGATCCCGCACATTGCCGAGACCCGCAGGGCCTATCGACTGGACCTACGCGGTTGCGGCAAGTCCGACGTCCCGCGGAACGACGGATACGTTGTCACCTTGGACATGATTTTCAGCGATATTCTCAAGACTTTTGACCACTTTGGCATCAAGAAGGCGCACTTGGTCGGCGAATCCTCGTCCGGCCAGTCGATGACCGTGTTTGCACTGGAGCATCCTGAGCGGGTGGCGAGCGTGACGACCTGCGAAACTACGCCGAAAATGCAGCAGTGGGTGTTCGATGCCTACAAGCTTGATCGTGCGAGTCCAATGGATGCGATCCGCCATTACGGGACCGCGGAATGGTGCCAGCGCACGCTCGCTTACCGGCTAGACAAGGACCATGCCACTGAGGAGCTTTCGCAATGGCTCGTCAATCTGATTGGGCGCACGCCAAGCCATGTCGCGGCGGCCATGATCGAGTGCTTTTTTCAGATGGACAACTGGCCGCGCCTGGGGGCGCTTACTGTGCCGCTACTGCAGCTGACGGGCAGCCAGAAGACCGCCACCAATGTCGATGAGCAGCGCGAGGTGAACAAGGCCGTTCCGGATGGCCGGCTCAAGATTTTTGAGGGCTTCCGCGGGATGATCCACATCTTCCAGGCGAAGGCCTGTGCGCTGGAGGCCTTGCGTTTTTGGAACGACGTCGACAGCGGAAAGAAGGTGCGCGAGTGAGCCACTAAAGATTTTTTTATCGATTGGATATTTTGCTTACGAAGACAACGTAGCAACCAAACCGAATTATTTACAGGCTCCCAACGGCCAATATCCGAAAAAACGAGTTCTTTTATTTTTTCTTATTTGCGGCAATCTTTTTTTTCAAACTCTGCATATGTT